>DATKFM010000142.1:0-3573 GCA_035544395.1 Verrucomicrobiia bacterium
CATCGCCTTGATAAGACATGAGAGATTGTGACAGATCAATTTACAATACAGTTCGTTTTTCATCAGGAAAGAGGCTACGGCCGCATCGTTGCAAAAATCGGAGCAAACCGGCACCTGATTTCGGTCGAAAGCGGCAGGTGATTTCGGCGGAAAGCGGCACCTGATTTCGCTCCAATCCGGCACCTGATATCGGCGTTTTCGGCACCCCTGATCGGCTCTGGCCTCGCTGCTGAGCGGCAAGTAATGGCGGCTACCGTCGCCCCTTTTCGGGGGCGCGGGGAGATGCCAAGACCGAAGGTGGCGATGCGGCGGATCAAGGAAGTGCTTCGGCTCAAAGAGGGGCTGGGGCTGAGCGATACAGCGGTGTCGCGCAGCGTGCGGATCGCGCGCTCGACCGTGAAGGAATATCTCGACCGCGCCGCGGCGGCCGGGCTGAACTGGGAAACCGTGGCGGAGCTGAGCGAGGAGGAGCTTGACCGACGCCTGTTCGCGGCCGTTGACACGCGCCATTGGGATCGTCCGTTGCCGGATTGGGAGGCGGTCGAGAAGGAGCTGCGTGGCCGCGGCGTGACACTGCGGCTGCTGTGGCTGGAATATCTGAGCCGGCATCCGGAGGGCTACCGCTACACCCAGTTCTGCGCGCATTTCCATGCCTGGCAGCGACACTCCCGGCCGCCGACGATGCGCCGGCAGCATCGCGCCGGCGAGGCGCTCGAAGTCGATTACGCCGGCATGACGCTGAGTGTCATCGACAAGGATGTCGTCCGCCAGGCGCAGGTTTTCGTTGCCTGCTTGCCCTGCTCGGACCTGACCTACGCCGAAGCGAGCTGGACCCAAGGTCACGAGGACTGGCTCGGTGCCCATGTCCGCGCCTTCGCCTATATCGGCGGCTGCCCGAAGAAGGTGATCCCCGATTATGTTCCTGGGCACATAATGAAGAGCGTTTTTCGCTTAGCGGCGCGGCGCACGAGCCTCTCCGCGAAGATTGCCTAGCTGGCTTCCGCGCCGGTGAGCGAAAAACGTATTGGACTAAACCGCCGCCCCCGCCGCCACGGCTATGGGCGTTGAATGGCGCGGAACCCATCGCCAGTGCGCAGGTGAGGGGCCGCTAGCGGCGGTTTGAGCCTGTGCGCCGTGCCAAGCATCTCTCAGAGGGGCAAGATCCATCAGGAGCTGGACGTTTGCCCCCTCCTGAGGCGCTTCGGAATGGCGCGGGACGCAAGCATCCCCACCCTGGTCTGGCAGGCGATTTGGCGTCGCGCGCTCGGAGCGAAAGAGTTGGATCATGATGTGTCCGGAACCAGCTGGCAGATCCTGGTCCGCGCGATGCTGTTCATCACAACCATGATGCCGGCGTGGCAGTGTGGACACTCCCTCAGAGACCGTCCGGTCAGCGCCTTGAAGCGATCACGATAATCAGCGGGCGGATCGGGCGCGGGTGCGGCCGGCGCCATCCCGAGTAGCTCGCGGCAGCGTGCGAGTTTCCGGGTGCGGTGACAGTTGCCGAGGAAGCCATAGTAGCGGATGCGGTGAAACCCGTCCGGCAGCACATGGATCAGGAAGCGGCGGATGAACTCCCCACCATCCAGCGTCATCGTCTTCTGGCGGTTGCCGTCCCGGTAATCCTTCCAGCGGAAGCGGACCTTGCCGTTGTCCATGGACAGCAGCCGGTTGTTGGAGATGGCGACACGGTGGGTGTAGCGTCCGACATAGTCGAGGACCTGGGCTGGCCCGGCGAAAGGCCGCTTGGCGTAGACCACCCACTCGGTGTTCCAGATCGGCGCCAGATGCCGCCGGAACGCGGCTGGTTCATGAAGGTGGCGGTACGCGGCGAAGAATTGCAGCTCACCGGCGGTGAAGGCCTTTTCCAGATAGTGGAGGAACAAGCCTCGAAACATCCGCGAGAGCACTGTGACCGGCAGGAGGAACCCCGGCCGGCAGGCTATCCAGCTTTCACCGTCCAGCGCGATCCCGCCGCCAGGAACAAGAAAGTGAATGTGCGGGTGGTGCAACAAATTTTGTCCCCAGGTGTGCAGCACACCCAGGAAGCCGATCTCCGCGCCCAGATGGTCTGGATCGGCGGCGATCTTACGCAACGTCTCCGACGCCGCTCGGAACAGGATATCGTAGATGATGGTCTGGTTCTGGAAGGCGATGACCTCGATCTGCTGGGGCACCGTGAACACCACGTGGAAGTAGGGCACATCGAGCAGTTCGGCCTGACGGTCCTTGAGCCATTGGGCCCGTGCGAGACCCTGGCATTTCGGACAGTTACGATTTCTGCACGAGTTGTAGGCCACTCGTTGATGGCCGCAATCGCCGCACCGCTCGAGGTGACCCCCGAGAGCGGCGGTGCGGCAACTCTCGATCGCGATCATGGCACGCCGCCGCGCGGCGGACAGCGACGCGCCGTTCTGATCACGCAAAGCGGGGCCAAAGTGGCGGAACACATCCGCCACTTCCAGCCCCTCACGGACCACGGAACCCGCCGGTCAGGCGGGAACGAGGTCCGGCACCGTGGGCGTCATGGTGGGCAAGGCATCCAGCGGACTGGCGGTGGCGCAGACCTTGCTGGTGGCGATCTGAAGATATTTCGACGTCGTGGTCAGGCTGCGATGACCAAGCAGCAACTGGATGGTGCGCAGATCGGCGCCGGCCTCCAGCAAATGGACCGCAAACGCATGGCGCAAAGAATGCGGGGTGATCGGCCGCGTGACCCCGGATCGCTCACGTGCCTGCCGACAGGCGCGCTCGACCGAGAACCTCGTGATCGGCTCCCCAGGCCGCTCGCCTGGGAAGAGCCATTCTCTCGGATGGGCCGTCTCCCAATAATCCCGAAGAATGCCCAACAGCCTGGGCGAGAGCATCACGTAGCGGTCATTCCGGCCTTTGCCTGCCTCCACGCGGATGACCATGCGCCGGTTATCGATCGCGGCGGGCTTCAAGCGAACCGCTTCGGAAACACGCAACCCAGCGGCGTAGCAAACCGCCAGGATCGCTCGGTACCGCTGGTTTTCCACCGCGTCCAGGAACGCGGCGACTTCCTCTGGGCTCAACACGTTGGGAAGTTTCTGGGGACGCCGGCCGGTGGGGATGTCGTCCTCGACGACCCATGGTTGCCTGAGGGTGACGGTGTACAAGAAGCGCAACGCGGCCACCGTGACCGAGATCGAACTGGCCGCCAGACGCTTGTTCTCGGCCAGATGGAGCCGCCAGCTCCGGATCTCAGCCGGCCCGAGAAGCTCCGGCGATTTGCCAAAATGGCGGGCGAACCGGGCGACCTGTTCGACATAGGTGGTCTGGGTTCGCTGAGAGAGATTGCGGATCCGCATGTCTTCGATCATGCGAAGGCGAAGTGGGGTCATGACCAAACTCCTCTGCGAGATGAACGGCGCCACATGGCGCCGGCGCATCGTCTCGCAGCGGAGCTGTCAGACCAGAGCAAGGAAGCGGACGAACGTTTAACTCCGACGGAACGCCACCGATCGGAACAACGTCGGTTAATTCACTGAACTACCGCGGAGCGGTTTAGTACAATGACGGGTTAGGTTAACGCAGGCTTGGCTCGCTGGG
>DATKFM010000143.1:0-20995 GCA_035544395.1 Verrucomicrobiia bacterium
TTGGACGCCCTATATCCGCGTCAGCGATGTGGACACGATTGCCCGGCGTGCCGGCTCGATCGGCGGCAAGGTGCTGGTGCAGCCTTTCGAAGTCGAGGGTGTCGCGCGGATAGCCCTCATCCTGGATTCGGTCGGCGCCCATGTCGGTTTGTGGGAGCCGCTGAAGGCCAACAGGGAGAAGGATTCTCATGGCTAGAAAGCCTAGTTCCAAAAGCCGAGCGAGCCGTGCGATCAGGCGCGAGCCCGCCGGGAAAGCCGACAACAGGGTGCTCGACGTCACGGTCGTGCTTTTGGAGGACGGCTATGCCTCGACTGCCATCGGCCCAATCGAGGTCTTTCATTCCGCCGGCTTGCTGTGGAACTGGCTTCATGGCGAAGCACAGCAGCCGCGGTTCCGGGTGCGGGTTGCCTCGATCGACGGCGGCAAGGTGAACAGCCTTTGCTCGGTGGGGCTGACCCCGGAGTTCGCGCTGCGCGACATCGAGCGAACTGATATCATAATCCTCCCGGCCTCCGGTTGGGACATGCGGGATCGGATCGCCCAACACACGCCACTGCTATCCTGGTTGCGCGAATGGCATGCCCGGGGCGCCTACATTGCCGGCATCTGCTCGGGCGTCGGATTTCTTGCCGAATGCGGACTGCTCGACGGCCGGCAGGCGACCACCCACTGGGCGCTGGCCGATAATTTCCGCCAACGCTATCCCAAGGTTATCTGGCGCCCCGAGCAATTCGTGACCGAGGACGGCCGGCTGCTCAGCAGCGGCGGCGTCTATGCCTCGATCGATCTCAGCCTGTACCTGGTCGAGAAGTTCTGCGGTCACGAGATCGCCCTGCAATGCGCCAAGTCCCTGCTGCTGAGCATGCCGCGCAGCCGCCAGTCAGGCTACGCCGTGGTGCCGCTCTCCCATCCCCATTCCGACGTCAAGATCAGGCAGAGCGAAGAATATCTGCAGGAACATTTCGCCGGCGGCGTATCGATCGAGACACTGGCCGACCGCGCCGGCATGGGGCCGCGCAACTTCATCCGCCGCTTCAAGGCTGCGACAGGCCGGCTGCCTGGCGCCTATATCCAGATGCTGCGGGTGTCCGCAGCCAAGGAGATGCTGGAGCGTGGCGCGACATCCGTGCAGACGGTCTGCTCGAAGATCGGCTACGAGGACATCGCGTTCTTCCGAAGCCTGTTCAAGCGACACACCGGCATGACGCCGGCGGAATATCGGGAACGCTTTGCGCGGATGACCTTCGATCGCGGCGATCTCGCGGCCTGAACCCGGTCGTCCGATGCCGATGGCAGTTACCGGGCCGTTAGCGGCGCCGGATCATGGCCCTTTTCCGCGCGTTCATATCTCCGTGAGGCGGCAGCGCTGACCGCCGCGGCGCTTGATCCCTGCTAAAAGCGCGCCAGACTCGGGTCAGACCGCCATCCAATTCACGGAGGAAGAACATGACCCGCTTGGAAGCCGCCAAACTCTCCCGCCGCACCCTGGTCGCCGGCATCGCCGGCATGCCGCTCGCCGCCATCCTGGCCGATCCGCGCCTGACCGCGATGGCCGCCGAGACGACGGAGATGGTGACCATCAAGACGCCCAGCGGACATGATGTGATGGGCGCGCTGGCTGTGCCGGCGGCAACGCCGGCGCCGGCCGTGCTCCTGGTCCATGAATGGTGGGGCCTGAACGACGAGATCAAGACCATGGCGGCGGAGTTCGCGAAGGAAGGTTTCCTCGCGCTCGCCGCCGATCTCTACAACGGCAAGGTGGCCGCGAATCCGGATGACGCGGGAACCTATATGAAAGCAGTCGACCCGGCCCAGGCCGAGGAGACGCTGGCGAGCTGGGTGGCTTGGCTTCGGTCAGACTCCCGCAGCAGCGGCAAGGTGGGCACCGTCGGTTGGTGTTTCGGCGGGGGCTGGTCGCTGAACGCCTCCCTGACCTCGCCGGTGGACGCGACCGTCATCTATTACGGCCAGGTCGAGCGGCCGGTCGACGAGCTGAAGAAGCTCAAGGGGCCGGTGCTCGGGCAGTTCGCAGAGCAGGATCAGTGGATCACACCAGCGATGGTGCAGGGCTTCGAGGCGAACATGAAGACGGCCGGCAAGAGCGCGGAGATCTACAGCTACTCGGCCAACCACGCCTTCGCGAATCCGACCGGCGACAATTACGACAAGGAGGACGCACAGACCGCCTGGACACGGACGCTGGAATTCCTGCGGAAGAATCTGGGATGAGCCCCGACGCGTCTCCCGCTTCGCCTGAGGGAGCGGGAGACGCGCCCAATCTTTACGTCTCCTTAATCTTCACCACGATTCTGTGCTCTCAGCGCCACAGCGCGAAAAGAATCTTCGCCGCTGGGGAAATTTCTTCTTGATTCTCAATTCAAGAATCTTATTTTCTCGCCTCGAAGACGCACCCGCACGTGCCTATGGCCCCCGGGGGCGCCGGCAAGAGTAACCGCCGGCTGCTGCTCAGGGTTATGCTACGACGTTAGGCGTCCTTTTGTGGATCGACCGGTATTGTCGCCGGCATCTTTGGAAGGAACCAGATAGCATGGCTTTGGCACTTCGGGCCTCGCGCCCGCGGACTCGCTCCCGCGCCATCTCCGACACCGCCGATCACGCCGCGCCCTACAAGGCCGCGAACCGCAATGCCGTGGCGAAGACCGGCGGCGCGGGCGGCGGCCCGGTGCTGCTGGTGGTGCAGAGCTGCCCGGTGACGCCGGTGGGCATTGTCGGCGATTTCGCCAGGGCGCGCGGCGCCACGCTGCGCACGGTGCATATCCATCAGGGCCAACGGCTGCCGCGCACCACGGCGGGCCTCGACGGCCTCATTATCCTCGGCGGCCCCATGCATGCGGGCAACGATGTCGATTTTCCCGCCTTCAAGAAGCTGCTGCCGCTGATCCGGCACTTCCACCAGGAAGCCAAGCCGATCTTCGGCATCTGCCTGGGCGCCCAGCTCATCGCCCGCGCCTTCGACGGCCAGGTCTTCCCGTTCGGCGGCCTGGAGATCGGCTATCTGCCGCTGCGGCTGACGGCGGCTGGGCTGCGCGACCGGCTGCTGGCGGGCATGGCGCCGGAGCAGCGGCTGATGCAGCTGCACCAGGACAGCTTCGACCTGCCGGAGGGAGCGGTGCTGCTGATGGCGAACGACACCTGCGCCCACCAGGCCTATCGCCTGGGCGACACCACCTATGGCTTCCAGTTCCACCTCGAAGTGACCGAGCGCGACGCCCGCAACTTCCCGCGGGATTGCTGGGCCTCGGTGGAGACCCATTACGGCGAACTGGCGGAAGCGGTGGAAACCCGGGTGGTAGCCGAAGTGGCGGCGCATTTCGCCGAGGGCTATGCCTTCACCGAGACGGTGACCAACCATTGGATGGATCTGGTGGAAGAGCGCCGGCAGGCCATGCCGGCTGTGGCCGCGCCGGCGATGGGACGCGCGCCCCTACGCCGCCGCCGGGTCGCCTGACGCCAGAGGCTTCCGCCGCCAAGCGGAGTGCAGCAGCGGCCACAGCACGGCGTGGGCGCGCTTCCCCGGCAATTCCAGGATGCGCTCGGCCAGGGTACCGTCCCGGTCATTGGTGACGCCCAGCTCCAGCGCCATCGGCAATAGGGTACGATAGACGGCGGCGACCAGTTCCGCCGCCTCGGCCAGCGTGGTCTGCCGGGCATGGACGCGGCCGCCATCGGCGATGGCGCCGGTGCCTGCGGTAAACAGCGCGCGCAGCTTCAGCCCCAGGCGGATGTCCCGGTCGGTCTGCGCCATGACCGCAAAGCAGATGCGCCGGAACTCGGCGAACAGCGGCTGGTGCGGATGGATATCCAGCGGCGCCAAGTCGTAGTCCTGTACCACGAGGCAGCCACCGGGCTTCACCCATTCATACATGCGGCGCAGCGTGGCGGCGGGATCGATCATGTGGAACAGCAAGAACCGGCCGAACACGATGTCGAACGATTCCGGCGGAATTTCATTGGTGCGGTTCACGTCGCCGCGCAGGAACGACACTTGCTGATAGCCCTGGCGATGGAGATCCAGAAGGGAGAACTGGCCGGCGCGGCTGTTGCTGTCCAGTCCGACCACCTGACCACCGATGCCGACACGATCGGCCATGAGGCGCAGCACCGTGCCGATGCCGCTCCCCACATCCAGGCAGCGCATGCCCGGCTGCAGGCCGACATCGGTGAGCACCTGGTTCGTGGCGGTTTCCCAGCCCATCGCCTGGTGGCGCAGGCAATCCAGCTCGTCGGCCATCTGCTGCATGGTGGAGCCGGCGTCGCGGATATCCGCGGCGGTGATGGCGGTCCGCGCCATGCTGCCCGGCGGCCGTTCCGGCCTGGCTGGGTTACTCATGATCCCGTCGCTCCCGTCTCGCGTCGGGCCGGTGAACAGGCGCTTCCTGTTTGGCAATGGCGCGCCGGGAAGGGCGCGATTCATCCCCGGAAACAGTCAGCGGCCGGCTCTTATCCCCGGACGCGCCCAAATGTGACAGCCGTCACACCTGTGGTTTCAAACCATTCTGGCGCCATGGATTAGAGACTCTTGTCCCGCGCCCGCGTGACTATGGTCACATTCGGGCGAAATATCGCCCGCTGGGCGTTTATCGCATCTGATAACCGAAGAAGCGGACGCGGCCGGGCTTAGGGCGCGGTTCCCCCTGCGGCGATATCCGGGACGTAGAATTGCAGCAGCAGGGTCCGCTGTTGTGGGTTCTGATTATTGTCCGACATTAGGTAGATGAAGCGGCCGCCGGCGGGAGCCGGCCGCGTTGCGATACACTCGAAATTGTCAACGCTCAGGGGCAATCGCAGCACGGCAAGGGTGTAGGCTGCCTGCGGGCCATCGGTCGGGATGCCTGGCAACAGGGAGATGCGCGCTGCCGACCCATCCTGTTCCGTGTAGCGGCGTTCCAGCAAGGCCAGCTTTCCTTTGCCCGCATCGGCCAGATCGGTCGGCTCGAAGCCGTCGGAACGCTCGATCTGAAACTCCTGCCAGTCCGGTCCCTGCTGCCGCCATCCGTGGCTGACGCCCGCTGCGCCGCTTTCGGCCACCAGTGTCAGCGCGCCGCTGTCATCGGCCAGCAGCGCCTCGACGCCGGAGTTTTCCGGCAGCGCCGAGATCTCTGATGGCGCTGCGACTGCTGTGGCGACACCGCCGGGAATGCCATCCACCGACGCGTACCGCCACAGGCGATGATTGCGCTCGAAAGCGACGATGTAGGAACCCCCGGAGACGGCGGCAACCGCCTCCGCATCGCTCCATTCCTTGCCGGCGACAGGCTGGCCCGCCTCGTCCTGCAGGGGCTCGGTCCGTGCCGCACCCACACCGGACAGCTTGCCGTCGACGTCATGGGTCAATTCCAGGCGCAGCCAATGGCCGACATCGGAAACGGCGACGATACTGCTGCCGTCATCGCTCATGACCATACCCGAGTAGCCGCCCCATTCCGACGCCGGCGACGTCAATTCGAAACCGGCGACGAATTGCAAGCTGTCGACCTGTGTCTGTTGAACATCGGCGGGGTTGAGCGGCACCGGCGTCGCGGTGACAGTAATTTCGCCCGCCTGTGCCGGCAGGGCGACGAGGGCGACTGTAGTTCTCAGGATGAAATCGCGCATGGCCGGTAGACTATCGATGCCTGGGGACAAATCAACTAAAAAGTGTGGTTGTATTCAGTTTTTCAATCGAAACTGGAGGAGCAAAGTCCGCTGCAGCAGACGCTGATTGTCATCCGACACAACATAGATCAACGTTGATCCATCCGGCGCCCGCCGCGCGGCAACCGCCTCGAAATTGTCGACGCTGAGGGGCGCTGCGAGAATGGCAAGTTCCTGGGGCTGCAGCACGGCGCCCGGCATGAGCGCCGCACCTTTGATCAGCGACAGCCTGTTGACGAAGCCCTCCAGCAGGCTGACGCGCCGCTCGAGCAGCAGCAGATCGCCATCGGGCAGCAGCGCCAGATCGCTCGGCTCGAAGGAGCCCATGGGGGCGAGGCGCAGTTCCGCCCATTTGCCGCGGCGACCAATCCAGCCGAGGCGATCGCCTTCCGCCGTGATGCCGGATTCGCTCAGCAGCAGATACTCGCCCGACGGCAGCCGCGCCATTGCCTCGATGCCGCCGTTGTGCGGCAGCTTGGCAATGCCAGCGGGCGCTCCAGCGACGATTGCGGGCTGCTCGAGGGCATTCCCCTCCGCCGGCTGCTTGTAGAGCCAGAGCCGATGCCTGTTCTCATAGGCCACCAGGAAATTGCCATCCGGCAGCGCGGTGATGGCCTCTGCGTCGCCATATACCTTCTTCTTCGGCGGCTGGCCCTGCGTATCCAGCAGCCAGCCGCTCTCCGCCCCCATGAACCCCGTCAACCGCCCAACGGAGTCATGCTCCATCCCGATGCGATACCAGCGGCCGGTATCGGCGACAGCCGTCAGCAATTTCCCATCGGCGCTAACCACCATGCCCGACAGCCCGCCCCAATTCTCGTTCTCGCTGGACAGTTCATAGCCGGCGAGAAATTCCAGCGGCCCAACGGCGCGGTGATCAGGATGCAGGGGATCTAGTTCGATAGACTGTGCGGAGAGAATCAGGGGGTCGGCGGCAGCCGGACTGGCCAGAAGCGTCAGCGCCAAACCCGCAGCGGCAAACCTTGCGATCAAATGAAGCAGATTACCGTCCGGCCGCGGCGCGCTGGAGTTGCGCGCGGGGTGTCCTGCGGGTCTGGTGCACGATTCCCGCCTTTTCCTCGAACAGTTCGGCCAGCTTCTCCAGCATGGTGCCGCCGAGTTGCTCGGCGTCCACGATAGTGACCGCGCGGCGATAGTACCGCGTGACGTCGTGGCCGATGCCGATGGCAATCAGTTCCACCGGCGAATGGGTCTCCACCCACTCGATGACCTCGCGCAGATGGCGCTCCAGGTAGTTGCCGGGATTGACCGATAGCGTGGAGTCGTCCACGGGCGCCCCGTCGGAGATCACCATCAGGATCTTGCGCTGCTCCGTCCTGCCGATCAGGCGGTTATGGGCCCAAAGCAGGGCCTCGCCGTCGATGTTCTCCTTCAGGATGCCTTCCCGCAGCATCAGCCCCAGGCTCTTGCGCGCGCGGCGCCAGGGGGCGTCGGCGGCCTTGTAGACGATGTGTCGGAGATCGTTGAGACGGCCCGGATTGGTGGGCTTGCCGGCGGCGATCCAGCGCTCGCGTGACTGGCCGCCCTTCCACATGCGGGTGGTGAAGCCCAGCACTTCCACCTTCACGCCGCAGCGCTCGAGGGTGCGCGCCAGGATGTCAGCGCTCATGGCGGCCACGGTGATGGGCCGGCCGCGCATGGAGCCGGAATTATCGATCAACAGCGAGACCACGGTGTCGCGGAACTCCATCTCTTTCTCGCGCTTGAAGGACAGCGGTGTCATCGGATTGACCACGACGCGCGCCAAGCGCGCGCTATCCAGCAGGCCTTCTTCCAGGTCGAATTCCCAGGCGCGGGATTGCTGCGCCATCAGCCGCCGCTGCAGCCGGTTCGCCAGCTTTGCCACCACGGCCTGCAGATGGGAGAGCTGCTGGTCGAGGAGCTGCCGCAACCGCGTCAGCTCGTCGGCGTCGCACAGGTCGACGGCTTCCACCACCTCATCGAAATTGGTGGTGAAGGCATGATAGACGGGCTCGTTGCGGCGATCGTCATAGGTCGGCGGCCGGCCGGGCTTGCCGGCCTGATCCTCGCCGGCTTCAGCGTCCATGTCGGCCTGGGCCTGGGCGGAGTCTTCCGCATCCTCATCGCCGGCGTCGCCCTGTTCGCCTTCCATGGACGCGAAAGTTTCCGCCGATTCCTTCTGGCCGCCTTCGCCCTTGCTCTTCTCGGGGTCGTCCTGATCCTCGGTGTCCTGGTCCTCGGCATCCTGCTGCGCCGGATCCATATCCTCGGCGGTCGCGTCCAGCTCCAGGTCCGACAGCAATTGCCGCGTCGCCTTGGCATAGGCGCTCTGGTCGTTGATCAGCTCGGCCATGCGATCGAGATCGGCATTGACCCGGTCACTGAGCTGCTCGCGCCAGAGTTCCACAAGCTTGCGGGCCTCCTTCGGCGGCTTGTCGCCGGTCAGGGCCTGCCGCGCCAGCAGGCGCATGACTTCCGACAACGGCGCATCTTCGCGCTCGGCGATGCGGGCGAAACCGCGCTGGCGGCAATGCTCCCGCAGCGCCGCGCCTAGATTGTCGCGCACGCCCACCATGGCATTGGCGCCGATGGCCTCGACGCGCGCCTGCTCGACAGCATCGAAGATGGTGCGGGCGAGCTCGCTGCGCGGCGCCTCGCGGCTGTGAACGGTCTCGTTGTGGTAGCGCAGCTTGAGGGCGATGGCGTCGGACTCGCCGCGCACCTGCGCGACCTCATGGGACGGCAGATCGTGGGAGGGCAAAGGCAGCTTCGCCTCGCCGCCGAACAGGCCATGTTGACCGGGCGCGAAGCTGACCGTCAGCTCGTTCTTGCGCGAGATGGCGCGCATGGTGGCGCCGGTGACACGCTTGAACTCCTCGGTGCGGGATTCCTTGTCGGACATAGTTTTCGATGCGGGGTGGGTTCGAAACCCGCCCCTACATTCTCAAACCAACTGCGCCTTGCCGTTGCCGGCCAGCTTCAGTTCTGCCCCCATGCAGCGCTGGTAGTACTCGGCCACCACCGGCCGCTCCAGTTCGTCGCACTTGTTGAGGAAAGTGACTTTGAATCCGAAACCGACATCGTTGAAGATATTTGCATTCTCCGCCCAGGTGATAACCGTCCGCGGCGACATCACTGTGGAGATATCGCCGTTCACGAAACCGGCGCGGGTGAGATCGGCCAGCCGCACCATGGCACCGATGGTCTTGCGCCCGGCCTCGGTGTCATAGCTGGGCGCTTTCGCCAGCACGATGTTGACCTCGTCGTCATGGGGCAGGTAGTTCAGCGTCGCCACGATGTTCCAGCGGTCCATCTGGCCCTGGTTGATCTGCTGCGTGCCGTGATAGAGGCCGGAGGTGTCGCCGAGGCCGACCGTGTTCGCGGTCGAGAACAGGCGGAACGCCGGATGGGGCCGGATGACCCGGTTCTGATCCAGCAGCGTCAGCTTGCCTTCCACTTCCAGCACGCGCTGGATCACGAACATCACGTCGGGACGGCCGGCGTCATATTCGTCGAACACCAGCGCCGTGGGATTCTGCAGCGCCCAGGGCAGCAGGCCTTCGCGGTACTCGGTCACCTGCTTGCCGTCGCGCAGGACGATGGCGTCCTTGCCGACGAGATCGATACGGCTGATATGGCTGTCCAGATTGACGCGGATGCAGGGCCAATTGAGGCGGGCAGCGACCTGCTCGATATGGGTGGATTTGCCCGTGCCGTGATAGCCCTGGATCATGACGCGGCGGTTGTAGGCAAAGCCGGCGAGGATCGCGAGCGTGGTGTCGTGGTCGAAGCGGTAGGCGTCGTCCACATTCGGCACATGCTCGGCCGCCTGGCTGAAGGCCGGCACCTGCATGTCGCACTCGATGCCGAACGTCTGGGCCACGGAAATGGTGATATCGGGAACCGCCGGATTGTGGACCGGGGTGGAGGTCTGGGTTGCCATCTTGCTCTTTCTGGTCGCTGTCCTGCCGGGTGCGGGGCTCCGCCCATGGTCCGGCTGTTTGGGTCCGACAGGCTTGCTGGAAGGATCCGCAGCCCCTGCCTGTCGCGGGGAGGGACGTGACGTCAAACTTTGGCTCGGCCCTTCAAGGCGCTATAGGCCAGATTGATCTCTTTTAGCCGTTCTTCGGCTTGCTTGTCGCCCCCGTTTGCATCGGGGTGAAAGCGCTTGGCCAGGCGCTTGTAGCGCTCCTTGATCGCCGGCCAATCGGCCTCGCTGTCGAGGCCCAGGGTGTGCAGAGCCTTGCGCTCGGCCGCCGGGGCCTTGGGCCGGGGCGGGTTCTGGCGCTGCCGCCGACCGTTGCGGGACTCGCCTTCAGAAAATATCCCGAATACGTCATCGAATTCAACGTTTACGCCATCGGTACCTGGGCTATTTTTGGGCCGGTGGACCTTGCCCAGGGAGTCGGTCGTCCATTCCCCCAGCCGCCAGGTCGGACGGTCCCAGCAGAGCGCCCGGCGGGTCTCCGCCTCGATGTCGTCGGCGCTCCAGCCGGCGCAATAGTCCCAGGCGCGGTTGTACTCCCGCACATGGTCCAGGCAGAAGCGGTAATACTCGTTCAACCGCTGGGGCGATTTCGGCGCGCGATACAGTCCCTCGGCGGCGCAGGCGGGATGATCGCAACGGCCGTCACGATCGCCTTTGCCGGCAGCATCCTGCGGCATTCCTGGGGACGCGAAATTGGACATGCGAGGAATATGGCGGGTGGCAGTCGGCGAGGCAAGCAAAGCAGCGTTGCTTTTGTGATCAGTCAGCGTTGCACGAGTACGGCATCCGGAAAGGTTAAACGCAAAGACGCGAAGGCAAGAAGATATCGCGGTCGGCAATCGAATCCGATTTTTGTATGCACACATTGGTGCAAGTTGCTTTCTTCCTTTGCGTCGTCGCCCCATTGCGTTGAATCTTGCCGCTTCGCAATTCTATCCGGTGTCCGTCATGAATCTCGCGCCAGCGCTCTCCACGATCCTCGATTCGACGGTGAAGGGGTTGCCGCCTGCCGCGGGAACGACGCTGCTGTCCGCCATCGGCGCGCGGAAGTGGAATCTGCTGAAAGGCGATCTGCCGCTGCCCGCCGCCGTCATCGAGCGCGACGCGCTGCATCACAACAGCAAGTGGATGCGCGGGTTTCTCGAATTGACGAAGGTGGGCTTCTCGCCCCACGGCAAGACCACCATGGCGCCGCAGCTTTTCGATCTGCAGCTTCGCGACGGCGCCTGGGCGATCACCGTGGCGACCATGCATCAGCTGAAGATCTGCCGTGCCTTCGGTATCGGCCGGGTGCTGATGGCCAATCAGCTCACGGGGCGGTTGGAGATCGATGCTGTCCTAGACGAACTCGCATCCGATCCGGCCTTCGACTTCTACTGCCTGATCGATTCCCTGGAGGGCGTGTCCCTTCTGCGGGAAGCCGCCGCCCGGCGCAAGATCGGCCGGCCGTTGCAGTTGCTGCTTGAAGGCGGAATTGCCGGTGGGCGCACTGGCGCCCGCACGCTGGAGCAGGCGGTCGCGGTCGCGCGCGCAGTGCGCGAGGCCGGTCCGCTGCTGGCGCTCAGGGGCGTCGAAGGTTTCGAAGGGCTGATCGGCGGCGACACGCCCCAGGAGCAGGATTCAAAGGTTGCCGCCTTCATCGATTTCCTGGTCGCCATCGCCCGCGCCTGCGCGGCAGAGGATCTCTTCGCGCCAGGACCGGTGATCCTCACCGCGGGCGGCTCGGCGTTCTTCGATCTGGCGGCCACGCGGCTGCACAACGAGCTCGGCGGGCGCGAGACCCAGGTCATCATCCGCAGCGGCTGCTACCTGACCCACGATTCCAAATCCTACCGCGAATTGGTGGAACGGCTGATCGAGCGCCTTCCCGCCGCGCGCAAACTGGGCGAAGGGTTGAAGGCGGCGCTGTTCGTCTGGGCCTATGTGCAATCGCGGCCGGAGCCAGGCAAGGTCATCGCCACCATGGGCAAGCGCGATGTCGGTTTCGATGTGACGCTGCCGGTGCTCGACCGTTGGTACAGGCCCGGCCTGCATGCGGCGCCGCAGCCGGCGAGCACTCTATCAGGCGAACACAAGGTGGCGGGGCTCAACGATCAGCATGCGCATATCGAGGTGCCCGCGGATTCGCCGCTGCAGGTGGGCGACCGGCTTTGTTTCGGCGTCTCACATCCCTGCACTACCTTCGACCGCTGGCAGCTGATCTACGAAGTCGATGCCGCGATGAATGTGGTGGGCGGTATCAGGACCTACTTCTGATTTTCAGGACCGTGGCGCGGCAACGCGCGGCGTCAGCCGATGGATCGTGGCTGTTGCCGGGCGGGACTCGCCGTCGATCGTTGTCTGTGTGACGCTGAACGGCGGGAGCTTGCTCAACAGGCGGGCGGCGGGGAAGCGGAGGGTGACAGTGGTGCCGTTGTTGGGGGCACTGTCGATCAGCAGCGCGCCGCCATGGAGCTGCATGAGCCCGGCCGCGACCGACAGGCCAAGGCCGACGCCTTCGTATTTTCGCGCCAGCCGGCTGTCCGCCTGCTGGAAGGGTTCCAGCACTTTTTCGAGCTGATCCCTGGGCATGCCGATGCCGTTGTCGGCGACGGACAGCAGGCAATCTCCCAGATTGTCGACATGGGCGCTGATCACGATTCGTCCATCGTCGCCGGTGAACTTCACTGCGTTGGACAGCAGGTTGGCAAGGATCTGGCGGATCGCGCGCCCATCGGCATTCAGTGAAATCGCCGGGCAGCGATTCTCGATCTCGATGCCCTTCTGCCTGGCGGCGCCGGCGATCGTGCCGATCGCATCCGCAATGGTGTCGCCGAGCGCTACCTGCACTTCCTCCAGCTCGTAGCGGCTGCCTTCGATGCAGGCGAAATCGAGGATGCTGTTGACCGAATCCAGGAGCCGCATGCCCGAAGCATGGATGCCCGAGGCATAAGCTAGATAGTCCGCCTTGCCGATCGGGCCGAGCACCTGGCTCTTCAGCATCTCGGAGAAGCCAATGATGGCGTTCAGCGGCGTGCGCAGCTCATGGCCCATGTTGGCGATGAACTCGCTCTTGGCGCGGCCGGCGGCCACCGCCTGTTGCAGTGCCGCTTTCTGTGCGTCGGCGGCTCGCTTGCGTTCGGTAATGTCGCGGAAGGTCCAGACCGAGATTTCCCGCGCCTTGCTGCGGCGCTCGAGCCGGTGACGGCTGCGCCGAAGCGGCGAGTTCCTGATTACCAGCTCAACGGCAATGCCCGAGCCGTCGCCGCGCGCCAATTCCGCTTCGATGATGGGCTCCTGCTGTTCGCGGATCTGCCGGCCATTGCGGAACAGTTCCAGCACCGGCTTGCGCAGCAGTGATTCCGCAGTTTGCCCCAGCAAATTCGCGGCGGCCGGGTTCGCATGCTCGATGCGGCCGGTTTCGTCGACGATGACGATGCCGTCGAAGCTGTCGTCGAACATCGCCCGCATGACCGCGCCGCGATGAAGCAGGGCCATGCCTTTGTGGAAAATCCGTGCCACCAGGGCATCGTTGCCCCACATCAAGGCAGTGACATAGGTGGTGCCCAGCACCAGCATCCACAGCGCGATGTCCAGACTGAAGGGAAGCACGATCTGCAATCCGGCGCTGGCGCCTATCAAGCCGGTGCTTGCGGCAAACAGACCCAACAGGCCGCGGCGCCAGGGCCAGCGGCTGAAGCGCGGACCTGCAATGGCGGCAAGCAAGAGGGCGATGATCCAGGAGACCGCCGGCGAGCTGCGCTGAATCATGCGGCCCTGCACGATCGACTCATAGGCGAGGGCCTGCAGCGTCACGCCCGGCAGCGAGCGGTAGATCGGCACCGTCACGTCGTCGCCGAGTTCGATGGCCGTGGCGCCGACGATGACGAATTTGCCGCGTAGCTGCGCATCGTCGACCTTGCCGGCCAGCACGTCGCTGAAGGAAACATGCGGGATGGATTCCGGCCGAATGCCGAAATCCAGGTAGAAGCCATCGGAACTGGGCTGGTCGATGGCCGCGAAGGCGGCGCCCATCGAGAGATACAGGTTTCCATCGGAGGTTTGAGTCAGCGAGTAACGGCGAACCAGGCCATCCGGCCCCGGTTGCAGATTGACGGACGCGAGGCGCGACTGGTCGGCGAATTGCGGCAGCGGCGCCGTGTGGCGAAGCTGATCCTCCCGCCGCTCGAGCGACGCATATTGCTTGAAGACCGGAAGCACCACCGGGGGCTCCGCCCGTCCCAGGGCGCCGGCAAGGGCCGCGTCGCCTTGCGGTGTCGAGGCCGAGCTGAAATCGATATCGAGGGCTATACCCCGAGTCCCCGCCTCGCGCAGGCGGTCGATCAGTGCGGCATGGCGCTCGCGCGGCCAGGGCCAGACGCCCATCGCCTCCAGACTCTGGTTGTCGAGTTCAACGACGACGATATCGCCGGTCGCCGGCCGGTCCGCGAGCCAGAACCGCAGCTCCATCAGCCGGTGTTCCAGGGGCTCGATCAAGCCCAGGGCGGTAACGAGCAACGCCGTCAGGATGGCAATTGCGGCCGGAGCCGCGCCGCGCCTTTGTGCCAGCCGCCGGCAGAATTCCGGGAGTTTCATGATGAACCGCATAATCTCGGGAAGCCTTAGCCGGATTCGCTATGGCGCCTCAGCGGCGGCCCAGCAATCCGCCGACCGCCTTTCCGGCACCGCCGACGACTCCGTCGACTGCCTTGCGCGCTCCGCCGACAACGCCGCCGGCTGCATCTGCGACGTCGCCCACGACGCCGCCGGCCGCTTCGGCGACACCGCCGACCAAACCGCCAGCCGCACCTGCAACGCCGCCGACCGCGCCCGCAACGCCGCCGACCAACCCGCCGGCCGCCTTGCCGACGCTGCCGACAACCCCGCCAGACGTGCCAGTCGTCTCGGTGGCTGTGTCAGCCGCCGCATCCGCGCCAGGGGCGCCTTGCTCAGGCGCCATTGTCGGTTGGGCAAAGACCGGCACTACCGCTATGGGAATCGTAATGTTGCTGCTCGAAACCTGGACCCCGCCATTGCCGCCGCGCTCGACGGTGGCCACATTGCCGGGGCCGACCATGGCCGAGGATGTGCCGTCGACTGCCGCGACGAGGACACGGCCTTCATCGACGCGGACGCTGTTGGCTTTGCGATTCACCGTCACCAGGAATCGCGTACCCTTGACCACCGCCGCCATGTACGGACCCTGCACACCGAAGGAACGGCTGCTCCGGGGTTCCACGTCATAGAAGACGTTGCCGAACGACTGGATGAACTGCGTCAGCAGGCCGCCGGCCTTCGGCTCCGCGATCCGGAGATGGGAGGCTGGTTGGATGACCACGCGATCGCCGCGGCGGGAGAGGAAGACCACGCTGCCGCGCTCTGTCTGGATTTCGCTGCCGACGGGGACGATGTCGCCGATCGCGAGGGCTTCGTATGGCGCCGAACCGAGGCGGGCGCTCGCCTCGCCCGTGAGGCCGGAGACGCGCCATCCCAAGGTTGTCGTAACGTCGGCGTTGGGATCGATGGAGGCAATTTCCTGAGCGGCAACAGGCCCGGCGGCGAAGAGCATGGCCAATAGGGCGGCGCTGAAAACGGCTCGAAGCGCGGATGTAAGCATGGAGGACCTCTCGGAAAGAAGCGGCTGCCGGCGAGGGGGCCGCCGGCAGCCGGGATATCGTCCGGCAAACTGGTTGGATGCACGGACGACCAGTTTTCTAAGAGGATTTTTTAAGAAGATTACTAATAATCTGTTAAGAAACTATCATTTACTATAATAATTCTACGCAATAACTATAGATATTTGGCGCAAAGCCGGAATGTTTGGTTAATTTAACTTAACTTCTACTTGGCGCGCCCTTGTTCAGCCGCCGCCATGCCGCCGTCGGCGAGATAGCCGAAATCCGATCCGTAGGTGAAGAGGGTGAAGCCCATCTTCGCGAACATTCCGAACTTCTCTAGTGAGACGGCATCGATGCCAACGGCGCAGCCGGATTTCTTGCCGGCGGCGATGACTCTCTCCAGTGCCGTGATGAACTTCGGTTCGATTGCTCCGACGGGAATGCCGAGCGATCCGCAGAGATCCGCCGGACCGATGAACAGCGCGTCTATGCCCGGCACGGCGCCGATTGCGGCCGCGTTCTCCACGGCGAGCGCGCTTTCGATCTGCGGGATGATGGCGATGCGATCGTTCGCGGCATCCGCATAGGCGGGCAGGTCGAGATAGTAGTTGGAGGCGCGCCAAGGTCCGAAGCCACGCCGCCCCATGGGCGGATACTTGGCGGCCTCGACAATTGCCGCGGCGTCGCCAGGCGTCTCGACCAGCGGCACCATCAGGCCATCGACGCCCACATCCAGCGCCGCCTTGATGAGGTCGCCGCGGTTCGCCTGCACGCGATAGACGATCGGGCAGCCATGTCGCTCCGCCGCCAGCGCCAGGGGTGGAAGGGCGGCCGGCGGCGTCGGCGCATGCTCGCCGTCGATCAGCAGATAGTCGAATCCGGCCTGCGCCAGGATCTCCACCACGGCAATATCAGGGATAGAAACCCAGGTGCCGGTGACGCGTTTGCCGGCGGCGATCTTGGCGCGAAGCGAGTCTGTCATGTTTGCTTCCCCTTGAACGGATGTCGCCTGTCCCGCCGGCGACGACCTTATTGGTAGAACCCCGAATGTTTGAGATACAGCCGGAGCGCCACGGCGCAGGCGAGCAGAATCGCGAAGATCAGGATGAGGCGACGTCGGCTCTTGGCGTTACGGAACATGGGGTCGGGTCTCCCTCGGGGCGGTAGAGGCGCCCCGTTTGCTGTGCAGATAGGCATCGATAAGTTCCAGATACCGCGCGCCGCCGAAACTGGGAAAGTGCCCGCCATGGACCATGCGCACCGGCAACCGGCGCAGGCGTTCCATGCTGGCGACATAGTCCTCGATTACGTCATCGAGCAGTTCGCCGTCATAGACGACGTCGCCGGAGAACAGGATGCCGGTCGCCGCCTCCCAGAGCGCGATGCCGCCCGGCGAGTGGCCGGGCAAATGCAGGACCTCAAAATGCCGGTCGCCGAGATCGACGATATCGCCGTCATCCAGCAGGATCGTCGGCGGCGCCGGCTCGATCTCGTAATCCGCCGCGCGATAAGGCGCCGGCGGCAATCGCTCGAAGATTTCGCTTTCCTTCTCGGCCTTCACTGAGTTTCCCGCGCCGCTGGACTCCCGTGTCGGCGCCGACAAAATCGAGGCCTCCAGCGGATGCACGGCCCGCTCGGCAAACTCGTGATGCGAGCCGATATGGTCCCAATGGGTATGGGTCGCGACGGCCAACAGCGGCCGCTCGGTCACCAGCGAAACATGCCGGCTCAGACTCACCACGCCCATGCCCGAATCCACCAACAGGTTCCGGTCGCGCCCGCGCACATGCCAGATGTTGCAGCGGTAGAACGGCTTCATATGCGGCTCGAAGATGAGCGTGACGTCGTCGGTCAGGCGCTGCGTCTCGTACCAGCTTTCGGCGGTGGCGTGCGTCATCGGCATTGTCGCCGCCATTCTCTCAGTTCAACCGCAATAGTTCCATGATCTCCTGCGCAGCCGCCGCGCCGGAGATCGCCGCGGCGTCGAACCAGCCGGCGCCTTCCGGCGAGATGTCGGAACTGGCGAAGGCCAAGCGGCCCTGGCGCTTCCAGTTCTCATGCAGGAGATCGGCTTCGGCGCCCAGCCGCGAGGCCACCCAAGCGCCGCGGGAGAACGGATCGCGGTTCCAATCGTGCCAGTCGAGAGCGATCAGTTCCGCCTCGGGGAAGAAACGCGCGACCGCCTTAGTCCCGGCGCGTGTGATCGCCGTTGCGGCATCGTCAGGCCCTTGCGCCCAAGCGGCCGCGCCTTCGCCTTCGATGCCGAATCCCACCAGCATGGTGGCGCCGTCGCGGGTAGCGCGCTCGGCGAACATCCATTCGATGCCCTGGCCGCCGCCGGTCGCAAGGATGCCGGGGGCGACACCCCTGACCTTGGCCCAGACCTTGACGGCGCGCCCGGCATGGCCGCGCGACAGGGCTTCGGCCTTCGTGGTTGGAGGAGGCGGCGAGAGCCGCAGGCCAGCCATGGGATTAATGCCGGTCGCAATCACGGCGGCCCGGGCGTCGATCCTGCGGCCATCGGCGATCGCTAGCCGCACCGTGTCGCCGTCATGCTCGATCGCTGAAATCGCTGCGTTCAGCAACAGCCTCGCGCCGCAGTCAGCGATCATGCGGCTTGCCAGGCCGCTGACACCGCCAATCAGGCTGTCTGTCCAGGCGTCGATGATGGCATCGGGCGTACCGTCTACATGGCCGCAGCTATGCAGGAATTCGCTGGCGGGAACGCCGGCCTTGTCGCCATTGCCCGACACGGTCCACCAGGCGCTGATAAGATCCAGCGTTGCCGCCGGCGCCTGGAGCCGGCGCATATAGTCAGCCAAATTGATGCCCAGGAGCGGCCGGCCGTTGTTGTCTTCGGCATAGCCTTTCTTCAGCAGCATGGAATCGGCGGCAATGCGGCCGATGGCGCGTTCATGGGCCGCGTGGTTGGCGCTGGAGGTCGGCCCATCATGATGCAGGGCGCCATCGCGAAACCAGCGCCGCGTCGTCACCGGATGCCGCGGGCGCAGTTCGATGCCATGCCGCGCGCAAAGGCCGCGGATGGTGCTCTGCCAGGGTGTGATCCAGGAGCCGCCGTAGTCCAGCTCCTCATCGGGCTCACGCCGGCCGTCGATTTTTGCGCCGTCGAACTTGCGGAAATAGCCACGGCCGCCGATCCGGTCCCGCGCTTCAAGGATGATGACGGAAAGTCCGCGTGCGCGGAGATCGGCCGCTGCCATGGCGCCTGCGAGCCCGGCGCCGACGACCGCAACATCGCACCGTTCGACGGCCATCGAGTCCTCTATTGCGCTATTGGCAGGACGCGGCGCGTTTGCGGCGCTTTCAGTCCAGCCCGAATTCCCGCACGCTCTTCACCTGCTGATGAAAGCGCAGCTTCTTGGCATATTCCAGCGGATCCTTCGGCCTTACGAAGGCACCCGGCGGATGATTGAGCCAATCATAGAGGCGGGTCAGTAGGAATCGCAACGCGCTGCCGCGCGCCAGCACAGGCAACGCCAACATTTCCGCCGCCGGCATTGTCCGCGTCCGGTTGTAGCTGCCGAGCAGCAGCCGAGCCTTGGTCGTGTTGAAATCGCCTTCGGGCTCGAAGCACCAGGCGTTCAGGCAGATGGCCACGTCATAGGCAAGAGAATCGTTGCAGGCGAAATAGAAGTCGATGATGCCCGACAAGCGGTCGCCGAGATAGAATACGTTGTCGGGGAATAGATCGGCATGGATCACGCCCGCGGCAAGGTTTTTCGGCCAGTGGGCCTCGAGCCAAGACAACTCGGCTGCGATCTGATCGGCAAGTCCTTCCTGCACTTCATGGGCGCGGTCGTGACAGGCCTCGGCGAGCCGGCGCCAGCCCGCCAGCGATAGATTGTTGGCGCGATGACCCTCGTAGTCGAGGCCAGCCATGTGAAAACGCGCCAGCGCCTCGCCCAGCAGTTGGCAGTGGCGCGGCGTCGGCTTGCGCGGCCAGAGGCCGTCGAGGAAGCTGATGATCGCCGCCGGCTTGCCACAGAGTTCGCCGAGCACAGCGTCGGTCCTCTGGTGGATCGGCGTGGGACAGGCGATGCCCTTGGCGGCCAAGTGATCCATCAGCCCGAGGAAATAAGGCAGGTCGGCCTTGGCAACGCGCTTTTCATAGATGGTCAGGATGTAGCTGCCGCGATCGGTGGCCAGCAGGAAGTTGCTGTTCTCCACGCCCTCGGCGATGCCTTTGCAGGAAACAGGCTGGCCGATGTCGTAGAGCGCGATGAACGCGTCCAGGTCGCCGTTCGAGACTTCGGTATAGACGGCCATCGGCGGTGCGGAAAGGTTTCGCGAAAAGTTATTCACGCGCTGAGCGCGCGCGGCAGCCTGAAATGCACGTCCTCCTCGATAACAGAGAATATCTCGACGGTCACGTCATATCGGGCCCGGCAGGCGGCCAGCACCTCCTGCACCAGCACCTCCGGTGCAGATGCGCCGGCGGTCACGCCCAGGCGCCTGGCACCTTGCAGCGATGGCCAGTCGATTTCAGCAGTGCGGCAAACAAGCTGCGAGCGTTCACAGCCGGCCGCGCGCGCCGTTTCCACCAGGCGCTGCGAGTTCGAAGAGTTCGGCGACCCAACCACGAGAATGGCGTCGACTTGCGGCGCCAGCACCTTTACCGCCTGTTGCCGGTTGGTGGTGGCATAGCAGATATCCTGGGAGCGGGGTCCGGTGATGCCTGGGAATCGCCGCAGCAGGATGCCGACGATTGCGTTGACCTCGTCCAGGGCCAGCGTCGTCTGGGTCACATAGGCAAGGTCACGATCCGGCGGCGGCACTATCTGCGCCGCGTCCTGCAGGGTCTCGACCAAGGTGATGGTTCCCGGCGGCAGTTGCCCCAGCGTGCCGATCACCTCGGGATGACCGCGATGGCCGATCAGGATGACATGCCGGCCCGCGCATTCCTGGCGGATGGCCTCACGATGCACTTTCGTGACCAGTGGACAGGTCGCGTCCAGCACCTTTAGCCGGCGGCGCGCGGCTTCCTGCTTGACGGCCTGGGAAACGCCATGGGCCGAGAACACGACGACGCCATTTTCCGGGACTTCGTCCAATTCACTGACGAAGATTGCGCCCTGGGCGGCCAGCTGTTCGACAACGAACCGGTTGTGGACGATCTCGCGGCGGACATAGACCGGTGCGCCGAACCGCACCAGTGCCTGCTCCACCATCGCGACGGCGCGTTCCACCCCGGCGCAGAACCCGCGCGGCGCGGCCAACAGGACGATCAGGGGTGGTTTATCGGCAGTCATCGCCCGCCTCCTTCTCAGATATGGTCCTGCGGCGCGGCGGGGCAATCGCGAAACCTGCAACGGACATGCAGATTTCCATCGGAACGGTGCGCCGACCGACCGATGGGCCGCCTCCAAGTCGGCGACCCTTGGCGGGTTGTGCCGGCTGGTGGCCTTCTCTAAAGTCCCGGCCACACCTGCCGGCCCCGTCCGGGACAGCGTCCCGGACGCCCGAAGCAGGTCGAATTGGTAAGCGGAGCAATGACATGGCGGAACCCATCCCGGCGCAAAAGGCGCCCTACGCGGTGGAAGTCGAGGCCGGCAAGAAGTACTTCTGGTGCGCCTGCGGGCGGAGTCAGAAACAGCCCTTCTGCGACGGCTCCCACAAGGCGGTCGGCCTATCTCCGCTACCCTACGATGCGACTAAGTCGGGAACGGTATGGTTCTGTGGCTGCAAAGCGACAAAGAATCGGCCGCTCTGTGACGGTTCCCATAAGAGTCTTTGAGGTTTCGGCGCGTATGA
>DATKFM010000144.1:0-12150 GCA_035544395.1 Verrucomicrobiia bacterium
AGCCTTCAGGGCCCTTCCCGGCGCTGGCGCCGCCAGCGGTCGATCACCTCGTAGACGAACTCCTCGCCGTCGGCCATGTCCTCCTTCCAAGAGGCGGAGAACTGCGCCGAGGCGCTGCGCGGCCGCTGATCCTCCGGGAGCTGGTCGAACATCAGGCGCATGGGCATGGCGATGCCCTCGCCCACCGCGATCGCCTCCGCCGTCCCGAGAGACGGCAAGGCATCGAGCAGTCCGATCGCCCCATCCGAAAGGGCCGCGCGCACCCATTGCTGGTCGCGCTCGTGGCTGAGCCGCATGGCAAAGATTGTATTGCACTGGGACAGCATGCTGGAGGCGAGCTCCGCCGGCCGCTGGGTGGCGATGCCCAGGGAGATGCCATATTTGCGGCCCTCCTTGGCGATGCGCGACAGCGCCCGCTTGGTCGGTTCGAACCCGGCTTCGGCATTTTCCGGCGCGTAGAGATGCGCCTCCTCGCAGACCAGCAGGATCGGCACCTTGCCGTCGCTCCACATCGCGAACTCGAAGGTCACGCGGCAGAGCACGGACACCACCACGTTCAGGATATCCGACGGCACCGCCGAGAGGTCGAGGATGGTCAGCGGCTTGCCCTGGACCGGCACGCGGAACACCGTGGCGACGATCGAGGCCAGGGTGTCGCGGGTGGCGATGCCCTTGTCGAACATGAAGGCGAAGCGCACATCGTTCTGCAGCGTGGCGATGGCGGTCTTCAGCGCCTCGTAGGGCGCAATGCTCTCCGGCCGCTCCAGCCGCCCCAGGATATCGTCGATGTAAGTGACGATCTGAGTCATGCGGTAGGGCGTCGGCGTGTCCGATGTGATGTAGCGCCCTTCCGCGGCCGATCCCAGGAACTGCTTCTTTGCCTGGGTGATCAGGTCGTTCAGCAGCGCGGATTCGGCGGGCGCCAGGCGCGCGCCGGCATTGGCCAGCACTTCGCGCATCTCGGCGAAATTGAACACCCAGAAGGGCAGCCGCAGCGCCTGCAAGTCGAGGACGTTGGCCATTTCGCCAAAGCCGCGGTGATATTCATTGTGGGGATCCAGCAGCAGGATATGGCCGTTCGGATTGCGCTTGAGCACCGCCCGCAGGATCAAAGTGACGGCGCAGGATTTGCCGGTGCCAGTAGCGCCGACGACGGCGAAATGCTTGCCCAGGAGGTCGTCCACATTGATCTGCGCCGGCAGATTGCGATCCTGGTGGATGGCGCCGATCCGCGCCACCGACGGTTCGTCGCGCACATAGACGAACCGCAGATCGAGCGGACCGGCGGCATGAACGTCACTGCCCAGCGCCGGGTATGTCGAAACACCCCGGCGCATGGGCGACAGGTTGCCGTTCTCGTCAACCAGGCTTTCCCCTACCAACTCCAGTTCCAGCAGCTTGCCTTCCGGCTGGCCGCTTTCCAGCGCCGGCATCGGGATGGTCAGGCCGCTAATCATGCCGAAGACCACGGACCGGGCGGTGGGGATCTTTACCACCGAGCCCATCTGCAGGCTGCGCGCCAGCACGCCCTGGGCATCGACCTCGTCGATTTCCAAAAGGGTCACTGCCTGGGCACCGGTCAGCGATACGACCCGGCCAATGCGCTGCGAGGTCGCGGTATCGAACGACACCTGGCGGTTGGTCACCGTCAGACGCTCTTCGATCCGCTTGCGCAGCTCCTGCACCAGGCCCTTGGTGTCGTCGGTGAGCAGTTCAGTGATCTTCGGAACCGTGCTCATGCGGCCACCGCCTTCCATCGCACTCGCGCCGAGGGCAGGAACAGACAGGCCGCCGTGCCGGAGCCGGGCGTGCTCTCCAGGAACAGGCGGCCGTCATGCATCTCGGCGAAAGCCTTGCAGAGCGGCAGGCCAAGTCCTGTGCCCTCGTATTTCCGCTCAAGGCCGGTGTCGGCCTGGCCGAACGGCGCCATGACCTTTTCCATGTCGGCAGACTTGATACCGATACCCGTGTCGATCACGGCCACCACCACGCCGCCGCCGTCGGAGGCGATGACATGGATGGCCACTCGACCGTATGGCGGCGTGAATTTCACGGCGTTGGAGAGCAGATTGATCAAAATCTGGCGGATGCGGCGGCCATCGGCCCGGAGCAGCGGCGGCGAGACGGCCGGCTTGTACTCCACGGTGATCTGGGCGCGCTTGGCCCGCTCTTCGATCAGCCGAACGCAAGCGCGGATCGCCTCGTCCAGATCCACATCGGTTTCCTGCAGGTCCGCCTTGCCGAATTCGATCTTCGAGAGGTCGAGCACGTCATTGATGACCTCCAGCAGATGACGCGCCGAGCGGTGGATATCCTGGCTGTATCCTTCATAGACTTGGTTTTGCATCGGCCCCATCACGCCGTCTTTCATCATCTCGGAGAAGCCGATGATGGCGTTCAATGGCGTGCGCAGCTCATGACTCATATTGGCGAGGAATTCGGATTTCGAGCGATTGGCCGCCTCGGCCTTGGAGCGCGCTTCCCGCTCCGCCTGCGCCGCCCGCTCAGCCTCCTCCTTGCCGCGCTTCAGCGAATCCTCCGCAGCGCTGTGCTCATTCAGGCGGATATAGTCCATGGCATAGCGATGCAGCAGCGACGTTCGCGTCCGTGGCGCTAGCTTGGCACTGTAGGCGATGAGCGTTGGCATGGTGACTGCCGAGCATCCGTTGTGATCGTTAATTTTCGCTAACTTAGATTGAGGAAGCGTTAAGCAAGCGCAGGAAAATGGGGAGAAAATCGCTATCCCCGCAAAGATTCGCCGGGGTGGACCTGCCGAAAGCCGCGGAAAACGCGGCCTCGCACCTCACGTGGCTAAATGCCATTGGCCAATGACCGGAGCCGCCCCGCCGGACCGACCCAAATAGGTCAGCACGCCGCAACAATTCGGTCGCCGGCCCGTCATGTCACCGTCACCGGAAAGCCGCGGAATTGTTAGGGTTGTTGCGGCGCAATACACAATAGGTGGGGGAAGGTAGGCCGATAACCACAAAATCTGTTGCAATCGCCGCTGCCGCTGATCCAATATGTTGCGGTTGGCGCCCGGTGCAACACACCATAAGTAGCGTCAATTTAGGGGTTTGCCGGCACTTCTTAACACGCAGGGTTGGGATTGCCGGCATTTTTGTCACCAAATTGGGGATTGGGGAGTGCTTGGCATGCGCATTGAGCGGCGATTCACGGAAGCCGGAAAGTCGCCTTACGACGGTATCGAGTTTCGTACGACGACCAGCGAAATCAAGAATCCGGACGGTTCGATCGTCTTTCAGGCGCGAAATATCGAGGTTCCTGCCGAGTGGTCCCAGGTGGCTTGTGATGTGCTGGCGCAGAAGTACTTCCGTAAGGCCGGAGTGCCAGTGCGCCTGAAGTCCGTGCGCGAGGCCGATCTGCCGGATTGGCTCTGCCGCCATGTCCCCGACGAAGATGCGCTTGGCAAGCTGGACAAGGATCAGCGCACCTCGGGCGAAACCAAGGCCACCCAGGTTTTCGATCGCATGGCCGGCACCTGGACCTATTGGGGCTGGCGCGGCGGCTATTTCGACGCGGAGACCGACGCCCGCGCCTACTACGACGAAATGTGCTTCATGCTGGCGAAGCAGATGGCGGCGCCGAACTCGCCGCAATGGTTCAACACCGGGCTGCATTGGGCCTATGGCATCGATGGTCCGTCCCAAGGCCACTACTATGTCGATTTCCTCACCGGGAAGTTGGTCGCCTCGGCCTCGGCCTATGAGCATCCTCAGCCCCATGCCTGCTTCATCCAGTCGGTATCTGACGATCTGGTGAATGATGGCGGCATCATGGATCTCTGGGTGCGCGAGGCCCGCCTGTTCAAATATGGTTCCGGCACCGGTTCCAATTTTTCCCGGCTGCGTGGCGAGGGCGAGCGGCTCTCCGGCGGCGGCAAATCCTCGGGCCTGATGAGCTTCCTTAAGATCGGCGATCGCGCGGCCGGTGCCATCAAATCAGGTGGCACCACGCGCCGCGCGGCAAAGATGGTGACCGTCGACCTCGATCACCCTGATATCGAGAACTACATCGATTGGAAGGTGGTGGAAGAGCAGAAGGTGGCGTCCCTGGTCGCGGGCTCGAAGCTCTGCGACAAGTTCCTCAATGCCGTCATGCAGGCCTGCCACAAGCCCGAGCCTGCAACCGTCACCGACGAAAGCTGCTTCGATCCCAAGGTCAATCGCGCGCTCAAGAAGGCCGTCATCGCTGCCCGCGAGGCCATGGTCTCCGAGAACTACATCCAGCGCATCATCCAGTATGCGCGCCAGGGCTATACCTCGATCGATTTTCGCACCTACGACACAGATTGGGATTCTGACGCCTACCTCACAGTGTCCGGCCAGAACTCCAACAACTCGGTGCGCATCACCAACGAGTTCATCGAGGCCGTGCAGGCCGATGGCCCGTGGAAGCTGATACGGCGCACCGACAAGAAGGTGCACAAGACCATCAGCGCTCGCGACCTCTGGGAAAAGATCGCCACGGCCGCCTGGCAATGCGCCGATCCGGGCGTGCAGTACGACACCACCATCAATGAATGGCACACCTGCCCGCAGAGCGGCCGCATCAATGCGTCCAACCCCT
Source organism: Verrucomicrobiia bacterium (assembly GCA_035544395.1). Lineage (GTDB taxonomy): Bacteria > Pseudomonadota > Alphaproteobacteria > Dongiales > Dongiaceae > DATKFM01. Next base: position 4,591 of record DATKFM010000144.1, read on the forward strand.
GCTCCGAATACATGTTCCTGGACGACACGGCCTGCAACCTGGCGTCCCTGAACCTGATGCAGTTCCGCAAGCCGGACGGCAATTTCGACATCGCCGCTTTCGAACATGCGACGCGGCTCTGGACCATCACGCTGGAAATCTCCGTGCTGATGGCGCAGTTCCCGTCGAAGGAAATCGCCAAGTTGTCCTACGACTACCGGACGCTGGGCCTGGGCTACGCCAATCTGGGTGGCCTGCTGATGGCCATGGGCCACGGTTATGACAGCGAAGATGGCCGCGCGCTTTGCGCCGCCATCACGGCCGTCATGACCGGCGTGTCCTACGCCACCTCGGCCGACATGGCGCGGGAGCTCGGGCCATTTCCCGGCTATGAGCGCAACCGCAAGGAAATGCTGCGGGTGGTGCGCAATCACCGCCGCGCCGCTCATGGCGAGGGCGAAGGCTATGAGGGGCTGTCGGTGCTGCCGGTGCCGCTCCAGCTCGAGAATTGCCCGGACGTGGACCTGGTGCGTGCCGCGCGCCAGGCTTGGGACGAAGCGCTGTTGCGCGGCCAGTCCCACGGCTTCCGCAATGCCCAGGCGACCGTGATCGCGCCGACTGGCACGATCGGCCTGGTGATGGATTGCGATACCACGGGCATCGAGCCCGACTTCGCTCTGGTGAAGTTCAAGAAGCTGGCGGGCGGCGGTTACTTCAAGATCATCAACCGCACGGTCCCGGCGGCGCTCAAGAATCTTGGCTACAACGAAGGCCAGATCGAAGACATCATCCGTTACGCCGTCGGCCACGGCACTCTTGCCGATGGCGTGGGCATCAACCACAGCGCGCTCAAGGCGATCGGCTTCAACGAAAGCACGCTGCAGGCGCTGGAATCGGCGCTGGCCGGCGCTTTCGATATCCGCTTCGCGTTCAACAAATGGACGCTGGGTGACGAGTTCTGCACGAAGGTGCTGGGGTTCACCGCCGAGCAGCTCACCGACGTCAGCTTCGACATGCTGACTGCCCTGGGCTTCAACCGGCAGCAGATCGACGAGGCGAACACCTATTGCTGCGGCGCCATGACCCTGGAGGGTGCGCCGCATCTGAAGGCCGAGCATCTGTCGATCTTCGATTGCGCCAATCCCTGCGGCCGCATCGGCAAGCGCTTCCTGTCCGTCAACAGCCATATCCGCATGATGGCCGCGGCGCAGTCCTTCATCTCCGGCGCCATCTCCAAGACCATCAACATGCCGAATTCGGCAACAGTCGAGGAATGCAAGGACGCCTACATGCTGTCCTGGCGCCTTGGCATCAAGGCCAACGCGCTGTACCGCGACGGCTCCAAGCTGTCGCAGCCGCTGGCGGCCCAGGTGCTGACCGACGACCCCGAGGAACTCGAGGAGATCCTCGACGCCCCCGCCGCGGCCAAGGCGCCGATGGTGGCCGAGCGTATCATCGAGCGGGTGATCGAGCGGGTCATCAACATGCGCGCCGAACGCGAGCGCCTGCCCAACCGGCGCAAAAGCTACACCCAAAAGGCCATCGTCGGCGGCCACAAGGTCTATCTGCACACCGGCGAATACGAAGACGGCACGCTCGGCGAGATCTTCATCGACATGCACAAGGAGGGCGCCGCCTTCCGCAGCCTGATGAACAATTTCGCCATCGCCATCTCCATCGGCCTGCAATATGGCGTGCCGCTGGAGGAGTTCGTCGAGGCCTTCACCTTCACACGCTTCGAGCCGAACGGTGTGGTCGAAGGCAACGACGCCATCAAGATGGCGACGTCGATCCTGGACTATGTGTTCCGCGAGCTGGCAATCTCCTATCTCGGACGCTCCGACCTCGCGCACGTCCAGAACACGGACGTGATGCCCGACAGCATGGGCAAGGGCGAGCAGGAAGCCAGCCTCGATCCCGGTGAAGCGCCGGCAATCACGGCTGTACGGCGCTATGCCTCGACCGGCTATGTGCGTAATCTCGTGGTTTTCCACGGTGGTCTGCGCAATGGCAGTGCGGTGGCGGACGCTGACGAAGTCAGCGCCAAACGGGAGTCCGTGGCACTGGCAACCGGCACTGATGGTTCCTACGGCAGCAACGGCGGCATGGCGACTTCGACAGTCGAGTCCGGCCGCTACGGCGCCACGGTTTCCGTGCAGGCCTCCGTCGCCAGCGCGGTCGACTCGCGGCTGGAGAAGATACGCGAAGCGAAGCTCAAGGGTTACGAAGGCGACGCCTGCGGCGAATGCGGCAACTTCACGCTGGTGCGCAACGGCACCTGCATGAAATGCACGACCTGCGGCTCGACCAGCGGCTGTTCTTAAACTTGATGCCGATACCCAGCGAGGTGAGACAGGTGCGTTCCGGGCGATAGACCGCTGCGCGTTGCCCCTTGGCGGGCGACGCGCCGGTTGCCGGTATGGCGAGGCGGGGGACCTCGCCGTGCGGGCTGGAGTTTCCTTGCGAAGCGTTTCTCCCTGAAGCAACTGTAGTAACGAACTCCGCCGGGCGCGTGGTCACACCCCACGCGCCCGATTTGTCTTCGGGTACCGGCAGCGATAACAATATCCCTTGCCGAGTTTCACCATCGGATCCGGGGAGGATGACGCCATGAACATCGCTGCCTTCACCGCATCGCTCGACAGCACTCAACCGCCGCAGGCTCTCCGGCTGCCGCTGCAGGCGATGTGGTGGGATGCGAAGGGCAATTGGGACAAGGCCCATGAATGCGCCCAGGCCGACGAAAAGGATCCGCCCAATCAGTGGGTGCATGCCTATCTGCATCGCAAGGAAGGCGATCAGTCGAATGCGGAGTACTGGTACAACCGCTGCGGTCGCAAGCCCAGCAAGGCGCGCCTTGAGGATGAGTGGCGCGAGATCGTCGGTGAGCTTCTCGGCGCCTGAATATCGGCCCGGCTGAACTCCGACGGCTTCAATTAGGATTCCCATGCGCAAGATCCTGAACCCCGCGGGCATCGCCCGGCCCGCGAGCTCCTATCACCATGCCCTGCTGATCGAGCGTCCCGAGCGCGAGCTCTATATGTCGGGCCAACTGGGCGAGCGCCCCGACGGCTCGATCTCCGATGACTTCACCGAACAGGCGCGGCAGGCCTGGATCAACATCAAGGCGATCCTGGCCGAGGGCGAAATGTCGGTGGCGGATATCGTGAAGGTGACTTCCTACATCGTCGGCCGCGAGAACATCCGGCCCTATGTCGCCGTCCATCGCGGCGAGGTAGGCGAGCATCTGCCGCCTTGGACGCTGGTGCTGGTCGCCGGCTTGGGCAGCACCGCCTATCTGGTGGAAGTGGAGGCCGTCGCCGCGCGGTAGCGCCATGCTACCCCGAACAAAGGAAAAATCCCGGATGGCGCTGTGTCGCTACCGCGCCATCCGGGCAAGTCGCGCGAAGGGAGGACCTTTCTCGCGCGTAACCGAACTCAAGGAAGTGCAGCCGCTAGCGGACGCGCCTTCCCCGAGAAACTGTGGTCGGCCCGGGCGGTAGCGTTGCGTCGTCGCCACCGCCCGGTCCGTAGGAGCCAACGGCACTGCAACCCCGCGCGCCGCGATGACGACCCACTTGCTCGATGATGTGTCCCACCATTCGTTGACGTCTCCCTGTTCAAACTTGCCGTCGTCGGGTCTTGTCATTGTCGCGCCGGGTCCGCCGCCGGTCCGGCAGGATCGGCCACCGCTTGCCGCTCCCATAAATGCATATTCAAGTTCCGTGCCAAAAATGCTGCGACGCAACTAAGACGCTATTACCTGATATATCTCATATAGATAGAAGGCAGGTGCAATGTTGCGCCGCACCATTTGGCGGAAATGGTACGCCTAAATCACCGGCAAACCCGGGAGGCAATTGCCCAGAAAATCAGCGTCTTGCGGGCAGATTCGCGGCCTCGGCCGACGGTCGCGACTTGGCGAGCGCCGCTGCGGCCCAGAAGGCCATGGCGGCGATGGTGGACATTGCCAGCAGTGTCCAGAGCACAGCATCGTAGCCGCCCGTCAGAGACCAGATCACCGCGGCCGCCAGCGGCGAGAGGGCTTGGGCGATCATGGCTGGGAAGCCCAGCATGCCGTTGATCGAACCATAGCCGTCGCGCGACATCAGGTCCGGCACCGCCGCGCTGCGGATCGTGGTCATGATGCCGTTGGCGCCGCCGTAGTAGACCGCGGCGAGGAACAGCGCCGATGTCGAGTCCGGGAAGCGGATCAGAAGTACAAGGGAAACCGGCAGCCCCAGCAGGACGATCCGTCCGGTCAGAGCCGTCGGCAAACGCCGGGCGAACAGGAAGATCAGCAGTCGGGCCGCCACCTGCGACGGTCCGATCAGCGCCACGGCGGCGATGGCAACGGCGATCCCCACGCCCCGCTCCGCCAGCAAGGGGATCAAATGAAATGTCAGGGCGGAGAACGTGGCGTTGTACGCCATCAGGCAAAGCGCCAGGCCCCAGAACACCGGGTTCCGCAGCGCACGTGCCAGGAGCGCCTTGCGGTCGATAGGCGGCGGCGTGGGACGGTCGCGGGTCGCGTTGTCGCGCAGCCAAAGGGCATGGATCGGCAGACACATTGCGAGATTGATCGCTGCCAGAATCAGCAGCGCGCCGCGCCAACCCTGGCTCTGCACAAGAATCTCCGTCAGCGGCATGAAGATGGTGCTGGCGAATCCGGCGACGAGAGTCAGGACGGTGATACGCAGGCGAAAGCTCTGGGGGAAGCGGCGTGTCAGCACGACGAATACAGGCTCGTAGAGCGTAGCCGCCATGGCGACGCCGAGGCCGGCCCAAATCAGGTAAAGTGCCGTCAACGTATGGACCTGCGACCAGGCCGCCAGCATCAGCGACGCGAGCACCGTGCCGACAGTCATCAGCCAACGCCCGCCATGTCGTTCGATCCAACTGCCGGCGCCATAGGCGGAAAGCCCAGCGATCAGCAGCCCAAAGGACAGGGCGCCGCTGATGCCGGTCCGTGTCCAGCCGAGCTCCGCCTCCATCGGCAGGATCAGCAGCGAGAAGCTGTAATAGACGGTGCCCCAGGAAACGAGCTGCGCGACGGACAGCGCCAGGACCAGCGACCAGCCGCCGGATGGCTGCTCCGGCTGCGGCTCGTGATCCAGCATGGTGGTTGAGAGATCACCGCCGGTGACGCGAAGCTCCACGATCAGCGCCCTCGGAGGATGGAACCCAGCATCCCGCGCACGATCTGGCGCCCCACCTGCCCCGCCATGTTGCGCACCACGCTTTTGGCCGCGGCCTCGAGGATTCCCTGTCGGCGGCCGTCGCCGAGGATGATCTTTTCCACCATGCCTTTTTCTACCTTGGGCGCCCGGCCGCGCGGAGCCGTCGGTTCCGCCGGCACTTGTGGATAGCTGTAATCCGATGGCGCCTGTCCCGGCGCTGAACTGCTCTGCCGCGCGCCACCCGGCCGCTGCCAGGAGCCGGTGCCGCTCGGCGATGGCGCGCCTGCCGGGGCCGCCGCCTGGGCGCGGCCGACCAGCAGCTCATAGGCGCTTTCGCGATCCACCAGCTTTTCATAGTGGCCTTTGATCGGACTGGCCTCGATACGGGCGTTGCGCTCCTCCGGCGTGATGGCACCCAGACGCGAGGCCGGCGGCAGCACCAGCGCCCGGTCGACCACAGCCGGCGTGCCGTCGGGCTGCAGGAAGGATACCAGCGCTTCACCGACACCCAGCTCCATGATGGCCTTGCCGGTATCGATCTTCGGATTTGGCCGGAAGGTTTCGGCCGCCGCCTTCACCGATTTCTGATCCCTCGGCGTGAAGGCGCGCAACGCATGCTGCACCCGGTTGCCGAGCTGCCCGAGGATGACATCGGGGATATCAAGCGGATTCTGCGTCACGAAGAAAATGCCGACGCCCTTGGAGCGGATCAGCCGCACCACCTGCTCCACCTTCTCCAGCAACGCCTTTGGCGCGTCGTTGAACAGCAGATGGGCCTCGTCGAAGAAGAACACCAGCTTCGGCTTATCGAGATCGCCGACCTCAGGCAGATTCTCGAACAGCTCCGATAGCAGCCACAGCAGGAAGGTGGCGTAGGCCCGCGGATTCTGCATCAGCTTGCTCGCCGCCAGCACATTGATTGCGCCATAGCCTGCAGGGTCCACCATCATCAGGTCGTTGAGATCCAGCGCCGGCTCGCCGAAGAACTTCTCGCTGCCCTGGCTTTCCAACTGCAGCAGGCCGCGTTGGATTGCACCGACCGTCTGCGCGCTGACATTGCCGTAGGTGGTCGTCAGTTCCTTGGCGCTGTCGGCAACATGGCTCAGCAGCGCCCGCAGGTCCTTGAGATCCAGGAGCAGCAGCCCCTGGTCGTCGGCGACCTTGAAGGCGAGGTTGAGCACGCCGGCCTGCACCTCGTTGAGATCGAGCAGGCGGCCCAGCAGCAGTGGCCCCACATCCGATATCGTCGCCCGAATTGGATGTCCCTGCTCGCCGAACAGGTCCCAAAAGATCGCCGGATAGGCGCGGAACTGGTGATCGGCGATCCCGAGAGCGGTCAGCCGCTCCTGGATCTTCGGCTTGGCCTCGCCGGCCTGGGACAATCCCGCCAGATCGCCCTTCACATCCGCCATGAACACCGGCACGCCGCGGGCCGCGAGCCCTTCGGCGATGACCTGCAGAGTGACCGTCTTGCCGGTACCGGTGGCGCCGGCGATCAGGCCGTGACGATTGCAGAAGCGGGGCAGCAGGTTGAGCGGCGCCTCGCCCTTCGCCACGTAGATCCCGGGTATGTCCGCCATGACCCTATCCTGTCTCCCACCGGCATTCCGTTGCCGCGGGACTTTATCCCCACCCGGGCAACGGCAAGTCAAGGAAAGCCAAGGAACGGCAGCGGGGCTGGATCGCCCGGCGGCGGGCGGATATTGTGCGCCCCCATCGGAACCATTTGTATCAACAGGGAGAACCAGCATGGCCGGCCGCATCGACAAGCGCCTCGCCGAACTCAAGATTGAGCTGCCGAAGCCGGCGGCGCCCGTGGCGAACTACGTGCCTGTGGTCATCGCCGGCAGCATGGCCTTCGTGTCGGGCCAGGTGACCGTGGTCGACGGCCAGTTCCAGTTCAAGGGCCGCCTGGGCAAGGAATATTCCATCGAGGAGGGGCAGAAGGCGGCGCGGCTCTGCGGCATCAATGTCATCGCCCAACTCAAGGCGGCGCTCAACGGCGACCTGGACCGGGTGAGGCGCTGCGTGCGGCTCGGCGTCTTCGTCAATTCGGCCGATGATTTCGTCGACCAGCCGAAAGTGGCTAATGGCGCCTCCGAGTTGATGGTCGAGGTGTTCGGCGATGCCGGCAAGCACGCCCGCGCCGCTATCGGCGTCAACACGCTGCCGGTCGGCGTCGCGGTCGAAGTGGAAGCGGTGTTCGAAGTCGCGTAAAAGGCGCCGCGCCGGCTAGGCGGCGGTTTGTTCGGGTAGCTCCACGGTGAATAGCGCGCCGCCGCCTGGTGCATCGCCGACGGCGATCCGGCCGCCGTGAATCTCGACGGCCTCGGCGGCAATCGCCAGGCCGAGACCGGCGCCGCCGGAGCGGTTCTCATCTGCGCGCCAGAATGGCTCGAAG
>DATKFM010000145.1:0-17064 GCA_035544395.1 Verrucomicrobiia bacterium
CGTCGTCGTCATCGTCATCGTCGTCGCCGCCATTGCTTCCGCCGCTACCGGTGTCGTCATCGTCCTCACCGATGTCACCGCCGGTTTTGCTGGGCGTCCGCAACGCCGGATCCTGGCCGATTGTGGGACTGGCAGGCGCGCCCGGAACCGGGCCACCTGGTGCAACTCCACCAATGACGAGCGAACCGCGGCTGCCGGTTGCCACAGATGCCGTCTGACCGGCGGAGAGCGTTGCATCCTTGCCGCTCTCTCTTGCCGTAACCTTGACGACGCCGCCCACTACGGTGACGGAGTCGCCGGACGCGCTGACATCGACGAAGAACTCCGTACCCTTGACCAGCACCGCAAGGTTGGGTGCATCGACTGAAAACTGGCGGCCAGTGATTTTTCCGACGTCGTAGAAGATGATGCCGAGCTTTTGCTGCAGGCCCAGCCACAAGCCCGACTGCTTTGGCGAGCGCAGAGTCACCTGCGCATTCGGCTGCAGACGGATGGTGTCGAGGCCATTGGTAAGCGTTGCCGTACCGTCTTTCCAGGTTCGGACATCGCTGTCCTCATAGAGAATTTCATCGGGTGCGAGGGGACGCCAATCGTCGATCGTGCCGTTGGCCGCGCGAACATAGACGACGCCGCGAACTTCGATCGCATGCCATGGCCCTGCGTCTTGCGCGCTTGCAGGCGCGACCGCGCCGAGTAGCGGCAGACACAAAGCGAGGAATATAATCGCGGCCTGCATCCGGGATGCGAGCGCGCCTCTGCACGCTGCCCGAATGGCCTGCGAAAATCGATTGAATACGCCGTCGATGACTGTCACTGCTTTCATGAAGCCCAAGGCCTCATTGAACCATTTCCCGAACATACCCACAGCCCTAGTTTTGTTTTCGTCGGCCAGGGCCGGCGGACCTCGTAAACCAATCATTAAGAGTAACGAAGATTGGTAAACAGATCGTTAATGGCTACCTGACGCCAACCGATTCAATAGGTTAACCGGACATATTTCAAGTGGTATGGTTAATTTTGCCCCTAGCTGTGGTTTTTGGGTCACAGGATTAATGCAAACAAGGGCATAGAGAATAGCCAGCAAACCGATGAGTCGTCCCTCACCGCAGCAAATCTGCGGTTTTCGGGCCAAAAATCGATATAGGAATGAAAGTCTGTGGTGCCTACCCCTGCGCTAGGACGCAGGCGGGGTCAGGTTGAAATCTTATTGGCTATTGCCGCCGTCGCCGTCGCCGTCGCCATCTCCATTACCGTCGCCGTCCCCATCTCCATCGCCGTTTCCATCACCGTCGCCGTCGCCATCTCCATTGCCGTCGCCGTCCCCATCTCCATCGCCGTTTCCGTCGCCGTCGCCGTCGCCGTCTCCATCACCGTCGCCATCACCGTCGCCATCACCGTCGCCATCACCGTCGCCGCCGGAGGCACCGCCACCCACGCCGGCGCCACTGCCGCCAGAGGTGCCGCCGCCGGTATCGCCGCTCGCCGCCACGCTGCCGCCGCTGCTGTTTGCAGGCCCGACGGCCACATCCATGGGCGCGGCAGTCAGCACGGTTGCCTTGGAGCCGGCCTCGACATCGACCTTGCTGTCGCTGTTGCCTTCGGCAGCTACGGACACCACACCCTGGGAGACATTTACGGCACTGCCATCATCGTCGACTTTCACCGAGAATTTCGTGCCTTTGACCACCGCCACCAGATGCGGCGTGTCCACCTCGAAACTCGGCGCCGGACGTTTGGCAACTTCATACACGACCTCACCGAACCACTGGATGATCAGCGTCTGCGGCGGCTCGGAGCGGTTCGGTAGAGCGATACGCTTGTTGGGATCGATGTTCAGGATCTCGGTGCCGCGCACGAGCGCCACGCGCGCCGAAGGATCGGTCTTGATCTCGCTGCCGGGCTCCAGGGCCTGACCGACGCGAACAGGATACCAACCGTCACCGCCATCGGCCCGGCGGGCCATAACGCCGCCTTCCGCGGACTGAACGCGCCAGAGGGTGTCCGTTCCCGTGCTGTCCTCGGCTTTGGCCGTCGGGAGCACCAGATCAACGATGGCATTGGCGCTGTAGATCAGGGCGCCCACAGCCAGCAGCGCCGTAAACGATACGGCGAGTTCTCTGCCAGCGCGCACCCTTGAACGCCACGGCATGGTTAACTCCTCGCTGCCTCGCCCGCTACGGATGCCGAACGATTGGCAGAATCCCTCGGATTCATGTTGCGGCAAGATTGGTGAATAAAGTGTAAATGTTTCAGCCGCCTGAACCGTTCCAACCCACGAAAACAATATACCAGATTATCGCCGCCGCCGCACCCCCGGTTCGGCGCCGAGGGGATCTTCGGGCCAACGGTGCTTTGGATAGCGGCCGCGCATTTCCTTGCGCACTTCCGGATAAATGTTGGTCCAGAAACTGCGGAGGTCCTTGGTCACGGCGATCGGCCGCCGCGCCGGCGAGAGCAGGTGGAGAGTCACGGCGATACGGCCGTCGGCGACCCGGGGCGTATCAAGCTGGCCGAACAGATGTTGCAGCTGCATCGCCAGAACGGGGCCTTCGGCGGGAGCATAATCCACGGCGATGCGCGACCCGGAAGCGACCTCCAGGTGGGCCGGAGCCAATTCATCGAGCCGCCGCTGCAACGGCCAGGGCACCAGGGCGCGGAGGGTGCCGGCCAGGTCCAGCCGGGCCAGATGCGAGCGCCTGCTGATGCCCGGCAGCATAGGCGCCAGCCAATCTTCCAGCGTGGCCAGCAGATGTTCGTCAGACAGATCGGGCCAGCCATCCTCCGGCCGCACGCGCCCGAGGAAGCCGACGCGCTGCCGCCAAGCCTCTAGGTCATCGGTCCAGGGCAGACAGGCCAGCCCCATCTGCCGAATGCCCAGGACCATGGCGGCCGCCACCGCATCTCCGTCCGGTTTGCCGTGGGGCCGGTCGGCCAGAACGATGGCGCCGAAGCGGCGCTGCTGCCGCGCCGCGACCGACTCGCTGCGGGCATCCCAGTCCGTGACCGTGATTTCGGTAATTGCTTGCGGGAGCAGGTTCTCAATGTCGGCGGCGGTCAGCGGCGCCGCCAGATAGACGCGCCCTTCCCGCGCGTCGCCCTCCATCTCGGCCGCCACCAGGAATTCGCCGGCCGCCAACGGATCGGCTTCGTTGAGATAGGCGCCGCCACCGCCGGCGAGCCTGTAGCGTCCGCGCCCGCCGCGCTGTTGGGCGATGCGGTCGGGATAGGCCAGGGCCAGCAAAGGCCCAGCTTCAGCCAGGGAACCTCCATCGGCCTTCACCTTTAGCTGCCGGCGCAGATCGCCAGCGGTTTCGCGCACCCGCATCAGCGCGCCGCGGTTGACCGGCGCGGCGCTTTCCGCTCGGCGCGCGGCGATGATCTCCAGCCGGGTGCGGACATCGGCGTCCGCCGCCTGGCGCAGAATGTCGCGCTCCGACAACAGCGCCGCCAGGTCGCAGGCCAAGGCCCCCTGCCCCATCTGCTTCGCCCGCAGCAGCATATGGGCCAAACGCGGATGCAACGGCAGCGACGCCATGCTGCGCCCTAACGCGGTAATGCGCGCCGCGGCATCGAGCGCCTCGAGCTGGGTCAGCAGGGCCACAGCCTGCTCATAGGCTGCCTTCGGCGGTGCATCGAGCCACCGCAACTGGCGCGGATCGGCGACGCCCCAGGCCGCGAGATCCAGCGCCAGCGGCGCCAGGTCGGCGGCGAGGATCTCCGGTGTGTCGAAGGGGGCAAAGCCGCGCATCTCCGCCTCGCTCCAAAGGCGATAGCAGACTCCGGCTTCCAGGCGCCCAGCACGGCCGCGGCGCTGATCCGCCGACGCCGCGGAAACACGCACCGTCTCCAGCCGCGCCATTCCGGTCCGGGGATCGAAGCGCGGCGCCCGTTTCTGGCCGCCATCCACCACCACGCGGATACCTTCGATAGTCAGGCTGGTCTCGGCAATGGTGGTGGCCAGCACCACCTTGCGTGCGCTGGCGCCGGCCGGGCGGATCGCCGCGTCCTGCTCCGCCGGCGGTAGCGCACCATAGAGCGGGTGAATGCTGGTGCCGGCGGGCAGGCCGGATTCTGCCAGCAACGAGGCCACCCGCCGGATTTCGCCCTCGCCCGGCAGGAACGCCAGCACGCTGCCCGTCTCCTCCCGCAAAGCGCGGCGGATCAGCGACGCCATGTCCGCATCGAACCGCCGCTGGGGATCGGCCGGCACATAGCGTGTCTCCACCGGAAAAACGCGGCCCTCGCTGGCAATGACTGGAACATCGCCGAGAAGCGCGGCGACCGCGGCGCCATCCAGCGTTGCCGACATCACCAGGATCTTCAGATCCGGACGCAGCGCGCCTTGAGACTCCAGTGTCAGCGCCAAGCCAAGATCGCCATCCAGGCTGCGCTCGTGGAATTCGTCGAAGATGACAAGGCCGACACCTTCCAGTGCCGCATCATGCTGCAGCCGGCGCGTCAGGATGCCCTCGGTCACCACCTCGATGCGGGTCCGCGACGACACCTGGCTTTCGAGGCGGACGCGAAAACCCACGGTTTCGCCCGGCTTTTCGCCGAGCGTCGAGGCCATGAACCGCGCCGCCGCCCGCGTCGCCAGCCGCCGAGGCTCCAGCATGAGGATGCGCTGGTCCTTGAGCCATGGTTCCTGCAGGAGCGCCAGCGGCACCCGCGTGGTCTTGCCGGCGCCGGGTGCCGCCCGCAACACAGCGCCGCCATGGCCGGCGAGCGCCGCGCGGACCTGCGGCAGCACGGCATCGATAGGCAGAGGGCTGGCAGCGCTCATGGGAATGGCAAGATCTGCGGTGAACTGCGAAACGATTAGGCGCGAGGCGATCTGCCTACTACTCGATCCCTGCCGCCCGCACCAGCGCAGCCGACGGCATCAGCGCGTGACAGGCGGGCAGAGTTCGACAATGGTACGGATAAGACCTCTCACAAATCCTGGGGAAGCAAACATGGCTGACAAGCAGCGGATCGGATTCATCGGCGCCGGGCTCATGGGGCACGGCATGGCCAAGAACATTGTCGAGAAGGGCTATCCGCTCACCGTGCTAGGCCATCGCAACCGCAAGCCGATAGATGACCTCATCGGCCGCGGCGCCCGCGAAGCGAAAACGCCGAAGGAACTGGCGCAGCAATCCGACATCGTCATCACCTGCGTCACCGGCTCGCCGCAGGTAGAAGATCTGGTTTTCAAGAAGGACGGTCTGCTGGAGGGCCTGCGGGCTGGCATGATCGTCGCCGATGCCACCACCGCCGAGCCCACCTCCACCATGAAGGTTGCCGCCGCCGTCATCGAGGCGGGGGCGCGCTTTGCCGACATTCCGCTGATCCGCACGCCCAAGGAGGCCGAGGCGGGCACGCTGGGCGTCATGGTGGGCAGCGACGCGGCGCTGCTGGCAGAGCTGAAGCCGGTGCTGGAAACTTTCGCCAACGCCATCTTCCATGCGGGACCGCTCGGCGCGGGTCACAAGCTGAAGCTGATCAACAATTATATCGCGCTGGCCGCCGCCGCGGCTGCGGCGGAGGGCATTGCCACCGCCAAGAAAGCCGGCGTCGATCTCAAGGCGCTGACAGACATCGTGTTGTCGGGCGGCGCCAACAGCGTGATGTTCCAACGCTTGAGCAAGTACTTCCTGGATGGCGACGACAGCCACGCCATCTTCGCGCTGGCCAATTGCGCCAAGGATCTGCGGTATTACACCCATATGGCCGAGGCGACGCCGGTGGTTGGCTTCATCGCCGAGGCCGTACACCAGACCTTCCAGATGGCGAATACCAGGGGCTTTGGCGACAAGTATCTGCCGCACATCATCGATGCGATCGAAGAGGCCAACGGCGGCAAACGATAATACTGTCTGCGACTCGGTTCTCCGCCATCATACAATTTCCTCTATTTATTGATTTCATAGGGAAAACCCGGATTTATACGCAATATTTACCAATTGGATTAACCATTCCTTCGGATTCACGGCATAGAAATATGTTTGGCCAAACGTCGCGGATGCCCTGCCGTCTGACCGAAAGTTGAAGCGGTCCAATCCAGTTCGCTGCAACTGAATTCCCGACAACGCATCTGCGCGCTTGTTGCCACGGCGAATTAGGTTTCCTCGTGGGCGGACGGTGAATCGGCAGATGAATTCCGATACAGAAGCAAGAAGCCTGTCAGCAGATAGCACGGCGGCGCGGTCCGGCCGATTCATGTTCCTGGCCTTGAGTGGGATTCTGATCCTCGGCATTGCCGGGACCGTTCTCTCGCTTCTCGTTCCCGAGTGGTTTGCGGGCCTGGGCACTTCCTACATTTCGCACATCTTCGCGCTATCAGCCGCGATCGCAGGTGCCGCGCTGGCCTTCGGCAAGGCCTTTGCCGGCAGCAACCTTCGCCAGGCCGTTGACGATATCAGCGTCCGCGCGGCACGGCGCGAGGAGCGCATCGTCGATGCCCTGCGCATTCTCGGCGACGGCATCATCCTCTATGACAAGGACGACCGGCTGGTCCTCTGCACGGAAAATGCCCGTCAGTTCTTCAGCAATCAGGCGCATCTGTTCGTCGAGGGGCGGACCTATCGGGAAGTTCTGAAAGCCGGCCTCGACGAGGGCCTGTTTCCCGACGCCAACGGCCGCGAAGCCGAGTGGCTGGAAAGCCGCGTTCGCGCCCGGCAGAAATGCGACGGCGAGATCGAATTCCGTCTGCCCGACAAGCGCTGGGTGCGCATCACCGAGCGGCGCACCGCCGAGGGCGGCATCGTCACGCTGTGCCGCAATGTCACCTCGCAGAAGGAAGCCGAACTGGCGCTGGAGCGCGCGCACAAAGATATCGCCGTGCTGGCCGACGCAGCGGCTGCCGGCGACTTCTCCGCCCGTGTCGAACTCGCAGGCAAGAGCGGCATGATCCTCAAGGTCGGGGAAAGCCTGAACAGCCTTGTCGGCACGGTGCGCGGCGCCTTGACCGAAGTCATGGAGCTGATGTCCCGCCTTTCCAAGGGCGACCTCTCCAAGCGCATCGCCGGCACCTATCGCGGCGACCTGGCAAAGCTGAAGGACGATTCCAATGCCATGGTGGACCAGCTCGCCGAAGTGATCGGGCAAACCACCGATGGCATGACGGTCATCAAGTCCGCCACGGCGCAGCTTGCCGTTGGCGCCCAGGACCTGTCCCAGCGCACGGAAGAACAGGTTTCCAGCCTGGAAGAACTTTCCGCCGCCATCCGCGAGATGAGCGCGACGGTGAAGCAGAATTCGCAGAATGCCATTCTCGCCAGCGAGATTGCCGCCGCGGCCCACCGCGCCGCCCAGGGCGGCGGCGACGTGGCCAACTCGGCGACCGCGGCCATGGGCAAGATCGAGGATTCGTCGCGGCATATTTCCGACATCATCGGCTTGATTGACGAAATCGCCTTCCAGACCAATCTGCTGGCATTGAATGCAGCGGTCGAGGCCGCACGGGCCGGCGACGCCGGCCGCGGCTTCACCGTCGTCGCCCAGGAAGTGCGCGCCCTGGCACAGCGCTCGGCGCAGGCGTCAAAGGATATCAAGGGGCTGATCGCGGTCAGCGGCCAGCAGGTGAAACAAGGCGTCGACCTCGTAACCAAGGCGGGCACCACCCTGGGCGAGATCGTCATTTCGATCAAGAACGTCGCCAACATCGTCGCCGAGATCGCGCAGGCGAGCCAGGAGCAGTCGGCAAACGTCAACCAGCTCGAGGACACGGTGAACCAGATGGAGACCGTGACCCAGAAGAATGCGTCGCTGGTCGAAGAAACGACGGCGACCATCGGTTCGGTCGACGATCAGGTGGAATCCGTCGCCGATGTCACGGCCTTCTTCAATGGCGGCGATGCATTGGCGCCGACGCAGCACAAGCTGAAGCGCGCCGGGTAATCGCGCGGCGGCATTCACGCTAGCTGAATGAACCAGGAAACCACCGAACTTCCATACTGGATCATTCCGGCGTTCCCTCTCTTCTTCGTCGGCCTTTGGTGCGCCGTCTGCTACTTGTCGGCTTTCATTTCCGGCTGGCGGCGGCTTGCAGCACATTATGCGGCGACGATGCCGACAACAGGGACGCCGTTGCACTTCCGCGGCGGATTTGTCGGCATGTTCAGCTATCGCGGCGTCCTGCATTTTGCAGCAGCGCCGGACGGGCTCTTTGTCTGGCTGTTTGCGCCGTTCAGTCTTGGCTACCCGCGTCTGTTCGTTCCCTGGCGCGACCTTTCCGGCTCGCTGCAAAAGGGCTGGATGGGCGACTGGGTCACGCTTACGGCGGCCAAGGAACCCAAGGTCAGAATCCGCGTCAGGCGCGCCCTCGCCGAGGCCATCGCCGCTGCTGGCGGTGGCAGCCTCCGGATCAGCGCCGCGTAAAGTCATAGGCGTCGGTTACCGCCCCTCGTCCGTTTCCCTATTCATACTTCGCTAACCATACGGGCCATCGCCGCGAAACGCGGGCGAAACATGGGACCGTTAATCCTGTAGGCGACCGAACAGGAAAAGCCTGACGCATCGCCCATGGCCACCGCCAGCAATTCGACCGCCAGCCGCAATACCGCCGCCAGCGCCGCCGCGACCGGCGGCAATTCACGCTGGGTCACCGAAGCGTTGCTGCATCGCGACCTCTGGTTCGCGATGGCGATCATGGCCGTCATCGCGGTGCTGGTGATCCCCATGCCCGCCTGGCTGCTGGATGTGGGCCTGGCGATATCCATCACCCTGTCGACCCTGATCCTGCTGGTGGCCATCCTGACGCGGCGGGCGCTGGATTTCAGCTCGTTCCCGACCATCCTCTTGGTCGCCACCATGATCCGCCTGACGCTGAACCTGTCGTCGACGCGGCTGATCCTGACTAACGGACATAGCGGCACCCACGCTGCCGGCCAGATCATCGAGGCCTTCGGCCATCTGCTGATGGGCGGCAACTTCCTGATCGGCGTGGTGATCTTCATCATCCTGTCGATCGTCAGCCTGGTGGTTGTGAACAAGGGCTCTGGCCGCATCGCCGAGGTCGCGGCTCGCTTCAGTTTGGACGCCATGCCCGGCAAGCAAATGGCGATCGACGCCGACCTTTCAGCCGGCCTGATCGACGAGGCCGAGGCGCGGCGGCGCCGGCGCGAGCTGGAAGACGAGAGTTCGTTCTACGGTGCCATGGATGGCGCCAGCAAATTCGTAAAGGGCGACGCCATCGCCGGCATGCTGATTATCGTCATCAACATCATCGGCGGCTTCATCACCGGCGTGGCTCAGCATGACCTTAGCTTCGCGCAGGCGCTGCATTCCTACACCATCCTCACCGTCGGTGACGGCCTCGTGGCCGCAATCCCCTCGATCCTGGTCTCCGTGGGCGCAGGCATGCTGGTGTCGAAGGCCGGCGTCAGCGTTTCCGCCGGCGAGGCGCTGGGCGCGCAGCTCAGCCAATATCCGAAGGCGCTGGCGGTGGCTGCCGCGCTGCTGGCTGGGCTCGGCCTGACGCCGGGTATGCCGATTCTGCCGTTCTTCGGCCTCGCCGCCATCCTCGGCGGCCTCGCCTGGCAGCTGCCGAAGTTGCGCGCCCGCGCGGAGCAGCAGGTGCGCGACAAGGCCGAGCGCCAGGAAAAGGACAAGACCGTCAGCGCGGCACAGCAGATCGTCACCGAGCTTCGCTTCGATCCCGTGCGCATCGAGCTGGGCATCGCCGTCTCCACCATCGCCATGGCCGGCGCCGACAGCCTGGGCACGCGCATCGCCGAACTGCGCCGGCAGTTGGCCCGGCAGTTCGGCTTCATCCTGCCGACGGTGGAGATCCGGCCAAATCCGTCGCTGCCGGCCAACACCTACGTGATCTTCCTGCGCAACGTGGAGACGACAAGATCCGACGTCCGCCCCGGGCGCTATCTCGTGATGAACCCCACGGGCACGCCGGTCGGCATTCCCGGCGAGGATACCCGTGAACCGGCGTTCGGCCTGTCCGCGCGCTGGATCGACGGCAACTACCGCGAAGAGGCGGAGATGCGCGGCTATGCTGTTGTCGACGCGTCCACTGTCATCACCGTGCATCTGACGGAGATCATCAAGGAGAACATGGCGGATCTGCTCGATTACGCAGCGACGCAGAAGCTGCTGACCGAAGTGGGTCCCGATCACCAGAAGCTGGCCTCCGACCTGGTACCGGGTCTCCTACCCCTGTCGACCGTGCAGCGCGTGCTGCAGGGCCTGCTGATCGAACAGGTCTCCATCCGCGATCTGCCGACCATCCTGGATGCGCTGGCGGAGTCCTCCGCCTATACCCGCGATCCCATGCCGCTGCTGGCGCGCGTGCGGGTGCGGTTGGCGCGGCAGATTTGCCAGTCCCTGACCAGCGAGGACGGCTTCGTCGATATCGTGACGTTGTCGCCCATGTGGCAGCGCACCCTGACGGAATCCATCGTCACCGAGGGCGATAATCGCCAGCTCGCCCTGGCGCCCGGACATGTCCAGCGCTTCGTCGGATCGATCCGCTCCACCCTGCACAATCTCGCGGCGTCAGGCCATGCACCGGCGATACTCGTGGGTGCGGAGGTCCGGCCGCTGGTGCGCGCGATCGTCTCGCGCTTCAGCCCGAAGACGCCGGTCATCAGCCACGATGAAATCCACGCCCGCGCCCGCATCAAGACGCTGGCGGAAATCGGCTTCGAAGCCCTGCCGGGCTGAGCGCCGCCGTGACCTTCGATCTCGATCCCCTGCTGCAGCTCTGGACTTTCGGCGCGGTGCTGGTGTTTGCGCGCATCGGCGCGGCGCTCATGCTGTTGCCGGGCTTCGGCGATTTCCGGATTCCGGGCCGGCTGCGGCTGCTGTTCGCGATGGCGCTGACGATCCTGGTGCTCCCGGCGGTATCTTCGAGCCTGCCCGCACCGACGGTCGGCCTGGGAACGCTGCTGACCTATCTGCTGCATGAGCTGGCGATCGGGCTCTTCATCGGCGCCACAACCGCAGTGCTGATGAGCATCCTGCATATGGCCGGGGCGATCATCGCCGGCCAGATCGGCCTGTCGAACGCTCTATCGGGCGAACTGTTCTCGATCGAACAGGGTGCCGCCGTTGGCGCGGTGCTCAGCGCCGCGGGCCTGCTGGTGATCTTCCTCACCGGGCTCGACCATCTCATGCTCACGGGGCTAGTGCAGAGCTATGAGCGGTTCCCGGTGGCCGCCGAACCGCAGTTCCAGGATATGGCCGATACGATGGCGCAAGCGCTTTCCGCATCGTTCGGTGCGGCGATGCGGCTGGCGGCGCCGTTCCTGATCCTGGGTTTCGTGTTCAATATCGGCCTCGCGCTGGCCAACCGCATGATGCAGCAATTGCCGGTGTTCTTCGTCGGCCTGCCGGTGTCGCTGGCCGGCGGGTTCCTGATCCTCTCGCTGGCGCTGCCGGCGCTATTGCTGGGCTTTGCCGAAGTGTTCGAGCATCTCCTCGCCACCCTGGTGTTCTGACAGCCATGTCCGACAACCCGGAAAAATCCGAGAAAACGGAAGCGCCGACGCAGCGGCGCATCGACGAAGCGCGGCAGAAGGGCAATCTGCCGCTGTCCCGCGACGTCTCCGCTGCCCTGGTGCTGGGTGCCACCACTTGTTTCCTGGCCCTGCTCGGCGGGCGCGTTCTTTCCTCTTCGAGTTCGGCGCTGTGGCCGCTGATCGAAAGCCCCGATGCGTTCCAGCTCAGCAGCGCCGAGAACCTCATGTATCTGCTGAGCGATCTCGGCATCGCCTTCGCCTGGATCGCCGGGCCGCTGATGGCGGTGCTGCTGGTCATGCCCGTGATCTCCCAGGCGCTGCAGAACGGCCTGATCTTCTCCGCGGACAAGCTGCAGCCGAAGTTCGAGCGCATCTCGCCGATCGCCGGATTCAAGCGGCTGATCTCGATCCAGGCGCTGGTGGAGTTCATCAAAGGCCTGCTGAAGCTGACGGCGGTCGGCATCGCCGCCTACATGGCCGTGCGCCCCCATCTCTCGGCAATCATGTCGACTTCCTCCGCCGACATGGCGGTGACCGGCCGCCTGCTGGGCAAGATGACGCTCGACGTCTTGACCTATGTCTGCATCGTCCTCGTCTGCATCGCAGCCCTGGATTTCGGCTGGCAGCGCTATTCCTGGTGGCGAAACCTGTTCATGACCCGGAACGACCTGAAGGAGGAAATGCGCCAGAGCGAGGGCAATCCGGAGATCAAGGCGCGCATCCGCGCCATCCGTCGCCAGCGCGCCCGCCGCCGCATGATGGCCGCCGTGCCGCAGGCGACCGTGGTCATCACCAACCCGACCCACTTTGCCGTGGCGCTGTCCTATGAGCGCACGAAGATGCGGGCGCCGAAATGCGTCGCCAAGGGTCAGGACGCCGTCGCCCTCAAGATCCGCGAGGTCGCTGAGGCGAACAAGGTGCCGGTCATCGAGAACAAGCTCCTGGCCCGAGCGCTATTCGCGGCTGTCGACGTCGACGAGGACATTCCGGCCGAGCACTACAAGGCGGTCGCCGAGGTCATCAGCTATGTCTTCACGCTGCAGCGGGCTCGCGTTTAGAACAGCGCGGCCAAATCATGTGGATAAAGGTGAATTTTCTTAATCTCCCGGCTCCGCGGGGCGAAACCGCAATAGCCGCTTTACACCGGCGGCTTAGCATCGAACCCGTCGTATCGCCGAGGTAATAGAAATGTTTGTGGTCATCGGCTGGCTTATCGTCGTTGCCGCGGTCTTGGGCGGCTATGTCGCCATGGGCGGACATGTCGAGGTGCTGATCCAGCCCTTCGAGTTCGTCATCATTTGCGGTGCGGCGCTGGGGGCCTTCGTTGCCTCGCAGGCGACGCAGACGCATGTCCTCAAGGAGACCCTCAGTTCGTTCAAAGTCCTGATCAAGGGCAAACCATTCAAGAAGCAGGACTACCTGGAGTTGCTCTCGGTGCTGTATTCGCTATTCCGCTTGATCAAGATGAAGGGCGAAATGGCGGTTGAGGCACATATAGAGCATCCCCATGACAGCCAGCTTTTCCAGCGTTTCCCCAATTTCGCCAAGAATGAAGAAGCGATCCACTTCGTCTGCGACTATATGCGACTCATAACCCTGGGCTCGAAGAATCCATTCGAGATCGATGCCTTGATGGACGAGGAGATTGAGACTCTGCGCAAGCAAGAGGCTCATGTCCCACATGCCATTCAAACCATCGCCGATGGCATGCCCGCCCTAGGCATCGTCGCCGCCGTTCTCGGCGTGATCAAGACAATGGGCGCCATCAAGGAGCCACCCGAAGTACTCGGCCACATGATCGGTGGCGCTCTCGTCGGTACATTCGCCGGCGTATTGATTTCCTACGGATTCGTCGCGCCGCTAGCGACTGCGGTCAAAGGCGCTGGCGATGCTCACGTTAAGTACTTCGAATGCATTCGCCAGGGCATTCTCGCCTACCTGAATGGTTGCGCGCCCCAGGTGGCGGTCGAATTCGCGCGCAAGGTCCTGCCCCACGACGTGCGCCCGACCTTTGAAGAAGTCGAAAACGCAACGGCCGAAGTCGCCGACGTCACCAACCTGACCGTCGTCAGCAAAGCCGCCTAGGACCTGCATCATGGCGACAAGGCAACTTCAGCCGATCATCCGCAAGAAGCGGCGGCGCACCGAAGAAGCCCACCATGGCGGCGCCTGGAAGATCGCCTATGCGGACTTCGTCACGGCAATGATGGCCTTCTTCCTGCTCATGTGGCTGATCAACGTCACTTCGCCGGAGCAGAAGACTGGCATCGCCGAGTATTTCAATCCGATCACGGTATCCCAGACCACCGCCGGCTCAGGCGGCGTGATGGACGGCACCACGATCAGCCCACCCGGGCCGCTATCCTCCGATAGCGCGCAACTCCGCGTCGAATCCCCCCTGCCCTTCGCTCCGCGCAACGAACAGACGGACGAAGGCGTCAAGACCGAGGAGGAGAAGAAGGACGAGATCGCCAAGGGGCTTGAAGAGGAAAAGCGCAAGAAAGAGGAAGAAGCCTTCAAGGCGGTCGAAGAGCAGTTGATGGCATCCGTCGCCGCCAATCCGGAGCTGAAGCTGCTGCTGGAGAACGTGATCATCGATTACACGCCGGAAGGGCTGCGCATCCAGATCGTCGACCGCGACGAGCGGCCGATGTTTGCCCTCGGCAGCGCCGAGCCGTTCGACTATACGCGCGATCTGCTGCAACTGGTGACTGGCGCCATCGGCGGTCTGCCGAATAAGGTTTCGATCCGCGGCCACACGGACGCCCTGCCGTTCAACGCCTCGCAGAACTATGACAATTGGGACCTCTCCGCAGAGCGTGCGCTGGCGTCACGCCGGATCATGCGCGATGCCGGCCTGGACGAGACACGGCTTGAAGGCATCGTCGGCCGCGCGGATACCGATCCCCTATTCCCGGACAATCCCACCGATCAGCGGAACCGGCGCATCAGCATCATCCTGTTGCGCGATACACCGGCTGAAGACACGGCTGCGGCGCCGGAAGGCGCGGCCTCCGCGGATGATCCGAGCGATCATACTTAACGGGCGATAGCGGAAACCGCCGCGCAATGCCGCGCACCTAGCATCTTCGGTTCAACTCTGGAAGCGCAACGTGGCCCAGCTTAACTTCCCGGAAACCAAAATCGACGCCCCCGTGCTCGGCATGAAGCAGACGCGGCGGGAATCCGAACTGCCGGCGGATGACGGCGGCGAGGAATTCGATCGCCTGGTGGCGAAGGCGGCCGAGAAGGGCAATGCCCGCAGCGACTCCGCGAAGTCAGGTCACCGGACGGAGTCCGGCGAAGACGCCGCAGCGAATGAATCCTGCGCTGCGGAGGATGCGTCGCCCGGGAGCGACGCTGCCACCGCAGGCCAGCCTGTCGCCGAGGCTTCCGTCGCGCCATCTGAAGCAAATCAGGATCCGGCCTTGCAGGCGGTGCTTGTCGCGGTCTTATTGCCGGTTGCCGATAGTGCGATCAAGTTGCCGGCGATGGACGCCGCGTCATTTGCCGGCGCTGACAAAGCCCCGGCCGTCATAGCCGCCAACGGCAAAATCAAACTGCCGCAGCCCACGGAGTTGGCCGGCGATGATGCTCCGGCCACTCCCGTTCCCAACACGGATATTGCGGCGCTAATCGCGGCTTTGCCGCAGGCGACGCAGCCGGACTCGGACAAGCACATCACGACCGGCATAAGCGCCCTCCCCCAAGCTGCGCCAGTTGCGGCAAAGACACAGACCCAGGTCCGGCTGGAGCCGGCCGCGGCACCCGCCAGCGCGCCACCGGCGACCGCGCTAGAAGGCAATGCAGCGGGGCCCTCCTTGCGACCGGAGATCGCCGGCAAAGGCGTGAGCGCGGCGCGATCGCCTGAAAGCGCGGTCAAGCAGGCCAACGACGATCAAGCCTCCCTTGAAACAATGCTGCCGCCGGCAGAACTCGAGATCCAACCCACGGGCCTATCCCTGGCGCGGCATTTCGTGCGCGAAGTGGCCACCCAGTATCAGGCGACAGCCGTTGCCGGCAGCGCCGCGCGCAGCGCGGAGGATGCTTCGGCGGCCAATCAGGTCTCAATAAGGCTGATCCATTCCCTGCATGAAGGCCGCAAGGCCGTACAGATTCTTCTGAACCCGTCGGAGCTCGGCTCGATCGACGTTTCCATGCAGTGGCAGGGCGACAGGCTGACAGCCCATTTCGTCGTCGACCGGCCGGAGACGCTCGACCTGCTGCAGCGCGACATCAAGATCCTCGAGCAGTCGCTGGGTGATTCCGGCTTCAGCTCGGACAATGGCGGCCTCTCCTTCTCCCTGCGCCAGCAGATGGAGAACCAGGGCGAACGCCGCTCGAGCAATGGTACCCCTTCAACGGATCCGCAGCAGAACGCCGATCCGGAAACTCCCTTAGATGAGCCGTCCGCAGTACGCGACGGCGTCCTCGTCCTCCGCGTTTGATAAGGACTACCCATGGAAATCCTCGGCACAACCTCGGCCACCGGCGGCAATGCCGCGACCTCGCAGACCCGCCTCGCCGGCGACTATGACTCGTTCCTGCAGCTGCTGACGACCCAGCTCAAGAACCAGGACCCGCTGGCGCCGCTCGACGCGACCCAGTTCGTCTCCCAGCTCAGCCAGTTCGCCATGGTGGAGCAGGCCGTGCAGACGAACAAGAACCTGGAATCGCTCCTGCAGAGCTCGCGCAATGCGGTCATGTCGGCCGATATCGGCCTGATCGGCCGCCAGGTGGAAGTACCCGGCAGGGGCCTCGATCTCGGGAGCAGCGGCCAGGCGAGCTTCACCTACAAGCTGGGCAAGGACGCGGAGACAGCCGCAGTGAGCATCCGCGATGCCGGTGGCAATCTCGTGCGTACGATAGCGCTGGACCCCAAGGCGGGCGAGTATAGCGTCGCGTGGGACGGCAAGGATGACGCTGGAAACCCGGTTCCCATAGGCGACTACAAGCTGGACTACGCGGTCTTCGACAAGGATGGCAAGCCGCAGAGCGTGACCAGCTACGTCGCCGCCCGCGTCGAACGCATCGAGTTGGACGCCAGCGGCAGCACGCTGGTGCTGAGCAATGGCGAGCGCGCCACCTCGGGCAATGTCCGCGCGATCCTCAACGGGTAGGTCCCGGCCTCTCCCGGCGGCTCTCCAGCGGGCTTGTCCGGCGGGACCGTCAGGTTATTGCTGTCTTCGAATGAGTAGGACGTGGCTATCCGGCTCCGGGTAGTGAATTATGCCTGCTCGCTCAGAGTTCACCAGCACTCCTGATTTAAGCACGCCCCATCTGGATTCGGGAAACTCCGGTGTGAACTGCCGTTCATCAAGGCATGCCACGACAATCCCGGTCATTTCGCCTCCGAGTTCAAGCTCATCCCCTATCATGGCGATCTGCCCGTCAGCGTACTTCATTGAATAAGTCCGCGGTGAACCCGCATCTCGTTCACGGCCATTTCTTAGTCGGATCGAATCGGACGGCCTTCGCTGATATGGCAATACAACCATCGACAAGGTAGATGTATGTCACGCCAGGGCCATCAATCGGCCGCCAATAGTTAACGTTGCCTGCGGTATAGTTGTCTTGGAGTCGCAGGAAATCAGCAATCTGGGATATT
>DATKFM010000146.1:0-6803 GCA_035544395.1 Verrucomicrobiia bacterium
AATCGCCCACAATATGGCGCCGATCATGTTCGCGGCGCTGGTGGTGTTTTTGCTGCTGGGCTATCCGGTGGCGTTCTCGCTGGCCTTTGTCGGCATCAGTTTCGGCATCCTCGGCATCTGGCTGGGGGAATTGGATACCCACCTGTTCGGCCTGCTGCCCGAGCGCATGTGGGGCATCATGTCCAACGATACCCTGCTGGCGATCCCGTTCTTCACCTTCATGGGGCTGATATTGGAACGATCCGGCATGGCCGAGGATCTGCTGGATACGGTCGGGCAATTGTTCGGGCCGATTCGCGGCGGTCTCGCCTATGCTGTCGTGTTCGTGGGCGCGCTGCTGGCGGCGACCACAGGCGTGGTGGCGGCCTCGGTGATTGCCATGGGGCTGATCTCCCTGCCGATCATGCTGCGCTACGGCTATGACCGGCGCCTGGCCTCCGGCGTCATCGCCGCATCGGGCACGCTGGCGCAAATCATCCCGCCCAGCCTGGTGCTGATCATCATGGCCGACCAGCTCGGCCGCTCTGTCGGCGACATGTATGCAGGCGCTTTTATTCCCGGCATCGTGCTGGCAGTGCTTTATGCCGTCTTCGTGCTGATCGTGACGATCGTGCGGCCGGAGGCGGCGCCGGCCTTGCCGATCGAAGCGCGCACCCTCGGTTCGGGCGTGATTTCGCTGTTCGTGACCGTTGCCATCGTCACCGCCATCGCTTTCGTCGTCACGGAACTTTTGCGGGGTCATATGCAGGGGCCGGAAATCGGCGGCGTCTTTGCTGCGGTCCTCGTGGCCTATGTCTTCGCGCTCGCCAATCGCATCCTGAAACTGAACCTGCTGTCGCGCCTGGCGCAGCAGGCGATCATCGTGCTGATGCCGCCGTTGGCGCTGATCTTCCTGGTGCTGGGTACGATCTTCATCGGCCTGGCGACGCCGACCGAGGGCGGCGCCATGGGCGCGGTCGGCGCGCTGCTGCTGGCGATGGCCAAGGGCCGGCTGAATTTGTCGCTGACCAAACAGGCGTTGGAATCCACCGCCAAGCTCTCCGCCTTCGTGCTGTTCATCCTCATCGGCGCCCGGGTGTTCTCCCTCACCTTCTATGGCGTCGATGGGCATAAATGGGTGGAGGAATTGCTGATCGATCTGCCGGGTGGACAGATCGGCTTCCTGATCGTGGTCAATCTGCTGGTGTTCGTGCTGGCCTTCTTCCTGGATTTCTTCGAGCTCGCCTTCATCGTCGTGCCGCTGCTGGGACCGGTGGCGGAGAAGCTGGGCATCGACTTGATCTGGTTCGGCGTGCTGCTGGGCATCAACATGCAGACCTCGTTCATGCATCCGCCCTTCGGCTTTGCGCTGTTCTATCTGCGCTCGGTCGCCGCGCGCACGCCGTACAAGGACAAGATCACCGGCGCCGTGATCCAGCCGGTGACCACCGGCCAGATTTATTGGGGCGCGGTGCCCTTCGTCTGCATCCAGGTCATCATGGTTGGCCTCGCGATTGGCGTGCCCGAGATGATCATGCATTACAAATCCGGTCTTTCGACCGTCGATCCGGCGACGATCGAGATCACCCTGCCGCCCTCCAACAGCGAAGGCACCGGGCTCGAGCAGGCGCCGGACTACGGCACGCCGCCGGATCTCAGCCAACCACCTGATCTGAGCCAGCCGCCCGACCTGAGTCAGCCACCCGATCTCAGCCAGCCGCCGGACTTGAGTCAGCCGCCGAAGATCGAGTAGCGCTGCCGCATGAATGACAAGGGCCCGGAGTTTCCCCCGGGCCCTTTGCCGAAGTTCCGGCTGACGGACTACAGCGTCTTCTTGCGCTGCTGGCCCATCATGAAGGTGTCGAAGTTGTATTCGGAGATCTGGAACCAGAGATACTCCTCGGCGCGGAACGCCATCATCGCGTCATGCACTTTCTTGAAAGCCGCGTTGGTGCCGCTGATTTCGGCATAGGTTTCCTTCGCCGCGTTGAAGCAGGCTTCCATCACATCCTGCGGATAAGGACGAAGCTGTGCGCCGCCGGCCACCAGCTTGCGCAGCGCCGGCGGATTTACCGCATCGTAGCGCGCCTGCATGTCGCAATTGCTCGCCTGCGATGCGGCGCGGACGATCGCCTGATAGCTCGGCGGCAACTCCGCCCATTTCGCGGTGTTGACCATGACATGGAGCATGGCGCCGCCTTCCCACCAGCCGGGGTAGTAGTAGTAGGGCGCCACCTTGTTGAAGCCGAGCTTCTCGTCGTCATAGGGGCCGACCCATTCGGCCGCATCGATCGTGCCTTTCTCCAGCCCCGGATAGATGTCGCCGCCGGCGATCTGCTGCGGCACCACGCCGATCTTGGAGATCACCTTGCCGCCGAATCCGCCGATGCGCATCTTCACACCCGCCATGTCGGCGGCCGAGTTGATCTCCTTGCGGAACCAGCCGCCCATCTGCGCGCCCGTGTTGCCGCAGGGCAGCGCGTAGAGATTCTGGGTGGCGTAGAATTCATTCATCAGATCGATGCCGCCGCCGTGATACATCCAGGCGTTCTGCATCCGGCTGTTGAGGCCGAAAGGCACCGCGGTCCCGAAGGCGTAGGTGGGATCCTTGCCCCAGTAGTAGTAGCTGGCGGTGTGACAGGCCTCGACGGAACCGGCGCCCGCGACGTTCGCGGCTTCCAGGCCCGGCGCCAGCTCGCCGGCAGCGAAGACCTGGATCTGGAACTTGTTGTCGGTCGCTTCGGCGACAAATTTCGAGAAGGTCTCCGCCGCGCCATAGATCGTATCCAGGCTCTTGGGGAAGCTGGAGGTCAGACGCCACTTGATCTCCGGCGCGGATTGCGCGATGGCCGGGGCGGCGATCGCGGCCGTGGCCGTGGCAGCCGTGGCGAGACCGGCAGACTTAAGGAATTTGCGGCGATCCATGGATCGGGTACCTCCTGTTAAAAATCTGATTTAATTGGATTTTCTGCAGCGGTGCGAGTTTGGTCTATGATCTTGGCGCTGGCTGGACGGGGATTATAGCCAGCGAGGCGGCAGCGGCAATCATTTGCGCCGCTTTTTGTCGGAGAAACGACCCGACAAAGGAAGGGGGTGTGGCATGAAGGTGCCGACATGATAAAACCGGGCCGCAACCGGACTTCAATTTTCTCCCTGGGCGATTGCAACGACCTGCAGCTATCCCTTCCCGGGCCGTCGGCGCGAGCCGGTTGAAACAACAGACGCAGCACGAACGATTTCCATGTCGACCAAACCTCTTGAGGCGCCCGGCGCTGCCGCCGGCAATGGCTCCGTTTCGGCAGAGCGCCGCCGGTTCTTCGGCCTGGCCTTGGGCAGCGTCGGCGTGGTTTTCGGCGATATCGGCACCAGCCCGCTCTATGCCTTCCGGGAGTCGATCCGCCACGCCAGCGGCGACGGCCTCACCCGGGGCGAGATCATCGGCACGGTGTCGCTGCTGCTGTGGGCGCTGATCCTCGTCATCACCCTGAAGTACATCTTTTTCATCATGCGGGCTGACAACAAGGGCGAAGGCGGCCTGCTGTCGCTGATGGCGCTGGCGCAGGGCAAGCGCACCAGCATGGGCATCGTCTTCATCCTGGGCATCGTCGGCGCGTCGCTGTTCTATGGCGATGCCGTGCTGACGCCGGCGATCTCCGTGCTGTCGGCGGTGGAAGGCCTGAAGCTGGTGACGCCGGTGTTCACGCCGTTCGTGATTCCCATCACCATCGCGATTCTGTTCCTGCTGTTCGCGATGCAGAACCGGGGCACGCAAAAGGTCGCCGCCCTGTTCGGGCCGGTCACCGCCCTCTGGTTCATCGCCATCGCCGCCCTGGGCGCGTCGCACCTGGTGGATGATTTCGAGATCTTCAACGCCATCAATCCCTATCACGCAGTGGGCTTCACCTTGTCCCATGGCTGGACGGCGATGTTCGTCCTGGGATCGGTGTTCCTGGTCCTCACCGGCGCCGAGGCGCTCTATGCCGACATGGGTCATTTCGGCCGCAAGCCGATCCGCGCCGCCTGGCTCGCCTTCGTGCTGCCGGCGCTGGCGATAAACTATCTCGGCCAGGGCGCCTATGTGCTGAAATTTCCCGAAGGGGCCGACAATCCGTTCTTCCGCATGACGCCGGACTGGGCGCTGGCGCCCATGGTGGCGCTGGCGACCGTGGCCACGGTGATCGCCAGCCAGGCGGTCATCACCGGCGCCTTCTCGCTGACGCGTCAGGCGATCCAGCTCGGCCTGCTGCCGCGCATGGAGATCCGCCATACCTCGGCCGATCTCTCGGGCCAGATCTACCTGCCCCATGTGAACCGTCTGCTGCTGATCGGCGTGGTGCTGTTGGTGCTGCTGTTCGCCAGTTCGGCACGGCTCGCCTCGGCCTATGGCATCGCCGTGGCCGGCACCATGATGGTGGAGACGCTGCTGGCCTTCGTCTATCTCCGGCGCGTGCGGCAGTGGGGATGGGGCGGGGCCATCCTTCTTATCGCGCCGTTCCTGTTCCTCGATATCATCTTCGTCGGCGCCAACGGCCTGAAGCTGGCCGATGGCGGCTATGCACCGGTGCTGCTGGCGCTGGTGATCATCGTGCTGATCTGGAGCTGGGTGCGCGGCTCGCGGCTGCTGCTGGACAAGCTGCGACGGGAGAGCGTCGATCTGGCCGACCTCGTCACCATGGTGCAGAGCAAGAGCATCCACCGGGTGCCGGGCACCGCCGTCTTCCTCACCAACAACGAGGGCGCGGCGCCTTCGGCGCTGATGCACAATCTCAAGCACAACAAGGTCCTGCATGCGCAGAACTTCATCGTCACCGTGCATACCGCCGATACGCCGCGCGCGGATCCCGACAAGGCGCTGGTGGTGGAGCGGCTGTCGGACGAGATCACCAAGGTGTCCATGACCTTCGGCTTCATGGAGACGCCGAATGTGCCGCGGCTGCTGAGCCGCTGCCGCAAGGACGGCTTCGAGTTCGACATCATGACGACGTCGTTCTTCCTCAGCCACCGCTCCCTGAAACCGGCGATGCAATCGCCGATGCCGCGCTGGCAGGACCGGCTGTTCGTCGCCCTCGCCAGCCGCGCCACCAGCGCCACCGACTTCTTCCAGATCCCCTCCCAGCGGGTGGTGGAGATGGGGATGCAGATTTTGATCTAGGGCGGCTCGCCCCAGCACCAAGCCATTCCATACGAAGTCGCCTCGCGCCACGCAGTGGGGAGAGGCAGCAACATCCGCGTTAGGCGGATGTTGCGGTGAGGGGTCGGCACTGATGCAGCCGAGCGCACTTCTGTCGCCGCCAGGACGCGCGACGGGTTGCGATCCCCGCCGTATTCTCAGCACAAGTCACTCGCGGCCGTTGCTTCAGACACTGACGCGCGCAGCATTCGCTGGACGCGAATGCCGGGCACCCTCTCCCTTCATTCGAGGGAGAGGGGACAATGTTTTGCATATTGGCAGCTTGATCTACGCCTTCTTCCGCGGCGGATCGTAGAACATGCGGTTCGCCGCCCAGCAGCGGACCATGCTGCGCTCGATCTTCATTTCCTTGGGATACCAGATCTCGATCCACATCTCCGTGCCCGGCTTGGCATAGGCTGGGGGAACGCGGGCATAGGCGATGTTCTTCTTCAGCGTCGGCGACCAGATCGCAGATGTGGTCAGGCCAAGCTCCTGCTTGCCAGGCTTGTCGGCATAGATGAAGGAGCCCGCCGCCGGCTTGCGCCCTTCGATTTCGAGGCCGATCAGCAGATGGCGCGACAGGTTCTGCGCCTTCTCCCGCTGCAGCGCGCGCTTGCCGACGAAGTAGCAATCCTTTTTCAGATTGACGGTCCAGCCGATGCCGGCCTCGTAAGGCGACTCGCGCTGCGTCGGGCGCACGGCGTAGTTCGCAGCGAGGTAGTCCACATCCACGAGGATGAAACCCGCCTCGATGCGCGCGATGTTCAGCGCCGCCGAACCCATGGGTGCGATCTTATAGGGCTCGCCCACCTTCAGCAGCGTGTCCCACAGCCACAGCGCGTCCTGCGGCTTCACCCAGACTTCATAGCCGAGATCGCCGGTATAGCCGGCGCGGTCGATGCGCATCCAGCGGCCGTCCACGGTTGCTTCCATCAGGCCGAAATGCGCCAGCTTGTCGATGCCGGAAACGCCGAGCACTTGGAGGATCTGCCGCGAATTTGGTCCCTGCAGCGCCAGGCCGCAAAGTTCATCGCTCATGTCCTCGATGATGACATCGAAGCCGTAGGCCGTTTCCTTCAGCCAGGCATATTGGTGCAGCGCTGCGTTGAGGATGAAATCATTCTCGGCCAGGCGGAACAGGGTGCCCTCTTCCACCAGCTTGCCGTCATCGTCGCACCAGGCGGTGTAGAACACCTGCATCGGCTTTACCTTGGTCACGTCGCGGGTGACCAGGTGATCGACGAAGCGCGCGGCGTCGCGGCCCTGGATGCGGTATTTGATCAGCGGCGAGACGTCGAAGATGGTGGCGCCATTGCGGATGGCGAAATATTCGAGCTGCACCGAATCGAAGCGGTTCGGCGCCATGAAACCCATCCAGCGGATCCAGTCGTTGGAATGGCAGAGCGCCGACAGCCGGTCATGGAATGGCGTCTTGCGCAGGAAGGGCTGCATATGCCGGAGATGGGTCATGGCCGGCTCCAGTCGGCGCGGTGACGCAGCGCTTCGCGGGCCGCGTTCGCGCCGGGCAATCCCGTGACATGTCCGCCGGGGTGGGCACCGGCGCCGCAGAACCAGAGGCCCGGCACCGGAGTGCGGTATTGCTGATAGCCGCCGACAGGCCGCAACAGGAACACTTGGTCCAGCGTGATTT
>DATKFM010000147.1:0-3431 GCA_035544395.1 Verrucomicrobiia bacterium
GGCCACGTGTTCCAGAACCTGGGCGACGGCACCTACTACCATTCCGGCCTGCTGGCGATCCGCGCCTGCATCGCCGCCGGCGTGAACATCACCTACAAGATCCTCTACAACGATGCGGTGGCGATGACCGGCGGCCAGCCGATGGACGGGCCGCTGGATGTGCCGATGATGGCTCATCAAGTCTCCGCCGAGGGCGTGAAGCGCATCGCCATCGTCAGTGACGAGCCGGAGAAGTATCCGACCGGCGGCGTCTTTCCGCCGGGCACCACGGTGCATCACCGCGACGACCTTGATCAGGTGCAGCGCGACTTCCGCGAGATCCCCGGCACCACCATCATCATCTACGATCAGACCTGCGCGGCGGAGAAGCGGCGGCGGCGCAAGCGCGGCCTGATGCCCGATCCCGACAAGCGGGTGGTGATCAACGAACTGGTCTGCGAAGGCTGCGGCGATTGCGGCGTGCAATCCAACTGCCTTTCAGTGGTGCCCGTGGAGACGGAGTTCGGCCGCAAGCGGGCGATCGACCAGTCCTCCTGCAACAAGGATTTCTCCTGCCTCAAGGGTTTCTGTCCCAGCTTCGTCACCGTCCATGGCGGCAAGCTGAAGAAGCGCAAGGCCGCGAAGAGCACGGCGGAATTCGCCGCGCTGCCGGAGCCAAAGCTGCCGGCGCTCGACGAGCCGTACGGCATGCTGATCACCGGGGTCGGCGGCACGGGCGTCGTCACCATTGGCGCGCTCCTAGGCATGGCGGCCCATCTGGAGGGCAAGGGCTGCACCTCCTTGGACATGACCGGCCTGGCGCAGAAGGGCGGCGCGGTGTTCACGCATATGCGCATTGCGCAGCAGCCAGAGGACATCCATGCCGTGCGTATCGCCGCCGGCAGTGCCCGGCTGCTGTTGGGTTGCGACATGGTGACGGCGGCGAGCTTCGACGGGTTGGCCAAGGTGCAGCAGGGGAAGACCTGGTCGATCATCAACTCCCACGCCTCCGTGACCGGCGATTTCAGCCGCAAGCCCGACATGAAGTTCCCTGCGGCCGAGCTGGAGCGGTTGATCGAGCAGGCGACGGGCGCCGCGCGCACCGACTTCATCGACGGCACCCACATCGCCACCACGCTGCTGGGCGATTCCATCGCCACCAACCTGTTCATGCTCGGCTATGCCTATCAGAAGGGTTTGGTGCCGGTGTCATCAGCGGCCCTCGAGCGGGCGATTGAACTCAACGGCACGGCCATCGAGTCCAACAAGCAGGCCTTCCTCTGGGGCCGCCGCGCGGCCCATGACCGGCGCGCCGTGGAAGCCGCAGTCGCCGCGGCGAATCCGCCGCCGCCGAGCCATCAGCTTGCGACCACGCTGGAAGAGATGGTGGCGCGGCGCGTCGAGTTCCTGACCGGCTATCAGAACGCAGCCTATGCCGGTCGCTACACGGCACTGGTGGAGCGCGTGGCCCGCGCCGAACGGGAGCGCGCGCCCGGACTGCACGGCCTCGCCGAGGCGGTGGCGCGCTACTATTTCAAGCTGCTCGCTTACAAGGACGAGTACGAAGTGGCGCGGCTTTATACCGATGGCAGCTTCAAGAAGCAGATATCGGCGCAGTTCGAAGGCGACTACCGGCTGGAATTTAATCTGGCGCCGCCGCTCTGGTCCGAAAAGGATCCGGCCAGCGGCCATCTGACGAAACGCCGTTATGGGCCATGGATGCTGACCGCCTTTCGGTTGCTGGCGAAATTAAGGGGCCTCCGCGGCACAGCGCTCGATATCTTCGGCTACTCGGCCGAGCGGAAGCTGGAACGGCGACTGATCGCCGATTACGAACGCACCGTCGGTGATCTGCTCGGCACGCTGAACCACGACAACCACGGGCTTGCGATCGAGATCGCCAGCATCCCCGAGCAGATCCGCGGCTATGGCCACGTGAAGCAGGCCCATCTGGACCGCGCCAAAGCACGGGAAGCGGAATTGTTGGCCGCTTGGCGCGCACCGGCTGCGCCGCGGCAGGCGGCGGAATAACCCCCTACGCCGTGTTTGATGGACAAGGCCGAAGCGAGTGAGATCCTGGGCCGGCACCTTGCCGGCTACCGCAACCGGAGCCATGCCGAACTGGTGCGCCTCCTTGGAGAGGTCGATGTGGCGGAGATCGCCGCGCCAAGCGGGGCGAAGTATCAGATTGAGGTCGAAGTCTTCTGGGACGACAAAACGCAGCGCAATCTTCGCGTAATGGCAAGCATCGATGATGGCGGCTGGCGGTCCCTGGCGCCGCTCTGCGAGAGCTTCATCCTGGCCCCTGACGGCTCTTTCATCGGCGAATAGTTCTGCTTCGGATCCTCGCAAAATTGGTCCGGCCCCGGAGGGGCACTCGCCTCCGGGGCCGGTAGTTTCTCAGCAGACCGAATAGCGGTAGGGCCGTCCCCGGCTAGGGAACGACTTCGCCATGCAGGCTGAGATCCAGTCCGTCGCGTTCCTCTTCTTCCGATACGCGCAGGCCGATCACGGCCTTGATCACGTACAGGATGACGGCGGTGACGACGCCGCAATAGACGATGGTGATCACCACGCCCTTGAGCTGAGTGAAGAGCTGCGCGCCATTGCCATCGAGCATGCCGACGGGATCGGCGGCACCGGTGACGGCCATGGTGGCGAACACACCTGTCAGAAGCGCGCCGACGATACCGCCGACGCCATGGACGCCGAAGGCATCCAGGGAGTCGTCATAGCCTAGCGCATTCTTCACCGCCGTAGAGGCGAAGAAGCAGATGACACCAGCGGCGATGCCGATCACCAATGCTCCGCCCGGCAGCACGAAGCCGGAGGCCGGAGTGATGGCGACAAGGCCCGCCACCGCGCCGGAGACGATGCCCAGCACCGAAGGCTTGCCCTTGGTCAGCCACTCCGTGAACATCCAGGATAGCGCGGCCGCAGCGGTGGCGATCTGTGTCACCGCCATGGCCATGCCGGCGCGGGCATCGGCGGCGACGGCCGAGCCGGCGTTAAAGCCGAACCAGCCCACCCACAGCAGCGAGGCGCCGATCAAGCTGTACACCAGGTTGTGCGGCGGGAACGGCACCTTGCCGTAGCCCTTGCGCTTGCCCAGGACGAGGGCCGCGACGAGGCCCGCGACTCCGGCATTGATATGCACCACCGTGCCGCCGGCGTAGTCGAGTACGCCCCAGGTAAACAGCAGACCACCACCCCAAACCATATGGGCGATCGGGGCGTAAACGAGAATCAGCCAAAGTCCAATGAACCAGAGCATCGCGCTGAATTTCATGCGGTCGGCGAAGGCGCCGGCAATCAGCGCCGGCGTGATGATGGCGAAGGTCATCTGGAAGGTCATGAAGACCGATTCCGGAATGCTCGCCGCCAGCGGATGGGATCCGCCCGGCTCCATGCCGCTGAGGAGAATGCGGCTGAACCCGCCGAAGAGGCTGTTC
>DATKFM010000148.1:0-10375 GCA_035544395.1 Verrucomicrobiia bacterium
GCTCGACCAACCATACGCTGCATCTGCCGGTCATGGCGCGCGCCGCCGGGATCCACCTGAGTTGGGATGATTTCGCCGACCTGTCCGAGGTGGTGCCATCGCTCTGCCGCATCTACCCCAATGGCAAGGCCGATGTGAATCACTTCCATGCCGCCGGCGGCATGAGCTTCCTGATTGGCCAGCTCTTGGATGCCGGTTTGCTGCATCCGGATGTGCGCACGGTCGCCGGCGATGGCGGCCTGACTCGTTATCGCGGGGAGCCGGTCTTGAGCGGCAACTCTATCCTCTGGCGCGATGGACCGCAGCAAAGCCACGATCCAGCCGTATTGGCACCGGTGTCGGCGCCGTTCAGCGTTAATGGCGGGCTCAAGCTGTTGGAAGGCAATCTGGGCCGCGCGGTTATCAAAGTGTCGGCAGTAAAGCCGGAGCGCTGGGTCATCGAGGCGCCGGCCCTCATCTTCAACGACCAGGATGAGCTGCAGGCGGCCTTCAAGCGCGGCGAGCTGCAGCGGGATTTTGTCGCCGTCGTGCGCTTCCAAGGCCCCAAAGCAAATGGCATGCCCGAACTGCATAAGCTGACACCCGCGCTGGGCGTGCTCATGGACAAGGGATTCAAGGTGGCGCTGCTAACCGATGGCCGCTTGTCCGGCGCCTCGGGCAAAGTGCCGGCAGCGATCCATCTGACGCCGGAAGCGGCCGATGGCGGGCCGATCGCGCGGCTGCGGGACGGCGATGTCATCCGCATCGATGCCACGACCGGCCGGCTTGAAGCGCTGGTCGCGGCGGCCGAATGGGCGGCACGGGCGCCCGCAACCGCCGATCTGTCGCACCATCACGCCGGGCTGGGTCGCGAGCTGTTCGCCGGATTCCGGGCCGGGGTCAGCGCGGCCGATAGCGGCGCCAGCGTTCTCGGCTTCCTGTCCGGCAATTGATGAGGTCACAGGGATGACGACATGCTAATCAAGGAAATCCTCGCCCTCGGCCCGCTGATCCCCGTCGTCGTCATCGATGACGCCGATGCGGCCGTGCCGATGGCCCGGGCGCTCATCGCCGGCGGCATCCGCGTGATCGAGGTGACGCTGCGTACCGAAACGGCGCTGGCGGCGATCCGGCGCATCGCGGCGGAAGTGCCCGACGCCATCGTCGGCGCCGGCACAATCCTGCGGCCGCAGCAATTCGCCGACATCGAACAAGCGGGCGCCGCCTTTGCCGTCAGCCCGGGCGCGACGCCGGAACTGCTGGCTGCCGCCCGCGACTCGAAGATTCCGTTCCTGCCCGGCGCCGCCACTGCCAGCGAAGCCATGCGGCTGCTGGAATCCGGCTATCATCGGATGAAATTCTTCCCCGCCGGATCAGCCGGGGGTGCCGGCCTGCTTGCCTCGCTCGCTTCGCCGTTGCCGGAGGCGAAGTTCTGCCCCACCGGCGGCATCGATCCCACCAATGCCGAAAGCTATCTGCGCCTGCCCAACGTGGTCTGCGTCGGCAGCTCCTGGCCGGTTCCGGCAGCCGCCATACGCGGCGGGGAATGGGACAAGATCACGGAGCGTGCGCGGACATGCGTGGCGTTGCGACGCCCGCCCGCCTGAACTCAGCCGCGGCGGGATTTTCGCAGGAGCATTTCATGGCCGAGCCGCTGAACTTCCTAAGCCTATTGACCGGCTGCTTCGCGATGCCGGCGGCGGAAAATCCCACCGTGGCGATGATCGAAGCCGCATACCGGCATCATGGACTCGATGCGCGCTACATGAATTGCGAGGTGGCGCCGGCGGATCTCGGCAACGCCGTACGCGGCGCCCGCGCCATGGGATGGGCTGGTTTCAACTGCTCCATTCCGCACAAGATCGCTGTCGTCGAGCACCTCGACGGTCTCGCCGAGTCGGCCGCGCTCATCGGCGCCGTCAATTGCGCCGTGCGCCGCGATGGCCGCTTTATCGGCGAGAATACCGACGGGCAGGGGTTCATCAGTGCCCTGCGTACGGTTGCCGACCCCGCGGGCAAGTCGATCGTCCTCTTTGGCGCCGGCGGTGCGGCACGCGCGATTGCGGTTGAAGCCGCCCTGGCCGGTGCCGCATCGATTGCGGTTGTCAATCGCAGCCGCCCGCCCGCTGAGGAACTGGTCGCGCTTATAAACAGCAAGACGAAATCCAAGGCCGAGCTATCGGCTTGGGATCGAACCTACCTTGTGCCGCAGGGAACCGACATCGTCGTGAACGCCACCTCGATCGGCCTGTTCCCCGATATCGACGCCCGGCTGAATATCGATATCGAAAGCCTGCAGCCGGGCATGACAGTTGCCGACGTCATCCCAAATCCGCCGCGAACGCTCTTGCTGCGCGACGCAGCGGCACGTGGCTGCACCGTGCTCGACGGGCTGGGCATGCTGGTCAATCAGGGTGTGATCTGCATCCGGCACTGGACGGGCATCGAGCCCGATCCGGTGGTCATGCGCCGGAAGCTTGAAGAGATCTTCGGCGCCTAAAACCCTCGGCCGGACCTCGGGCGCCCTTTCTTGCCGAGAGTGGGTGCCGGCGGTACTGTTTGCGGTCAGCGGCGCAGAAGACCAATGGTTCCAATGGTTCGTGAACCTGACCAGAGCGTCAGTGGGCCGCAATCCGGACGGGGAGAAGAACCATGAAGAGAAGCGAGATCAATGCCCTGCCGCTTCAGGGCGATGTGTCGTTCCGCGAGCGTGCGGTCGAACCCGGGCGCACGGCGCTGCTGCTCATCGACCTGCAGAAGGGCGAGTACAACGACCAGATCGTAAAGGCCGAACCCCAGCACGCATATTTCTGGGACCGTTTGGGAAAGACTGTCATTCCCAACGGCCAAAAGCTGCTGGCGGCCTGCCGTGGCGCTGGTATCGAGGTGCTGTATACCGTCGTCGAGTGCTACACGCTGGATGGCCGCGACCGGAGCCTGGACTACAAAGTATCCGGAATTTTCTTCGCCAAGGGCTCGTGGGAGGCGCAGGTCTTCGACGAACTGAAGCCGCTGCCCAACGAGATCGTCATCCCCAAGATGTCCTCCAGCGTTTTCGTTTCGACGAACATCGACTATGTCCTGCGCAATCTCGGCATCGAGTATCTCATGGTCATGGGCCTGCTGACCGACCAGTGCGTCGAATCCGCGGTGCGCGATGCCTGCGACGCCGGATATCTGGTCACGCTCATCGATGATGCCTGCGCTACCAAGACCCAGGAGCGCCATGATGCGACCTTGAGGGCGATCAAAGGATATTGCCGCCAGCGCAAGACGGAGCAGGTGCTTGGCGAGCTCAATCAATTGCGCAAGCAGGCGGCCGAATAAGGAGCTTCGAAAAATGATCCGGGCGCCAGGCATGGTCATGCCCTGCAGAGCTCGGGCGAACAGGCTTTGTCACGAGGGACCGGGTTGAGCGCCCTCATCGCCCCGCAACAGGCGGATCTCGACAATCCCGCGGCACCATCGCCGGCCGGCGCGGTGCCGGCGCTGGAACTCGACCGCGTATCGATCAATTTCGGCGGCGTGCGGGCGCTCGAGAATTTCTCGCTGCGGGTCAACAGCGGTGAGATCCGCGGCTTGATCGGGCCCAACGGTTCGGGAAAGTCGACGGCATTCAACGTCATCACCGGTCTTTACCGTCCGCGGGACGGCGATATCCGCGTCAACGGCCGATCGGTCACCGGCTTCCGGCCGGACCAGATTGCCAGCCGCGGCGTGGCCCGCACTTTCCAGACGCTGCGCCTGTTTCACGCCATGAGCGTGATCGAGAACGTGATGCTCGGGACCCATCTGGGCGCGCGGCCGCCCTCGCCGGCATCGATCCTGCTGGGCCTGCGGGAGTCGCGCCGCTTCGAAGCCGAGGTGCGTGAGCGAAGCATGGCCGCCCTGGAGGCCCTGCAAATTGCCGACTACGCACAGGATACCGCCGGCACGCTGCCTTATGGCGTGCAGAAACGGGTCGATCTCGCGCGCAGCCTCGTCGCCAATCCGTCGCTGCTGTTGCTCGATGAACCGGCCGCAGGCCTGACCGGCGCCGAGAGTCAGCAGCTGATGGAGCTGATTCGCAAGCTGCATGCCGAGCGGGGCTTCGCGCTGCTGCTGGTCGAGCATGACATGCAATTCGTCACCGATCTGTGCCCTCGCATCACCGTCATCGATTTCGGCAAGTTGCTGGCCGAGGGCACGCCGCAGGACGTGCGCGAGAATCGCGATGTCGTCGTCGCCTATCTCGGTACCGGAGAGCTCAGCGCCGGTGCAAAGACGA
Source organism: Verrucomicrobiia bacterium (assembly GCA_035544395.1). Taxonomy (GTDB): domain Bacteria; phylum Pseudomonadota; class Alphaproteobacteria; order Dongiales; family Dongiaceae; genus DATKFM01. The sequence goes on from DATKFM010000148.1 coordinate 4,247, forward strand.
CCGGGGAAAAGACCAGCGGGGCGAAGCCGGCGCCCGTGCTCGAGATCAAGGATATCGGCGTGCGCTATGGCGCCGTGTCCGCGTTGCGAAGCGTCTCGCTCAGCGTCGCGACCGGCGGCATCACCACCATCATCGGCGCCAATGGCGCGGGCAAGACGACGCTTTTGTCGACGGTGAGCGGCATCGTCGCGGCCCACCAAGGACAGGTGCTCTATGGCGGCAATGACGTCACCCGGCTGTCCTGCGAGCAACGGGTGGCGCGCGGCATCGTCATGTGCCCGGAAGGCCGCCGGCTGTTTGCCGATATGACGGTGCAGGAGAATCTGCTGCTCGGCGCCTACAATGTTACCGACCGGGAAGTCATCAGCACGGGATTGGACCGCGTCTATGAATTGTTTCCCCGCATCGCCGGGCGGCGCAAGCAGTCGGCGGGCACGCTGTCGGGCGGCGAGCAGCAGATGGTGGCGATCGGCCGCGCGCTGATGGCCGCGCCGAAGCTACTGCTGCTGGACGAGCCGTCGCTGGGGCTGGCGCCCAACCTGGTCGAGTTGATCTTCGAGACCATCGCGGAGATCCGCAAGCTCGGCTGCGCCATCATGCTGGTGGAGCAGAATGCGGCGATGGCGCTGGAGGTGGCGGATTTCGGCTATGTCCTGGAAACCGGGGACGTCACGCTATCGGGCCCGGCGAGCGAACTCAGGACACGTCATGACGTCATCGAAGCCTATCTCGGGTAGCGCAGATGTCCGCACTTAGCGAACTCCTGCAACATAGCGCCAACGGCCTGGTGCTGGGATTCCTCTATGCGCTGGTCGGCATCGGGTTGAGCATGGTCTACGGCATCCTGCGCATGATCAATTTTGCCCATGGCGAGATCCTGATGGTCGGCGTGTTCCTCGCCCTGCCGGTCTCGGCGCTGGGGGCTCCGGCCTGGGTCGTGCTGCTTGCCGGCGTTGCCGGGGCGACACTGATGGGCCTGCTGGTGCAATGGGCGATCTACCGGCCGCTGTTGAAGTCGCCGGAAGTCACGCTGCTGGTGGCCTCCCTCGGCGTATCGCTGTTGCTGCAGAACCTCGTGCTCATGCTGACCTCGCCGCAGCCGAAGCGACCGGATCCGGCGCCGTTTCTCGACCAGCCCTTCCTTCTCGGAGAGATCGTGCTGCGCAATGTGGACATCGCGATCGTTGTGATTGCCCTCGCGGCAATGCTGGCGACGCATCTTTTCCTCAAGCGGACGCGCCATGGCCGGGCGCTGCGGGCCCTGGCGCTGGACATGAGCGCGGCGCGCATGATGGGCGTGAATGTACCGTTCATGGTGATGATCTGCTTTCTCATCGGCTCTGCCCTGGCCGGCGTTGCCGGCGTGCTCATCGGCTACAAATACGGACATCTGACGCCGCTCTCCGGTTTCCTGCCCGGCCTCAAGGGCTTCGTTGCCGCCGTGATCGGCGGCATCGGCTCCTTTCCTGGCGCGGTCGTCGGCGGACTGATCCTGGGCCTGCTGGAGACGTTCCTCGTCGGCTACCTGCCCGATGCCCTGGCGCAGTATCGCGACGCCTACGTTTTCCTGGTGCTGATCCTTGTATTGCTGGTACGGCCGAGCGGTCTTTTCGGCAAGCCCGAGACGGTGAAGGTCTAGGTCCATGAGCCGCTCGACGACATCAACAATCGGCTTGCTGGTTCTGTTTCTACTTGCCGTGTGGCTGGCGCAAGCACAGCTCAACCCGTTCTATCTGCAGGTTCTCGGGCTGCTGGGGATCAACATCATCGCCACAGTCAGCCTGAATTTTGCCGCCGGATTTGGCGGCATGTTCTCACTCGGCCATCCGGCCTTCATGGCGCTTGGCGGCTACACCGCGGCCATCCTGACTTATCCGGTCGCTATGAAGGCGACCCGCATCCCCGGCTATCCCGACTGGATGCTGCAGATCCAGCTGCCGTTCCTGCCGGCGCTACTGATCGGCGGGGTCGTCGCCTCGCTGGTGGCAATCCTCGTCGGCTGGCCGGTGCTCCGGCTGCGCGGCCACTATCTGGCGGTGGCGACCCTGGGCCTGACCGTCATTGTCCAGGTCGCCATCGTCAATCTGCGCGACTATACGCGAGGCGCGCTAGGGCTTTCCGGCATCCCCGGCTTGACGAACCTGTGGTGGATCGCGGGATTCGTCGTTGTCACGGTATATGTCGTCGTCCGCCTTGTGCATTCGCGCTTTGGCCGCGCCTTGCGGGCCGTCCGCGACGATTACCTGGCAGCGCAAATGTCGGGTGTGAATGTAGCGCGGACGCGCCTGATCGGATTCAGCATTGCGGCATTCTTCGCCGGCATCGCCGGCGGGCTTCTGGGTCATCTTCTGCGCATCCTGACACCCGGCCAATTCTCATTTAACGCGGTGTTCCTGGGCGTGGCGATGATGATTCTCGGCGGCATGGGCAGTACCACTGGCGCCATTTTGGGCGCCACCATCATGACCCTGCTGCCGCAGTTCATCATTCCGCTGGAGCGCGGCGGCGACTTCCTGGGTGTTGAGATTCCGGCGCTTAACGGATTGACGCAGATCGTTACCGCGTTGATCCTGATCGGCGTCATGCTGGTAAAGCCGGCGGGTCTTGCCGGTGCCAAGGAATTCTCGTGGCAGACCTTGTTCGGCCGGCCACGGGCGGGGAAAGGGGGCGGCTCCGTGCCAGGTGGCGCCGGAGCCGGCGGTTGAAGGTAAGACCACCGGGAGACAACGAGGAGGCGATACAATGAAACGGCGAATGTTCCTGGTTGCTAGTACGGCGATCGTCGGCACGGCGCTGCTGCCGAGGATTGCCGGGGCTGCTGACCCGATCAAGATCGGTTCCATCTACAGCCTGACCGGTTCCTATGCCACGATCGAAGATCCCGCGCTCAAGGGCGCAAAGCTCGCGGTCAAGCAGGTCAATGCTGCCGGCGGCGTGAAGGGTCAGCAGATCGAACTAATCCAATATGACGGCAAGAGCACGCTGGCCGACATCGCCAACGCGGCTCAGCGCCTGGTTCACGAAGACAAGGTGACGGCCATCATCGGCGTCTGCGACTCCGGCTTCTTCCTGGCCAGCGCGCCGATCGCGCAGGATGCCGGCATTCCTTATCTGGACACCGGCGGCACGGTGCCCAATCTGCCGGAACAGATCGGTGAATTCGCCCATATGATGCCGTTCGGCGACGACTATCAGGCCTATGTCGCGGCCGAGTTCGCCATCAAGGACCTTGGCGCGAAGAGCGCTTTCCTGCTGCGGGACAGCGACACCGACTATACCAACGCGATCGCGGATTTCTTCCAGGAGCGTTTCCAGAAGGCCGGCGGCAAGGTCATCGAGGAGAGCAGCTACCACACTGGCGATACGGACTATTCGAGCCACATCACCAAGATCCGCGGCACCAGCCCGGCGCCCGATTTCATCTACGCGGCGATGAATCCCGGCGACGACGCGACCTTCGTGCGCCAGGCCCGCGAGGCCGGCGTAAAGATCCCGATCATCGGCGGCGATGCCTTCGACAATCCGGATCTGGTCAAGAACGCCGGCGCCAACAATACGGCCGACGTCTACTTCACCACCCATATGGCGATGACCAACGACAATCCGGTGGTCGCGAAGTTCATCGAAGCCTACAACGCCGAATATGGCATCCCACCGGAGAACGCCTTTGCCGGCCTCGGCTACGACTCCGTGAATCTAATGGTCGAGGCGATGAACAAGTCGTCGGACCTCAGCTCAAAGGCGATCAACGACGCAATCTTCACCATCACCGCTTTCAGCGGCGTGACCGGCAACGCGGACTTCTCCAACAAGAACCGGGCGCCGGACAAGGAAGTCACGATCATCGCCGTCAAGGACGGCAAATTCGTGCCGATCGGCAATCGCAAGCCGTCGGCGTGATCGACGCGACCTTCGTGTTTTGACGCGGGTCCATGAACGAACTCCGGAGGGGCGGCCTCAAAAGCCGCCCCTCCGGGCGCCGATATGGATGCCTCGGGCCGTATGCAGTCGGCCACATTATCCGATCAATCCATCACGCCGCGAGCAATAGGCGGTGGCGCACCGGGCAAGATTCGAATTCACGAACTCTGCCTGCGTAAGGCAACGGATGCCGGTTTGACCGGTATCCATTTTGACAGCGGCCATTCCAAGCCGATCCAGACGAAAGCGACGGCCTCCCTTCACCGGGCCGCAGTGCTGTAACGCGTAACCACGCCCCAATCGACCTCGACACCAAGGCCGGGTTTGAGCGGCAAAGGAATAGTCCCATCCGGCCGCAGCACCAGTTCCTCCTGGGCCAGTTCGCGCCGCAGCCGCTCGTGGCACAGTTGTGGCGGCAGATATTCGATGAAGGCGCAGTGGCCGGTGACAAAGGCCAGATGCGCCGTCGCGGAGATGGAAATTCCCGTCTTCCAGCAATGCGGAACGATAGTGCGGCCGCGCGCCTTGGCCATGTCGCAGACGATCTTGGCCTCGCCAATGCCGCCGACCCGGCCGACATCCGGTTGCGCCACCTGCACCTTGCCGACATCCAGCAACTCCTCGAATTCGAAGCGGGTCGCCAGCCATTCGCCATACGCGATCTTCATCGGCGCCTTCTCCACCAGCTTAGCCATCTCCCGCACATTGTCCGACCAGAGCGGCGTCTCCAGGAAATAGATATTGAACTCGCCCCAATCCTTCACTGTTTGCAGGCAGGTTGCCGCATCTTCCCAAAGATATTGCACATCGACCATCAAGGTGACGTCCGGCCCGACCGTCTTGCGCACCGCCGCCAGCACTTCGGTGTGACGCTCATAACTTTCGCGCATGCCGCCATGGGCATAGGGGCCATTCATGGTGATTTCGGTTTTCATCGCTTTGAAACCGAGACCCTTGGCCTTCTCAGCGGAGGCGCAGAGCGCATCGCGATATTCCTCGAAGCGATGCCCGGCCGGCTGCAGTGAGGCATAGGGCGTGATATGCTGCCGCGTTGCGCCGCCGAGCAGTTCGTGGACTGGCTTGCCGAGCGCCTTGCCGCAGAGATCCCACAGCGCCATGTCGACGGCACTCATCGCATGGATGATCATGCCGCGCCGGCCATTCATCGCTGTGCCCAGATACCTCTTTCTCCACAATTCCCCGATCTGGAACGGATCGGCGCCGATCAGCATTTCCTTGATGCACAAACCCATCGTATGGGTTCCGGGCGCTTCGATGCAGGCCTTGGCCATCCAGGGGTTGGCGTCGCACTCGCCGATGCCGGTGACGCCGCCATCGGTGCGGATGACGATCACGAAACTGTCCTGCGCGGACGACGTGAAGCTGGCATCGTAGTCCGGCGCCAGCAAGGCGTGGCATTCGACATCGGTAATCTTCAGGCGAGGCGCGGTGCCAGAGAAGCGCGGCGAGACCGTCTCGAAAGGCATGGATGTCACCGAGTGTTGAAAAGGAGGGAGAACAGCGCTCAGACCATGGTCAGGCCGCCATCGACCGGCAGCACCACGCCAGTGATGAAGGACGCCTTGTCGGAAGCCAGGAACAGCGCCACGCTGGCGATCTCCTCCGGCGCCGCATAGCGGCCCATCGGATGCATCGCGGCCAGCACTTTCAGCCCTTCCGCTTCGCCGCCCGGCATGCCGGCGGCGTAATAGCGGGTCAGCGGCGTGTCGATGACACCCGGCGCGATGACATTGGCGCGCAGTCCAGTCTTGGCGTAGTCGGAGGCGATGCAGCGGGCGAGATGCTGCAGCCCCGCCTTGGCCACATTGTAGGCGACGTCGCCCTCCCAGGCGACGAGGCCGCAAACCGACCCGATGAAGACGATGGACGGGTTCTTGCCTTGAAGCAGGGCGGGGATAAGACGCTTGGACAAGCGGAAGGCGGCATTGAGATGCAGCCCCATCATTTTGTCCCAAAGCTCGTCCGATGTTTCATGGGTCGGCGCTGTCCGGGTTACGTCGATGCCGGCGCTGTGCACAAAGATGTCGAGCCCGCCGAGACCCGCGACGACTTCGTCCGCCGCGCGCTCCGTTTCAGCCTTATCGTAGAAGTTCGCGCGCACGACGATATGCGGGTCGCCGCTCGCCGGCAGGGTCTTGGCCGTCGCTTGCGCCTGCTGCGCGTGGCTCGAAGCGCCAATGGCAACCC
>DATKFM010000149.1:0-2271 GCA_035544395.1 Verrucomicrobiia bacterium
GCTCGCCCACGGCGGCCAGCAGGGACACGCGGATGAAAGTGGCGGCCACCAGGACCGCCGTGCCTGAGACGATGATCAGCAGCGCCTGGTCCAGCAGCCGGGCATTCCCGGTGCCGAAGCCGCTGTCGATCAGGGCGCCGATGCCGCGGCCGAGGGCCAGCACCATGATCGCAGCCACGCCGGCCGCGGTAACGGCGGCGGCCAAGCGCCAGCGGTAGGGCTTCACGAACGGCCAGAGATCCGCCAGCAGCCAGAGATCGCGGCTGACGGCGCGGTCATCAGCCGGTCGGGCAGTGCTGCCGATGGGTCGTCGGGCCATAGTTGGCGGAGCCACCTTTCGAAGGGCCGGTTTGGCGGCCGGATGCTACTGCCCAAGTTGTTGACAATCCAATACATTTTGCCAGGGCTCGGAGGGCAGGGGTGCGGCATGGGCGCACTCTTGCGCCGCCGCCGCCCGTTGGTTATAACCCCGGCCTCTTTTCCGGAGCCCGGTACCATGAAAAAAGGCATTCACCCCGACTATCACGAGCTCAACATCGTGATGACGGACGGCAGCACGTTCAAGACCCGTTCCACCTATGGAAAGCCGGGCGATACGCTGCGCCTTGACATCGATCCGAAGTCCCATCCGGCCTGGACCGGCGTGCATCGCCTGATGGATACTGGCGGCCAGCTCGCCAAGTTCAACAAGCGCTTTTCCGGCATGGGCCTGAAGACGAAGTAAGGCAGATCAAGGAATTCGGTTAACACGGCCGCCCCATGGCGGCCGTTGTCGTTTCGGGCGATTTTTTGCCCCGCACGCCGCCCGCAAGCCCTTGAACCCCCCAACTCCGATCCCACATCCACGGTCGCGAGGATGCCCGATAGGGGTCCCCGCGCTAACCGCGGCTAGTAGCCGCTTCCCATGTTGCTCAACTCTGGAGGATATGGACCCATGCGGACCACCTTTGATCTCTCTCCCCTCTTCCGTTCCACCATCGGTTTCGACCGGATGTCGCGCCTTCTCGACGCCGCGATGCGCGCCGACGACAGCGCCGTTTCCTACCCGCCCTATAACATCGAAGTCCTCGGCGAGAATGCCTATCGCCTTACCATGGCGATCGCCGGCTTCGGTGAGAACGAAATCAACATCACCGTGCAGGAAAACTCACTGCTGGTCTCCGGCAAGACCGCGAAGTCCGATGAGGACAAGAAGTTCCTCTATCGCGGCATCGCCGGCCGCGCCTTCGAGCGCCGGTTCGAACTCGCCGACCATATCAGGGTCACGGGTGCGAGCCTGGTGAATGGCCTGCTCCATGTGGAGCTGGCGCGCGAAGTGCCGGAGGCGATGAAGCCGCGCACGATCAAGATCGAGACCAAGTCGCAGCCGAAGCCGACGGTCATCGAAGGCACCAAGGCTGCCTAAGCTTTCTAATCTCCGGCGTAGAATGTCCCAGGGCCGGACGGGCAACCGTCCGGCCCTTCCCTTTTGAACGATTTTCCAATCTAGTATCGTGTGACACGAGCCAGTCAAACGAAGGGAAGAACGCCCCAATGGGATATGCAGTTTCGTGGCTCGCGTTCGATGGCGCAGACCATGGGACTGTGCTAAGGCGCATCGGCGTATCAGAGACCAGCGAACCGGGCCGGATCGGCGAAGCCAAGTTTCTCGGCGGTGTATTGCCGACAGGCTGGTTTCTCATCGCTGCCAGAGGCTGTGATCATGCTCTGATCGGCAAAGATACGCTCGCCATCGTTTCGCAGGATCGCGACGTCGTGGCGTGTTCTATTGAAGAGCACGTCATGTACTGTTCCTGTGCGCTATGGCGGGACGGGAACAGACAGTGGCTTCTTCAGCACCGCGGAGACAAGTCTCTATCCGATCTGGAAGTGTCGGGTAATGCGCCACCGAATCTTGCTGCGCTAAGAGCGGACGCTGATGCAACGCAAGCGCGGGAAAAAGATAAGGCCTTGACCGTCGATTGGTACTTCGAGCTGGTCGCCGATCTGGCCAAGGGAATGACCGGCTTTAGACACGATGAGGAAACAGCCAAAGTCAGCCATGCCACGCTCAGGCAGCTAAGCCTCGAGAAGGACGGATTGCTATCGCAAGTAACCAGGCCTTGGTGGAAGCTGTGGTAGCTTCTGATGCCTATACGGCGCTGACCAGCGCATCGGTCACGGCGTCCGGCTGCTCAGTCATCATCATATGGCCGGCGGTGGGGAGCGTGACGGCGCGCGCGCCTGAGATGGCGTCGATCAGCGGCTTCGCCTTCGACGGCGGCGTCATGC
>DATKFM010000150.1:0-19843 GCA_035544395.1 Verrucomicrobiia bacterium
TTCGTCGCGTAGTCCGTGTAACGCCGGGGATCGAAGATCCAGAAATCCCATTCCGGCTCGCCATGGGCGATCCATTCCGCCACCGTCTTGCCGCCGCCGCCCGATTGCGCGATGCCGAAGCTGAAGCAGCAGCATTGGAAGAAATTCGGCAGGCCATGGGCCGGGCCGATGTAGGGATTGCCGTCGGGCGAATAGGGAATTGGCCCGTTGATCACTTTCTGCACGCCGACGGTGCCGAGGATCGGCACGCGCTTGATGGCGTCGTCGATGTAGGCCTCCAGCCGCTCCAGATCGTCGGGATAAAGCTCATAGGCAAATTTCTCGGGAATGCCGTCGAGCCAGTGCGGCGTCGCCTTCCACTCATAGGGCCCGAGCAGCAGGCCGCTGCGCTCCTGCCGCAGGTAGTAGCTGGTATCGGGATCGCGCAGCAGCGGCAGCTTCTCCTTGCGGCCTTCCAGCTCCGCGACTGGCTCGGTCACCAGGTACTGATGGGACAAGGAGACGATCGGCATGTACTGCCCGGCCATGCGCATGATCTCGCCCGCGCGATAGCCCGCGGCATTGACCACAAATTCGCAGGTGACGTCGCCCTTGTCGGTCTTCACCAACCATTCCCCTGCCTTAGTGCGTTCCAGGCCGATAACCCGGGTGAAGCGCACAATCTCCGCGCCCATGTCGCGCGCCCCCTTGGCATAGGCCTGGGTGAGCTGGCTGGGATCGATGTCGCCGTCGAACGGATCCCAAAGCCCGCCCTCGAGATCATGCAGCTCGATGAAGGGATAGCGCTTCTTGATATCGGCCGGTGACAGCAGCTCGAACTCCAGCCCCTGGGCGCGAGCCATGCTGCGCACATGGGCATACTCCTCCATGCGGGCCATGGTGTGCGCGAGGCGGATCGATCCCGTGACGTGATAGTTCATGGGATAATCGACCTCTTCGCCCAGCTTCGCATAGAGCTTGGTGCTGTGGCGCTGGAACTTCAGCACGTTCCAGGACGTCGAGAAGTTCGGGCAATTTCCGGCAGCATGCCAGGTGGAGCCGGAGGTCAGTTCGTCGCGCTCGATCAGCAGCGTGTCCGTCCAGCCCAGCTTGCCCAGATGATAGAGCGCGCTGCACCCCACTGCCCCGCCGCCGATGATCACCACCCGCGCATGAGTCTTCATTCAAGTCCCCTCAATCATCGTCCGGGCCTTGCAGCCCGTTGTTATTGTTGACGCCCGCTACTCCGCCGCCTGCGCCGGCCGCGGCCGCATGTTCTCCCGCGGCAGGCGGATCGGCAGCTTGGCTCGGATCACATCGTCGACCACGTCGGGCACGTGCCGCGGATAGTTGCGCGCCAGGATTTCCTTCGTTTTCTTCACCGCCTTGTCGATGATGTCGGTGGACCCCTGCTCGCGCCATTCCTTCGGACTCGTGCGGTCGCCGACGGTCGGATAGACATAGGCAGTCTGCATCAGCCGCAGCGTCTGATCCGATCCGAGATAGTGCCCCGGCCCGCCGATGCAGGCGTCGCGGATGGTGTCGAGGGACAGCGTGTCGTCGCTGACCTCGATGCCCCTGATGATCCGCTGCGTCGCGCCGATGATGTCGTTGTCGATGATCAGGCTCTCCAGGCAATAGCCCAGCAGGCTGGCATGCATGCCGGCGCTTTCATAGATCAGGTTGGCGCCCGCATTGCCGACGATGGCGTGGTTGTAGGCTTTCTCAGCGCCGGCCTGTGCGTCCGGCACTTTGGAGTCGCACATGCCCGACGAGGTGCCGCCGGTGAGGTCGTAGAAATGCGCCATCTGCGCGCAGCCGGCCGACAGCAGCGCCTGCTCCGGGCTGCCGCCGGACATGGCGCCGGTGCGCAGGTCGGACACGAACGGCCAGGTGCCGAAGATCGCCGGCGCGCCGGGTTTCAACGCGTTCACATAGATCAGGCCGGCAATCACCTCCGCCGTTGCCTGCACGATGGTGCCGGCCAGCGCCGCGGGCGCCGTGGCGCCCGCCTGCCCCGCCGACAGCAGCAGCACGGGCATGCCGCCCCGCACCGCCAGCTCGAGGCAATGGCTGGCGTCGACGGCGAACTTCAACGGCGGCACGACGAAACAGTTCGACTGGCTGACGAATGGCCGCGCCCGCCACTTATCCTCCCCGCCGGCAACGGCATGCAGCATGTGGAAGGATGCTTCCAGATGCTCCGCCGCCACCCAGCTCGAGCCCACATGCTTGGTGGTGCCCATGATGCTGGCATAGCAGGTGTTGATGTCCATTTCCCGCGGGTCCGGCAGATCGCGTGGCACCACGGCGCGCTGGAAGAAATGGATATGCTCCATCTCGTCGACGATGCGGGCGATGTCGTAAAGATCCTGCAGGTAGGATTCGCGGTACTCGCCGGTCATGGGATCGACGATATGCACAGCGGCCCCGGCAGTGCCGAAATAAACCTTCTTGCCCCAGGGCTCCATGTCGTGGCGTGGCTCCTGGCCGTAGAGCACGAACTGGCGCGCCGCCTTGGCGATGGTGTCCTCGACGAGGGAGCGCGAGAAGGTCAGCCGGCCCTTGTCGTTGTATTCGGCGCCGGCCGCCGTACAGGCTTCCACGCAGGTCGGAATGGCGTCGGCGAGGCCAATATTCGCCAGCACATCCAGCACCGCATGATGGATCTTCTGAATGTCCTCGTCCTTGAGCGCCTTGTAGTTGCCGCCCTCCATGCCCGGCCAGACCGGCCGCTGGTTCTGGGGCAAGGGCGCAGCCCGCTGAGCCCGGCGCGCCGCACGCCCGCCGCGCCGGCCGCTATCAACCTGGATGTCGCTCATCAAAAGCTCCTGGGGCTTTGAATTCGCTTGGATATTCGCCGATTTCGGGCCGAATTCGCAACCGAGCCTTTTTCATAGATACATGAATGTAGTTCACATATAGCTGTGGGTATTCTATAATTCACAGATACTTAGGTGCGCCCCAAACAGCCTGGCATGAGCCCACCCGATCCATGGACCGCCGGAATCTACCCTCCTTTTCATCCCTCCGCGCCTTCGAGGCCGCGGCCCGGCATCTCAGTTTCCGGGCCGCCGGCGAGGAGCTCGGCCTGACCCAATCCGCCATCAGCCACCAGATCAAGGAGCTGGAGACTTGGATGGGCTTGCCGCTGTTCGCGCGGCTTGCGCGGCGGGTCGAATTGACCGACGCGGGAGCTCTCTACTTTCCGTTCCTGCGCGATGCATTCGACCGCATCGCCCAGGGCACCGACATCCTGCGCCGGTCGACGGCAAGCGGCGATCTCACGGTGCAAGTCTATGTCACCATGGCGGTGCGCTGGCTGATCCCGCGCATGCATGAGTTCCACCGCGCCAATCCTGAAATCGCGGTGAAACTGGACGCCAGCCATTTCGATTGGGGCTTCAACGACAAGCGCGCCGATGTCGGCATTGTCTATGCGCGGGAGACGGATCAGCCGCAACTCGACTATGCGCACCTGTTCGACGCGGAGTTGTCGCCCGTCTGCAGCCCGGCGGTTGCGCAAGGCGGCCTGGGGTTGCGTCAGCCCGCCGATCTCGTGAACCACACGCTGATTGAGCTGTTCACCGCTCCTGACGAATGGGCGGCTTGGCTGAACGCCGCCGGCGTGCCGCAGATGACGGGCCGCAGCGGAATCAAGGTGGACAGCTATCTGCTGGCGATCGAAACGGCCGTCGACGGCCAGGGCATCGCCATCGCGCCGCATTTCCTGGTTGCGGCCGATCTGCGCAGCGGACGCCTGGTGCAGCCCTTCAAGCTCTCTTGCCGCCAGCCCGGCGGCTGGTACTTCGTCTGCCGCGTCGCGCTGGCGCAGGACCGGCGCGTGGCTCGGTTTCGGGAGTGGATTGTCCAACAGGTGACGGCCGATCCGGAGATCAGCCCCGCCGTTACACCCAGGGCAGCGAGTAGGTCTTCACGTTTGTGAAGCTCTTCATCGCTTCGATCACGCCTTCCTTGATGCCGAGGCCGGAGTCCTTGATGCCCCCGAAAGGCGACATCTCGATGCGATAGCCCGGCACTTCGCGGATATTCACGGTGCCAACGCGCAGTTCGCTGACGAAGCGGGTGATATAATCCAGGCGGTTGGTGCAGACACCGGACGACAAACCGTATGCCGTCGAGTTGGACACGCGGATTGCGTCGTCGATGTCCTTCACGCGGATGACGGGCGACACCGGGCCGAAGGTCTCAAGCTTCACCAGCTTGCAGTCGTAGGGCACGTGATCGACGACTGTCGGAGAATAGAGCGCGCCCTTGCGGATGTTGCCGTAGAGCAGCTTGGCGCCGGCGGCGACGGCATCGTTGACCATATCTTCGCAGTATTTCGCGGCCGGCTCGTCTATGACCGTACCCATGTCGGTCGCGGGATCCAGGGGATCGCCATATTTGATCTTCTTCGTCTTCTCCAGCAGCAACTCCACAAAGCGGTCGGCGACGGACTCCACCACGATCATGCGCTTCACCGCCGTGCAGCGCTGGCCGGAATTCTTGTAGGAGCCGGCCACGGCGAGCGTCGCCGCCTCTTCGATGTCCGCATCTTCCATGACGATCAGTGGATCGTTGCCGCCCAATTCCAGTACCGCGCGGCGATAGCCCATATGATTGGCGATGTATTTGCCAACGGAGACGCCGCCGGTGAAGGTGATTAGGTCGACATTGGGATTGGTCAGCATTTCGTCGGCGATCTCCTTGGGATCGCCGGTGATGACCTGGAACATCTCCGGCGGCAAACCAGCTTCATACAACACGTCGGCCAGCAGCAGTGCTGTCAACGGTGTCTTTTCCGAGGGCTTCAGCACCATCTTATTGTTGGTGGCGATCGACGGCGCCACCTTATGCGCCACCTGGTTCAGCGGATGGTTGAACGGCGTGATGGCAGTGATCGCCGTCAGGGGATCGCGCTGGGTGTAGATGCGGCGCTTCTTGCCGTGGGGCGTTATATCGCAGGAGAAGATCTGGCCGTCGTCGAAGACGCAGGCATTGGCCGAGAGAGTGAACACGTCATAGGCACGGCCGACTTCGTAGGTCGAATCCTTCAGGCACAGGCCCGACTCGAGCGTGATCAGCCGGGCGATCTCGTCGCGGCGCGCCACCAGCGCATCAGCCGCCTTGCGCAGGATCGCCGAGCGGTCAGCGCGGGACAGCTTGGAATTGTAGCTGGCCGCTTTCTCGTAGGCGCGGCGCACATCGGCGAGCGTGGCCTTTGGAACGGTGCCGACAACCGTGTTGTCATAGGGATAGCGCACGTCGATGACGTTGGCGCCGCTGACCTTCTCGCCGGCAATGCGCATCGCTTCCTTGCGGATGACCGCGTTCATGTTCAGACCGCCTTTGAGAGTTTGGGTTGCGCCGCTGTGCCTGCGTGATTCAGCGCGAGATCGAAGATGCTGAAATTGCGCAGGCGCAGACTGGCCGGCAGCTGGCCCACCGGACGATTCATCAGCAGCGGCACGCGCTGTTCAGAGATGCCGCCATGGGACCGCAACGGCGCATCGAGGCCGGAGAGGTCATGGCGGCTGGCGCTGGTGCCGATGGCATGGTTGCGTTCGGATACGGCAATGATGTCGCCCATGCGATCCTCCGGCAGCTCGAATCTCCGGCAACCTTCCTCGCGCGACAGGACGGCTTCCATTCCCGGGAGAGCCGACAGTCGCTTTAGGACATCCGCTCGATCCGCACCCTCAGGCAGATAGACAGTCGCGAAGGAGCCGAGCGCGCCGTGATGCACCACATAGGGATCGGTGATCGGCAGGATCACCCGCGCGGCCTCCTTGCCCAGCCAGCCGTCGAGCACGTCCTGCAGATAGATGACCTGCGGCGCCTTGTTGCCGTCGGTCTTGCTGTTCATGCCGTGATCCGCCGTCACCGCGATTGTCGCGCCAAGCGTATCGAGGCGCGCCAGATAGCCGTCGATCATCTGATAGAAGGCGTTGGCTGCCGGTGTTCCCGGCGCATGCTTATGCTGGACGTAGTCAGTGGTCGACAGATACATGATGTCCGGCCGCACCGACTCCATCAGCTTCACGCCCGCCGCGAAGACGAACTCGCTGAGATCGGCGCTGTAAACCGACGGCAGCGGCCTGCCGACAAAGCCCAACGCATTGTCGATGCCATGCTCCGCCTTCGTCGTCTCGTTCGCCTTCTCGGCCGAGAAACAGATGCCGGTGAGACCCTTGCCGAGGAGCCGCCGCAGCTTGTCCTTGGCCGTCACGACAGCAACCTTCGCACCGGCTTTGGCAAAGGCAGCCAGGATCGTCTCTGCGCGCAGGTACTTGGGATCATTCATCATGATCTCCTGCCCGGCCTCGCGGTCATAGAAGTAGTTGCCGCAGATGCCGTGCACGGCCGGCGAAGCGCCGGTCACGATCGACAGATTGTTCGGGTTGGTGAAGCTGGGCACCACGCAATCGGCCAGCAGGTTCGCACCATCAGGCAACGTGCGCTTCAGCCAGGGCATTGCGCCGGCCTCCATCGCGCGGGTGGTGTAGTCGGGCTCGCTGCCGTCGACGCAAACTACCACAAGCGGCGCGCTCGGCCAGCCATAGGCCTTGCCGTTGACGGTGATGGATTTGGGCTGCAGTGCCATGTCGATTGCCCTTATGCCGCGCTCTTGGAGCGCGCTGGCGCGCCCGAGATCACGCCCATCTCCGCCAGAACCGCACGCACCGCGTCCAGCGCGCCATTCATCTCGGCATCGCCCAGCCGACCTATGCAGCCGATGCGGAAAGAGTCTGCCACGGTCAGCTTGCCGGGATAGATCACATAGCCCCGTTCCCTGAGCTTGTCATAGAACAGCTCGAACTTGAACTTCGGGTCCGCCGGCATGTGGAAGGTGATGATAATCGGCGCCTGAATCGCATCGGGCAACAAGGTCTCGAAGCCCAGGCTGCGCATGCCGTCGATCAGGGTCTTGCAATTGCGGCGATAGCGCGCGCCGCGGCCGGCGACACCGCCTTCGGCCTCGTGCTCTTTCAGCGCCTGGTCGAACGCGACGATGACATGGATTGGCGGAGTGAAGCGCCACTGGGCATTCTTCTCCATCGCCACCCACTGATCATGCAGGTCGAGGCTGAGGGCATGGGCATTGCCGCCGCAGGCTTCCAACGCCGACTTGCGGGCGATGACGAAGCCCATGCCGGGCACGCCTTCGAGGCATTTGTTGGAGGACGCCGCCAGCGCATCGAACGGCACCAGCCGCGCATCCACAGCCAGTGCACCAAAGGCGCTCATGGAGTCTATCAGCAGACTGCGGCCGGCGCGCTTTACCACGGCGGCGATTTCCTCTATCGGATTGAGGACGCCCGACGTGGTTTCGCAATGGACCACGAAGACATGGGTGATCGCCGGATCGTCCTTGAGCTTTGCGGCCACATCCGTCGGTTCCACTGGCCGGTCTTCGGCCCATTCCAACGTCGCGTAGGCACGCTGGCTGTATTCAGCAATCTTCGCCGCCCGCTTGCCATAGGCGCCGTTGATCAGGATCAGCAGCTTGCCGCTCTTCGGCACGAAGGTTCCGATCATCGCTTCCACGGAGAAGGTGCCGCTGCCCTGGAGCGGCACGCAGACATGACTGCCTGTGGCATGGGCCAGATCCACCAGCCGGTCGCGCACCCGCTTGTTGATGGTAATGAAAGCCGCGTCCCGCGAGCCCCAGTCATGGAGCATGGCCTGCTTCACGCCAGCCGAGGTGGTGAGCGGACCGGGCGTCAACAGCCAGGGATCGCGCGGGGCAGAGGTCATCAGGGGCTCCTTGGAATTGAAAAGTTGCTTGCCCTTAAATGGCGCTGAGGCCTATCATAAGTCAAATCACTACTTTCTATATTTGATATAGATATGATCTATACTCAACTCCGCGCCTTCCATGCCGTGGCCGCCGCCAGCAGTTTCACCAAGGCGGCCGACGTCCTCCATGTCACCCAGCCCACCTTGTCGGCCCAGGTGAAGGCCCTCGAGGAGGCCTATGGCGTCGAGCTGTTCGAGCGCCGCGGCCGCGGCATTGCCCCGACCGAGCTGGGCCGGCGGCTGCAGGAGATCACCCGCCGCTACTTCAACCTGGAAGACGAGGCGGAAGAGCTGCTGGCGGCCACCCGCGGCCTAACCCGTGGCCATCTCCGGGTCGGCGCCGACGCGCCCTACCATGTCATGGAGTCGCTGGCCGCCTTCAACCGGCGCTACCCGAACCTGACCCTTGCCCTGGCCATCGGCAATTCAGCCGAGCTGCTGCAGGATCTGCTGGAGCATCGAAGCGACGTGGCCATCGTCGCCGATGTGCCGGGTGACGCCCGTCTTCACGCCCTGCCCTTGCGCCGGGACCGGCTAATCGGCTTCGTGCCTGCAGGCCATCCCCTCGCCCGCAAGGGCCGCATCGAGGCCGGGGCGCTAGCGGGCCACCGGCTGGTGCTCCGAGAACCCGGCTCCACCACGCGCCATCTGTTCGAGACAGCCATGAGCCGCGCCGGCCATGGCCTGGGGGAGGTGCTGGAAATCGGCAGCCGGGAGGCCGTGCGCGAGGCCGTGGCAGCGGGCCTGGGCATCGGCATTGTCTCTGAGAGCGAGTTCGGCCAGGACGCAAGGCTGAAGCCCCTGCGCCTGTCTGGCGTCGATGTGGAGATGACCGAGTATGTCGTCTGCCTGGCGGAGCGCCGCGAGCTCAGGCTGGTAAAGGCATTCCTGGAGATCGTCGCGTCGACGGCGAAGTGACGCCTAGGCCGGCACGCGGCTGGGGCAACGGAGAATAAAGATAGAAACGAGCAGCAACGCGGCACCGACGATTTCGGGCACAAGCCAGTTGCCCGCATACAGGTAGACAGTGACGAGAAAGCTTGCGGCCATCATGGCAAGCGCGGCGGCCTTCGCCCTCGGCGGGATCACCCGGTGGCGGTGCCATTGGCGCAAACCTCGGCCCAGGCGCGGGTGATCGTAGAGCCAGCGCTGCAGCCGTTCCGAGCTGCGGGAAAAGCACCAGAGCGCCAACAGCAGGAAGATCGTGGTCGGCATCACCGGCAGGAAAAGTCCGGCGATGCCCAGTCCCAGGCAAATAATCCCTGCCGCCAGGGTGATCTGGCGGACCGGGCGGCAGGCGATGGGGCGGTGTTCCGGGGCTTCGGTCTGCATGGTCTTCACTGGCTGATCAGTGAGAATATCTGAGAATGTTGACGTACCGTCGCCAACGCAAGGAATTCTGTGACGGCGGACACATCGGGCGAGGCGGTTTCGGTGCAGCTGCGCTGGATCGCGCGCTTCCAGGGCTGTAACCTTGGTGCAGACCCAGAGGCGACAGATGCCGGTCGACGGACTAGCGGTGGATTTTCGTAGTCATAGTTCCGACGCCCATAGCTGGGCGATGGCGGCGCGTGCGCCGGACCCGCGGCTCAATCCCTACGTCAGCGACTATACCGGCTATAGTGAGCAGGCGTCGCGGCCGATGCGGCGGCTGCAGCCACCCTTCGCCGGCATTCCGATGATCATCACCTTCGGCCCGGCGATCGACATCATCAATGGAGACCGGCCGGCGGAACGCGGCGTGTTCCGGAGTTTCCTTGCCGGACTGCATGACGTGCATGTTCTGACGGAGTTCACCGGCAAGCAGCGCGGCCTCCAGGTGAATTTCACGCTGTTTGGCGCCTATCGTTTTGTCGACGGCGCGATGTCCGATGTTGCCGGCCGTTGCCTGCATCTCGCCGATCTCATCGGCGTCCCGGCCGCAGCGGACCTCGCGGACGAGCTGCAGGCGGCAAATGATTGGCCCGCGCGGTTCGATTTAATGGACCGGTTCCTGCTGGAGCGCCTCGGGCGCGGGCGTGCCATGTCGCCTGACGTCGCCTGGGCGCTGCGAACGCTGCAGGCCAGCCGCGGCGGACGTTCGATCGGCGCCCTGAGCCGCACGCTTTCCTGCAGCCGCAAGACCCTGATCAAGCGCTTCCAGGCGCAGATCGGCCTGAACCCCAAGGCGGTGGCGGGTATCCTGCGCTTCGAACATGCGACTGGCCGGCTTCGCGCCGGCAGCGACGAAAGCTGGAGCGAGCTCGCCCTGACTTGCGGCTATTTCGATCAAGCGCATTTCAACCGCGACTTCCGCCGCTATTCCGGCCGGACCCCGACGGAGTATTACAAAGCCCTGATGCCGAACGGCGGCGGCGTCGCGGGGTAAAATTCGTCCAAGACCGGGCGCGGCCGTGCGGGTAGCGTTCCGGCATCGTCAACCCGAACCGCCGGAGCGCGCAGATGGCCAGCAAAAATCCCGCCAACAATCCCAACATCTTTCCGACGCTTCGCTTCAAGGATGCGTCCACCGCGATCGACTGGCTCAGCCGGGCCTTCGGCTTCGAAAAACAGTTCGTCGTCCCGGGCGAGAAGGACAGCGTCGCCCATGCCCAGCTTCGGCTCGGCGCCGGCATGATCATGCTGGGATCGGAGCGGCCGGCGGAACCGGGCAATCCTTGGACCACCGAGCCCTACGGAATCTATGCGGTCGTCAAGGATATCGAGGCCCACTACAAGCGCGCGAAGGCGGCGGGGGCCAAGATCGAACGGCCGCTGAGCGATACCGACTACGGGGCACGCGAATACTCAGTACGCGACTGCGAGGGGCATCTCTGGAGTTTCGGCACCTATGATCCCTATGCGGGTCAATGACCGACGCGCGAACGACCGATTAACTGACGATCAAATCGATCTCGTCATCACGGAAGCCAAATCGAGCCGATACGGCGCGGTGTGCCTTTGATCTCGGATATTCCACGAGTGCCCGATCGTAGGCGTGCCTGAAAGCGTCGTCGTGCTTGGCGAAGGCGAAGCAACCGAAGGCGGGTTCTTTTTCGGCGGCGCTGACGCGCGCGACCGCGAGATTGAGTTCCGGACGTTGCGCGCTGAAGGCAAGGTGAGCGCGGGCGACGCTATCGTAGATGTCGACTGGCTCGAACGCCGATTCGCCAATTGTGGCGAGTGCAGCCTTCGCCAACTCAACATCGCAGCCGGTAACAATGCCGTCGGCCAGGCGAAAATTAAATGGTGGTTAGATAAGAAAACCGAATTTCATGGTGCATTTTGCCGAGATGGCGCTCCGCAGCATCACCTGCGGAAATGTACCTCGTATTGTTCGACGCCATCAGGCACTTCCGACCAGTGCTGCGCGGACCGCATATATACATAGCGGAACTTCTGCTTGGCCGGGTCGATCCAGGATGGATCGTCGAAGGTGCCGGCGGCAATCGTGCGGATGCCGGGAACTGCCTCCAGCGTGATGCCGATATTCGTGCCGCAAGCCGGACAGAAATGCTGGTCCAGCCAGCGCCCGGACTCATCGGAGATGTGCCGGTGAATATTCAAGGCATCGGCGGCGATGTCGACCCGGTCCTGCTGGAAGACGGCTTCAACGCCGAACGCCGTGCCCGTGCGCCGCTGGCACCAGGTGCAATGGCAAATCGTGACGCGCTCCGGCTCGCCACGAACGGTATAGCGCACCCGCCCGCAAACGCAGCCGCCCTGATGTTCGATCATGCCGATGATTCCCTTCCGCGCCCATTTTGCATGATTGCGTTCGCGATGCAAAATCGCGGACGTGACTTCGTGGACGTTCCGCCGCATTCTTCCGATCCAACCGTCGCTATGTATTGCTGGAGTTCCGCCGCATGACCGTATTCCCAGAATATGAGACATATGACGCTCTCGGCCTGGCCGAATTGATCGCCCAGAAAAAGGTTTCGGCGACGACGGTTTTGGACGCGGCGATCGAGCGGGTGGAAGCGCTGAATCCTCGGCTCAATGCGGTTGTGCAGAAGATGTACGATCAGGCGCGGCAGGCCTTGCAGGCGGGATTGCCGCAGGGACCGCTCGCGGGCGTGCCGTTCCTGCTGAAGGATCTCTACACCTGGTACGCGGGCGCGCGGGTGGGGAACGGCTCGCATCTCTATGACGGCTTTGTTGCCGACCATGACTTCACCATCGTGGAGCGCTACAAACGCGCCGGGCTGGTCATCCTCGGCCGGACCAACACGCCAGAGTTCGGGCTGAACGCGGCGACGGAGCCCGCGGTCAACGGACCGACACGCAATCCCTGGAACCTGCAGCACAGTTCCGGCGGCTCCAGCGGCGGCGCCGCCGCGGCTGTCGCGGCAGGCATGGTACCGGCGGCCCATGCGACCGACGGCGGCGGCTCGATTCGCATTCCCGCGGCCAATTGCGGCGTCGTCGGGCTGAAGCCGACCCGCGCACGAAACCCGGCCGGCCCCGATGTGGGCGAAGGCTGGAGCGGCTTGGCCGGCGGCCATGTGGTCAGTCGGAGCGTGCGGGATACCGCCGCCTTCCTCGATGCCTCGAGCGGGCCATCGCCGGGCGATCCCTACTGGGCGCCGCCGCCGGCGCGGCCATTCCTGCAGGAAGTGTCGGCGGCGCCGGGCAAGTTGCGGATCGCGCTCTGCACGAAGCCCGCCACCGGTGTTCCGACCCATGCCGATTGCATTGCGGGCGCGGAAGCCGCGGCGAAGCTTTGCGAAGACCTCGGTCACCGGGTCACGGAAGCGGCGCCAAAGTTCGATTGGGAAGGATTGAGCTGGGCGATGCAGGTGATCATCGGCGGCAATCTGCGGAGCGCCGTGGACTTCCGCCTGGCGTCGCTGGGGCGAAGCCTGCAGCAAGGCGACCTCGAGCGCGTCACCGCCGAATGGTACGAAATGGGCAGCAAGTTCACGGCCCGCGACTATGCCCGCGCGATCACCATCGTCCATGGCATCGGCCGGCGCTTCGGCGCGTTCTTCGCCGAATATGATGTGCTGCTGTCGCCGGTGCTGGCGGAACCGCCGCTGCCGCTGGGCTCGACCGACATGATGCGGCTCGATCTCAAGGCCTATAACGAGCGGCTGTTCCGGCTGATCCCCTTCACGCCGCAGTTCAATGTCTCCGGCGGGCCGGGGATTTCGCTGCCGCTACATTGGACGGCCGGTGGCTTGCCGGTCGGCGTACATTTCGGCGCCAATTATGGCAATGAGGCAGTGCTGTTGCGGCTGGCCGCGCAGCTCGAGCAGGCGCAGCCCTGGCACGACAAGCGGCCGCCACTTTGAGGACGACCATTTCAAGAAATGACCACGAGTCACAGGAAATACGCAGCGACGAAACCGGCAGACGAGCCGCTCTTGTTGTTCGCGCGAGCGCTCGATTTCGCCGCCCGCAAGCACGTTCATCAACGGCGCAAGGGCGAATCCGCCGAACCCTACATCAATCATCTGGCGGAGGTGGCGCGGCTGCTCGCCGCCGCGCCCGAAAACCGCAACGCGGCCGTGACGGTGGCCGGCCTATTGCACGATACCCTGGAGGATACGGCGACCACTTATGACGAGCTGGCCGCGGAGTTCGGCGAGGAGATCGCCTCGCTGGTGCGCGAGGTGACCGACGACAAAGCCCTGCCCAAGGAAGCGCGGAAAAAGCATCAGGAGGAGCATGCCCAGCATGCTTCTGATGGCGCCAAGATGATCAAGATCGCCGACAAGACCAGCAACTTGCACAGCATCCTCAACAGCCCGCCGCGCGGCTGGGACCTGAAGCGGAAAGTGGAATATTTCGATTGGGCAAAGCGCGTGGTCGAAGGCTGTCGCGGAGTCAGCGAGAATCTAGAGGCGGAATTTGACCTCGCCTGGTCGCAGGGAGCGGGGCAATTTGGGCTGCCGCAGAAGTGACGCGACGCAGCCTGTCGGTCTCAGAGGATCGCTAACGGCCGGTTAGGCGTCGCCAGCCCGCTTGGTGAGGGGCCTGGCCGGATCCGGCCGGGGGGCGCCCGAGACGGGTTTCGCCGGGCGTACCGGCGGCCGCAGCGGTTTGGGCGGCATTGGCGCGATGCGGCCAGTACCGAGGCGGGCCACGGCGCGCTGCTCGGGATCGATGCGGTACTTCTCCATCATGCGATAGAGGGTGACCCGGGAGACGCCGAGTTCCTTGGCGGCGCGCTTGATGTTGCCGCCATTGATGCGCAAGGCCTCGCGCATCAGCTTCTCTTCCAGCGCTTGGCGGGCGGTGGCGAGATCGGGTACCCCCTGATCGGCGCCGGTGGATTCCGCGAAGGTGAGGTCCGAGGCCATGATCCAGCGGCCTTCGGCCATGACCACGGCGCGGCGGATCGTGCTGATGAGTTCGCGCACATTGCCGGGCCAGCGGTAGCGCTGCATTTTCTCCAGCGCGCTGTCATGGAAGCCGAGCTTCGGCAGTTTCAGCTCGGAAGAGAACTTGCGCAGGAAGAAGGTCGCCAGCAGCTGGATATCGTCGCCGCGGTCGCGCAGAGGCGGCATGGAGATGCACAGCACGTTCAGGCGGTAATAGAGATCCTCGCGGAACTTGCCGGCCTTGATGGCGTCTTCCAGGTTGATGTTGGTGGCGGCGACAACGCGGGTATCCACCGTGATCGATTTGGTGCTGCCCAGGCGTTCGATGGTCTTCTCCTGCAGGAAGCGCAGCAGGTGGCCCTGCACTTCCAGCGGCAGGTCGCCGATCTCGTCCAGGAACAGTGTGCCGCCGCGGGCGGCCTCGATGCGGCCGACTTTCTGCTTGATGGCGCCGGTGAAGGCGCCGCGCTCATAGCCGAACAGCTCGGACTCGATGATGCTGGTGGGCAAGCCGGCACAATTGATGGAGATGAATGGCCCGCCGCGGAAGCTGGAGCGGTCATGGATGGCGCGCGCCACCAATTCCTTGCCGGTGCCGGTCTCGCCGGTGACCAGCACGGGGGCGTCGACTTCGCCGAATTTGCGCACCGCCTGGAAGACGCGCGTGATCGCCGAGCTGACGCCGACGATATGGGCATCGCCCTGGCCAGGGATGGCACCACCGAGATTGGCGATGTTCTCGCGGCTTTCCAGCGCTACCAGGCCGGCGATATGGCCGAGGCTGAACATGAGCCGGTCATGGAGGATCGGCAGACGGTGGAAATCATGGAGCAGGCCCTTGCTGACCAGCTCGGCGAATTCGGGGGCGCGCAGCGCCTCGGTCTCCAGCAGGGCGATCAGCCGCAGCCGCGGCGCCATCTCGGCCAGCGCCAAGGCCTTCTGCACGGCCTGAGGATCGGGACGGCGGCCTAGCTGCAGCAGCCCGGCAATCGGCCGCTCATGCTCGATCAGCCGTCGCGCCTGCTCGGTATCCTCGGCCGCCAGCAGCCGGACCTGGCCGCTATCCAGCGCCTCAAGGCCGGTCAATGCGTCGGCATCCTTGCTGAGCGTCATCGCCAGCACGGCATGGGGCCGCTTCTTCGATTCGCCGTCCACAGCCAAATCGACGAATTGCCCGCTCATCGCGTTTCCATGTTCATCAAGTTCAGAGTCCCCAAGAATCCGGCTGCCTTTTCCGGCGACATATTTATTAACAGGCAAACGTTTCTTTCCTCTTAGTGCATTCGCTTGAATTATCTGTGACGGCCGTCACCTCCTTGGCCCATTTCACTTTTTTCTATTCACAGTCGCCCCTGGCAATACATACGCCCCCGGCCTTGGATCGATTTCCAAGCGCGGCCGAGAGCACAAGCCCACCAGAAAGAATAAATCTACAAATCGAATGTTCCGAAACTCGCGGGCCGTTGCTTTCAGCGATTCTGTGCATCGCGAGAAACCGTTACCAATCCGTCGGCAACCTGTGATCGACGGACGCCACCCCTCAAAAAGCCCGAACTGCTAATTCTCTAGTACCGCCGCCCTCTAATTGGGGCACAGCGTATTATCGAAATATATAGCAAAATTGGATTCATTTCGCAGCTTTATTCGGTGGAATGCCAAAAAAGTGAGGGTGCCGGGAAAGCAAAAGGGCCGGAAGTTCAAGTCTTCCGGCCCTTAAACATGGTTAACGAATGGCAATCCCGGCGCTACTCTTCCTCGCCCCTGCCGAACAGGTTGTTGAAGCGGATGGGTACGCCGACGCGCACAGCGAAGTCATTCGCATCATCTGTAGCGCCGACTTCGAAGTTCAGATTGAGGCCGACCATTTCGTTGACCTGATAGGACCAGCCGACCAGGAACGAAGCAGCCTGCAATGTATCCGTCTCAACTGTTCCGGTGAAATTGCTCGGCCCGCCTGGATTGGAATCCAGGATCACGACTTCCTCTTCGGTCGGGAAGACGTAGTCATACTTGAAGCCAAGACTCATGGAGAACTGCTCGTTCAAGCTCAGGCCCATGCCAAGCGCGATGTTGATAGAATCACCGGGATCAACGTCGCCGATGGTCGAGGTGATCGGCAAGACCGCCGATGTCGGGTCGGAAATCGTGCGCACCTCGTTGACATCATCGGGAATATTGATCGTGTAGCCGAACGTGCCGAAGAATACGACTGGATCCGTCGGGAAAATCACGGTGACGCTCGGTTGCACGCCCCAGAATCCGGAACCCGTCGCCAATTCCGTCGGCTGACCGGTTATAGGATCGAAGTCTGCGTCAAACGGGCTGAGGCCCGTCGGCGTGTTCACTCGCACATTGGCGACCGTATATATCGGCGCACTTGTGATCTGATAATGGCCCGCCACTTCGATGTCGCCGATATCATCGCCGTTGTTCGTGTCAGAGAACGACGGCTGATTGGGCTGCGAGATGAAGGACTGCGTCACCGTTTCATGGCGGAACACATACGGTATCCGCGTCTCCATTTCGAAACGGTCTGTGATGCCATAGCGGATATTCAGGCCGGCGGTAACCGTGTCGCGATCCGCCTCATTCACTTCCAGGAGGCCGATAAACACGGAGTCGACGACTTCAACACCCTGGGCAAAGAAACGATTGCTGGTGGAGTGAGTGAACTCAAGCGACGGCTCGACGACCAAGGTCCCTTCAGGAGTCAAGACGCCGGTCTCATTGTCGAGTACCTGGGACAATCTCGTTTCCGTATCATCCGGGGATTCTTCTTCAGTGCCGGTCGATCCCGAAGAGTTGTCCTGTGCGGTCACGACCCCCGAATTGGAGCCGGCTG
Organism: Verrucomicrobiia bacterium; assembly: GCA_035544395.1. Lineage (GTDB taxonomy): Bacteria > Pseudomonadota > Alphaproteobacteria > Dongiales > Dongiaceae > DATKFM01. Next base: position 16,933 of record DATKFM010000150.1, read on the forward strand.
TTGCGCCTGACCCAGCGTTGCCGGTGGTAAAGGTCCCATTGCCGAGATTGAAAGTGACAGGCGTCGTGTCCGGATCATCGGACTGGCCCACCTGGGATTTCAGGAAGTTCAGTTGATTCTGCTGCTGCTGCAGCGCCTGCTTCTGATTTTCCAGCTCTTGCTTCTGCAATTCGAGCTGCTGCTTCAGCAGCTTCAAATCTTCCTGAGTAACGACCCCAGTATCATCGGCCAGAACCGGCAGCGCGGCGATCGGCAAAAAGACCGAACTGCACAAAAGCAAAAACCGCAACGACCGGGTTATCCGGTGTAACGGTGCCGTCTGATCCCTCTTCATTGGAGCCCCCCAACCTGTACTCAGACCAAGCCCACTAATTTTCTTAATAGCCTAGTCTGCTTCAATCTCCAAGCGATAGCTGCTGGCACTCGATCTTATGAGTTATGTCCGCTAGTCAGATTCCAGCGGCATGCCAAGCCTCTGTTTGCCTGTTACAACCCCTGTGCGTGCCCGGTTGCGCCGACGCCCAATTGGCTCAGCATTGAGCCAATGACCGATAAGCCTCTGATAGTATTTAGATTTTGGATGCCGACATTGAGCTGCGCCTGCTGTTGGATAAGCTGGCCATTCAAGGAGTTCGAGATCGCCGCCACGATGCCGCCACCGGCATTGCCGAGCTGATGGAGAATCCTCGTGCCCTGATCGTTGGTGAGCAGGAAGCCGCCATCGGCAGCCTGCTTCAACTTAAAGTCGCCCGCCGTAGAACCAGGGCCTGCCGGTGCACCGTTCAGAGTGACAATCGGGCCGCCCACGCTGTCGGCATTGAACGCCGTACGCAGGATCGCCGCGCCGCCATTGACCACGGTCTCGATGACAATGCCGAAGGAGATTTCCTGGCCACCGAAACGAAAGCCGCCACGCATCGATGCGAGCTTTTCATCCGAGACAGGAGCCAAGCTGTCGATATCCAGATCTGCGGTCGCCGCCTTGGCTGTCGTTACCGGCAGGATCGCCATTGCGCAAATCGCCAGCAACAATGCGGCGCGCCGCAGGCGCAGGCCGGACTGTCCAAAGGCTTCGATTGAATTCGTGAGAGACATTGCTCTTCTTTCGCCTAGAAACTGTTGCCCGTCATGTCGACGAAGATCGTCGAGCGGACGGCATCGGTGGCCTTGCTGAGCGGCGCCTTCGGCTTCACGCTCCACTCGGACGCCAGGTTGAAATATTTGCGGCCCAGTTTGGCCTTGTTGCGGATCAACACGACAACCGGATCACGAATGGCGTCGAACTTGTCCCGTTCCATGGCCATCAGGCCGATTGCCGAGTTGCCGATCAGGACCCGGTCGTCCTTGATCCCCTTGATCAGAACGAAATGCCGGTAGCCGTTGAGAGTGATGAGAGCGATCGCGGGGACGCCAAGCTCCGAGATCTCATCCAAAGTCAGCTCGAAGCCGGCCGCCTTCAGGTCACGCGACTTGATGTAGTTCCGCATGTCCAGGAAGGAGAAGCCTTCGCGCTGGATCTTCTGCTGGTCGCCGACGGTATACATCGCCATGAAGGCTTCTTCTTCAGTCGTCGGCATGTTGTAGTGATAGGTCAGCAGCATCGCCACCGTCGCGGCGCCGCAACTGAAATCATACTGCTGCAGGACGATTGTCTTCAGCGGCCGTTCGCGCATGCTGGTGACCGGCATGGTGAAGGAACCGGCCGAGCCGCTTTCGATGTCTCCGGCCCGGGCGGCCGGAAGGTCGCTAATCGCCAGCGGCGCCAGCAAAACGCCGGCTGCCGCAATGGAACGCAAAACCCGCATCTACGCCACTCCTAGCTGCTGAAACTCCGTCCGAAAGACGTGGCGCCCAGGCATCAATTCGGCGGAGCGAAGATCACATTGATCGTCGAAGACTGTTGGATAAGCGAGTTCATTCCCGAGTTGGCCGCCTGCATGACGATGCCATGGCTGCCGCTGTTGATATTCATCGCGCTGCCGGTGCTGATGCTTCCGCTTCCGTTCACCGTGACGGAATTGCCTTCGACATTGCCATCCTGCGTTACGTTAGCTTCGGCGGCGACAATCGATAGACTGCCGCCGCTGAGCTCGGAGAGATCCGCAGAAGTGACGCTGCTGTTCACAGCTATGTCGTCATCGCTAGTAGAGCCATCGGCACGCGTCTCGCCCACCCACACGCAAACACCAAGAGCAAGCATGGACGCTAAAGTCGTTTTCAATACTGTCCGCATGGCACGCATCTCCCAAAAACCTAAACCTGAAACTTTCCCGTTACCGGGAAAAAGGCCGGCGGGCCCGAAAGCCCGCCGGCTGTACGCATAGATATTACTGACCGTTGAACGAAGACTGGGCAGACACCTGAGACAGAGCCTGGTTCAGGTTGTTGAAACCTGTCGTGGCCTGCTGGATGCTGACACCCGGGCCGGAAGCGCCGGTCTGGGTGATCGCGCCGGTCTTGATCGACGTGATGGCAAACTGAGTGACCTTGCCAATATCGCCGCCAGAACCGCCGTTGCCGCCTTCGGCCTTGCCGCTCGTGGCACCGCCACCAGCTGCCGAGCCTGTCGCCGCGTCGCCGCTATCGGCATAACCGCTATCGGCGTCCCCACCGTTAGCCTTGCCGCTCGCGGCCCAATCGGCGTCGCCGCCGTTGGCAGTCGCGTCATCACCGTTGCCAACGCCCTTGCCGCCAGCAGACGCGCCGCCGGTCGAGTCGTTGTCGCCCGTGCTGCCGCCCGTGCCAGCACCGCCAGCACCGCCAGCAACATCACCACCGTCGCCGCCATCGGAGTCGGCATCGTTGGAGCCCTTGCCACCAACCGCTGCGCTAGCCGCGTCGCCGCCGGTGCCATTACCACCAGTCGAACTACCGTCGGCGGACAGGCCGCCGCCTTTGGCGTTGCCGCCGT
>DATKFM010000151.1:0-2105 GCA_035544395.1 Verrucomicrobiia bacterium
AAGCGGCCGAGGCCGGTGATGATGTCCTCGGTCACACCGTCGCAGAGTGGCGCCAGTGCGGGGTCGGCGCTGAGATTGCTGAACGGCAGCACGGCGACCGAGGGCCGATCCGCCGCGCGCTCGCTCGCCGATGCGCTCGGAACTGCCGACATTCTATCAGTGACGATATCGCGGTACAGCGCTTCGGTGCGGCTATCGGGCGGAACGCCGAGCTCTTTTTTCAGAATGTCCCGGCAGTCGCTGTAGAGTTTCAGCGCGGAGGTGTTGTCGCCACATTGCGCCAGCAGGCGCATCAGCGCGCGGCAAACGCTTTCGGCCAGGGGATCGGCGGCGAGCAGCTGGCGGCCGATTTGGATCGCATCGTCAGCCCTCCCGTTCGCCGCGGCTGATTGCGCCAGTTGCTCGAACGCACGCTCGGCCAGCGCGCCGAGCCGCGTCCGTTCCGGCTTCAGCCAGTCATCGAACTCCGGCACGGCGGCATCCATGCCGTCTAATAGAGCGCCCTTGTAGAGCGCCATCGCCGGTCCGGCCGTGGCGGGATCGGCCGCGAGCCGCATGAATTCGACGGCGTCGATCTCGATGCCGGCGGTTTCGAGGGCGATCGTTTCCCGGTCGGCGCGGATCGGGTCAGCATCAGCCTGCCGGAAGGCCTGGCGGATGCCGGCCAGCGCCTGTTTCAGGCTGTCCCGCGCCTGAACCTCGCCGCGGTCGCCCCAGAACAGGGCGGCGAGTTTCTCCCGCGGCTGGGGGCGCCCGCCCGACAGCGCCAGATAGGCCAGCAGCAGCCGGTCCTTGCGGGTCGGCAGGTTGAGCTTGCCGCCGTCGCCGGACTCCAGGGCAAAGCCGCCCAACAGGTTCAGCCTGCATACCGCCACTGAATAAACTCCCTTCCGCGGACGATTTTACCCGGATTTTACGATCCGGCACCCGCCGCTTTTACGGCTACCGGCCAATCTTCCCATCGTTCGGGAAGGCGATCCAACGACGGGAGATGAAAATGCGGCTGCTGCAAAGGATTCGGACGGGACTCGGCGGCCTGCTGGCGCGGGAACCGGGGATGCGTTTTGGCGGCAATTCGAGCCGGGACTGGCTGCCGCCGATGCTGGGCTCCAGCGACTGGAGCCATGGCATGATGGAGAGCATGGCCGACCGCAGCACCGCCTGGTACTTCGACCGGCGCTAGCCGGTTCGTCAGCCGGACTTTATAGTGGACATCCCCACTGCAAGTCCGGAGCCCTGGCGTTTGCCCCCGACCAAGTCCCCCATGTCCCTGACGGCGGAACTGGTGGCGCGCTGTCATCGGGAGGAGCCTGACCCCGGGCCGGAAGACGGCTACCCGGAATTCACCGAAGCGGAATATGACGCCGCCGCTGCCGACCTGCTGCGGCAGAAGGCACCAGGGCAGCTCTGGCTGTTCGCCTATGGCTCCTTGATTTGGAAACCGGAGTTCGACTCGGTGGAACATCGCCGCGCTACCGCTCCCGGCTGGCACCGAGCCTTCTGCATGGAACTGACGCGATGGCGCGGCTCGCCGCAGCAGCCCGGCCTGATGCTGGGGCTGGAACGGGGCGGAAGCTGCGAGGGCATCGCGTATCGGCTGCGCGATGACGATCATGGCGGGCAAATCGGCCGGCTCCTTCGGCGGGAGATCAGCGGCCATGACGGCATCAGGGCCGTGCGCTGGATTGATATCGAGATCGGCGGCGCAACGCAGCAAGCGCTGGTTTTCTGGGCCGACACCACCCACACGGATTTCAATGTCTCGCTGCCGCTGCCGGAAGTGGCGCGGATCCTGGCCCGCGCCTGCGGCCATATCGGCTCGGGCGCGGAGTACCTGTTTCACACCGTCAGCAAGCTGGAGGAGTTCGGCATCCGCGATGAGGATCTCTGGCAACTGCAGGAGATGGTCGCGGCGGAGATCAAGCTGTTGATCGCGGAGGAGACGGCACGGGCTGCGCCATGAGCAGCGATCTCGGTTTCACATTCCGCGCGACGAAGAACGGCGAGGTGTTCGTGCACCATCGCGGCAAGCTCGCGACGACGTTGCGCGGCGGGGCGGCGGCGGAGTTTCTCGCTGACATCAACGGCGCCGATCCCGGCGAGCA
>DATKFM010000152.1:0-6492 GCA_035544395.1 Verrucomicrobiia bacterium
TGCTGGATCATCCACTTGTCGGCGAGGTTCGCAGCCTCGGCTTCATCGGCGCGATCGAGATCGTCAAGGACAAGGCGAAGCGCAAGACCTTCGAGCCCATGGGCAACGCCGGCACGATTTGCCGCGATCACTGCATCCGCAACGGCCTGATGTTGCGGGCGACCCGCGACACCATGCTGATCTCGCCCTCGCTGACCTGGACCAAGGGTCATATCGACGAGTTCATCACTATTGTGAAGAAGGGCCTGGATCTGACATTGAAGGATTCGAAGAGCTGGTAGCCTAGAACCAAGCGCTTTTGCGTTGAGAGCGCGGGTCCGCAGGGATCCGCGCTCTTCTTGCATCGGCACAAAAATGCGGCATAAAGACGCCTGTCTGCGTGCATATCGGGAGGCCAGGGCATGACCACCATCACCGTTGCGGCGACGCAGTTCGCCTGCGGTTGGGACCGGGCGAAGAACATCGCGACGGCGGAGTCGCTGGTACGGGAGGCAGCCGGGCGCGGCGCGCAGATCGTCCTGCTGCAGGAGCTGTTCGAGACGCCCTATTTCTGCAAAGACCAGAAACACGCGCATTTCGCCCTCGCCCATCCCATCAAGGAACACCCGATGCTGAAGCACTTCAGCGAGGTGGCGGCGGAATTGAAGGTGGTGTTGCCGGTGTCGTTCTTCGAGCGCGCCAACAATGCCTACTACAACAGCGTCGCCATCATCGATGCCGACGGCGCGCAGCTTGGCCTTTACCGGAAGTCCCACATTCCCCAGGGGCCGGGCTATGAGGAGAAGTACTATTTCAATCCCGGCGACAGCGGCTTTCGTGTCTGGCCTACCCGGCATGGCCGGATCGGCGTCGGCATCTGCTGGGACCAGTGGTTCCCCGAATGCGCGCGGTCGATGGCGCTGCAGGGCGCTGAAATCCTGCTCTATCCCACGGCCATCGGCTCAGAACCGGAGAACTCCCAGTTGAAAAGCCGCGACCATTGGCAGCGGGTGATGCAGGGACATGCGGGCGCGAACATGATGCCGCTGCTGGCCTCCAACCGCATAGGGCACGAGGAAGGCGACAGATTCCAGATGAGTTTCTACGGCTCGTCCTTCATCGCTGACGGCACGGGCGCCAAGGTGGCGGAAGCAAACGAGACCGACGCCGGCGTGATCACCGCCAGCTTCGATCTTGGGGAACTGCGGGAGTCGCGTGCCGCCTGGGGATTGTTCCGCGACCGGCGTGCGGATCTCTATGGCGGGCTACTAAGCCTGGACGGGCAGCGCTAGCGCAATCCCACAGATTTGATTCTGGGCTGGCCGGCCGCAAATTGATGCGAATGTACTTATGAATCCGATCAGGCGTTTCATTACCGCCATCTTCGCCTTCGCCCTCATCGGCGCCAATGCGGCAACGCTGCTGGCGCTGCTGGCGGGGACGGGCTGGCCCGCGGAGCTGTTTTCCCATTTCCCGGTGCAGTATGCGCTGGCGCAGATCACGGCCATCGCATTCTTCCTGCTGCTGCGGCCGCGCTGGCTCGGGCTGATCAGCCTGCCATTGCTGGGACTGAATCTCTGGCTGCTGGCGCCCTACTACTGGCAGAGCGGCAGCGCGCACGCGGCGCCGAGCCCGGCGCCGGCCGCAACGCTGCGGGTGATGACGCTGAACGTCAATGCCCAGAATCCTCACACCGATCTGGTGGTCCGAGCGATCGAGGCGGAGGATCCGGACTTGCTACTGTTGCTGGAGATTACGCCGGCCTTGTGGGAATCCACATCAATCGAGTTCCGTGAGCGCTATCCCTATCGTGCCTCGGAGATTGTCGACAGCCCGTTCGGCATCGCCTTGCTGAGCCGGCGGCCGTTCGTCTATCACGATATCCTGCACTTCGGCACCTATGGACGGCCGGCAATATCCGCGCAGCTTTGCCTGGAGAATGCAGAGTCGGGCGCAGCGGCGCCCTGCCTGCATGTGATGGCAATGCATCCTGACCCGCCGATCACGCCGAGCCTGGCACGCTCGCGCGACGGACAGTTCACGGAAGTTGGCGAATATCTGCGTGGTGTTTCGGAAAAGCGCCGCCTCGTCATGGGCGACCTGAATGCCACGCCCTGGTCGCCGGCCCTGCGCCACTTCATGGAGCATAACGGCATGCGGGACAGCGCGCTCGGTTATGGCGTGCATCCCACCTGGTTCTCCCGCTGGCTGCCACTGGGCATCCCGATCGACCAGATCCTGCACAGCAACGGCATCATCGTCCTGGATCGCCGCGTCGGGCCGGATGTGGGGTCGGATCATTTTCCAGTGACGGCGGATATTTCCCTCGCGCCTGTCGAGTGACTACGACGCCGTACTTCCACCATCGACCGAGAGCATGGCGCCGGTCATGAAGGACGAGTCGTCGGAGGCAAGAAATACAGCCGCACGGGCGATCTCCCGCGGCTGCGCCACGCGGCCCATGGGGATCGCGGCGGCCAAATGCTTCAGCCCATCCTCCAGAGTCATGCCGCGCTTGGCGATACCCGATGCCAGCATGGGTGTCTCGATATCGCCGGGGCAGATGCAGTTAACGCGGATATTGTCGCGGGCGTGATCGACCGCCATGGCGCGGGTCATCTGCGCGACGGCGCCTTTGCTGGCGCAATAGGCGAAGGCATTGCGGCCGCCCACCAGCGCCCAATCCGAGCCGATATTGATGATCGTCCCGCCGCCCTGGCGCTTCATATGCCGCAGCGTCGCGCGGCTCATGCGGAAGACGCCCGTGACATTGGTGGCAATGACGTCGTCCCATTCCTGGTCCGTCGCCGTCTCCGCCGTGTGGCGATGGACGATGCCGGCATTGTTGACAAGGATGTCCAGGCGGCCGAACTCTTTCACGGCTTTGTCAACAAGAGTTTCCGCTACGCCCTTCTGCACGATGTCGGCGGCATGAAAAACCGCGCCGCTGCATTGCATGCGGATGGCTTCGCCACGCTCCGCCGAGCGGCCGGTGAGCACCAGCTTCGCGCCTTCCTTCGCCGCTTCGAGCGCGATAGCCGCACCGATGCCCGAGGTTGCGCCGGTCACCAACATCACCTTGCCGTCGAGTCGCATGAGTCTGGTCCCCCCTGAATTCCTGGCTTGTGTCTATTCATTTGCCGCCAAGCGGCGAAACTTCCGCGTCAAGGCGTCGACCGAGGCGAGATACTGGTCGGCGCTATGGTCGCCGCAGCGTTGGCCCGTGGGGAGCTGAAAGCCGCTGCGGGCGTAGGCCCGTGCGACACGGCCGCCGCAGAGGTGGATGAGAGCGGCCAGATCCTGCCTTTGGCGCGCAGTCAGCGCCGCCCCCGGATACTTCCTCAGGATCGCCGTGGCCTGGCGGTCCAGGGATACCGCGGTGAGCTCGATCGCATGACTGGGCAGCACGCGCGTGTAGAGCCCGGTGAACCAGCAATTCGCGACAACCACGTGATCATGCACGCAGGCCTCGCGCGCGTCACTAAAGGCGGCGTCGGTCATCTGGTACATGCCCACGGCGCTGGAGGCGGGCTTGTAGATCGACAGCGGGTCCCAGCTCAGGCTCCAGCGCCAATAGGTGCGCGCCAACGGATTGCCCGCGGCCTCCACCTGCGCCAACGCCGCCAGCAGCTCCGGGCTGACAGTACTCGTGGAATGCTCTCGGAATAGGGGAGCATAGGAAGTCCAGGTTTCGGCCGGCATCTTGTCGAGCACGCCGCTCACGGGAAAGAACATCTCCGTCGGCTTGCGCGCGACTTGATAAACGAAATTCGCCGAAGGCAGCAATAGCGACAGCGCGGTGACGGCCATCGCGATTCTCACGGGCCACGACAATCCGTTGAGCCAGCGCCACCCCACGCGTGCACGCTTCTGCCAGCGAGCCCGCCGCTTTCGGTACCGCCGCACGCGCGGCCGCCGTGATGTGATCCCGATCGCGCGCGAGAGGGACATGGGGATGGGGAACATCAGCGCATTATGCGGGACTGCTCTGCGGCACGCCAGCAGCCTTGATTTGTTCAGGCTTCGATCTCCTGATCACGCCGCCATCGTCGGGCCGCAATTCTGTGCGCTTCACCTGCGTAACCCTCGCGAATGCGAGGGCGCTGGGATCTAGGTGCGACGGTCTACTGACGTGCCAAACCGCTGGGTTAGAACAGTCCTTCCACCTGGCCCGCTTTGTTAACGAATATGCTGTTTGCGGCCGGCACCTTCGGCAGGCCAGGCATGGTCATGATTTCGCCGCAGATCACCACCAGGAACTCGGCGCCGGCGGAGACCTTCATCTCGCGGATCGGCACCACGTGGTTGGACGGCGCGCCCTTGAGGTTGGGATCGGTGGAGAAGCTGTACTGGGTCTTGGCCATGCAGATCGGATAATGGCCGAAGCCGGCCTTCTGCATCTCCGCGAACTGATCCCGGATCTTCTTGTCGGCGATGATGCCCTGGGCGCCATAGAGGCGCTGGGCGATGGTGCGGACCTTCTCCCACAACGGCATTTCGTCGGGATAGAGCGGCGCATATTTACTGGCGCCGGATTCCGCCAGCTTGACCACGGCATGGGCCAGCTTTTCCGTGCCGGCACCGCCATCGGCCCAATGGGTGCATTCGATGGCCTCGACGCCCAGTTCAGCGCAGGCCTGGCGCACGGCTGCCAGCTCCGCGTCGGTGTCAGCGGAAAAGCGGTTGATCGCCACGACCGGCGGCACACCGAATGACTTCACGTTCTCCACATGGCGCGACAGATTGCTGATGCCCTTCTTCAACGCCTCGATGTTCTCCTTGCCCAGATCCTCCTTGGTCACGCCACCATGCATCTTGAGCGCGCGGATGGTGGCGACGATGACGGTGGCCGCGGGACGCAAGCCCGCCTTGCGGCATTTGATGTCGAAGAACTTCTCAGCACCCAGATCGGCGCCGAAGCCCGCTTCCGTCACCACATACTCTCCCAGTTTCAGGCCCAGCTTGGTCGCGATCACGGAATTGCAGCCATGGGCGATATTGGCGAACGGACCGCCATGAATGAAAGCCGGGTTGTTCTCCAGGGTTTGCACCAGGTTTGGCATCAGCGCGTCCTTGAGCAGCACGGTCATCGGACCGTCGGCCTTGAGATCGCGTGCATAGACCGGCTTCTTGTCGCGGGTATAGCCGATGATGATGTTGCCGAGGCGGCGGGTGAGATCCTCGAGATCGTTCGACAGGCAGAAGATCGCCATGACTTCCGATGCGACAGTGATGTCGAAGCCGTCTTCGCGCGGGAAGCCGTTAGAGATGCCGCCAAGGGACGAGACGATGTTGCGCAGCGCGCGGTCGTTCATGTCCATGACGCGGCGCCAGGTGATGCGGCGCTCGTCGATGCCCAGTTCATTGCCCCAGTAGTAATGATTGTCGATCAGGGCCGCGAGCAGGTTGTTGGCGGTACCAATGGCGTGAAAGTCGCCGGTGAAATGCAGGTTGATGTCTTCCATCGGCACCACCTGGGCATAGCCGCCGCCGGCCGCGCCGCCCTTGACGCCGAAGCAGGGGCCGAGGCTGGGCTCGCGCAGGCAAATGATTGCCTTCTTGCCGATGCGGTTGAGGCCGTCGCCGAGGCCGACCGTGGTCGTGGTCTTGCCCTCGCCGGCCGGGGTCGGGGTGATTGCCGTGACCAGGATCAGCTTGCCGTCGGGCTTGGCCTTCATACTGTCAATGAAGTCGAACGAGATCTTCGCCTTGCTCGGCCCGTAACGGTAGAGGTGCTTCTCATCGATCCCGACTTTTGTCGCCACCTGCTCGATCGGCAGCATCTTGGCTGCCCGGGCAATCTCGATGTCGCTGCCAACCTTTTTAGCCATTGTTCGGCCTTCTCCCCTTTGCGCCCCGGCGGTTCCGCCTGAAGGCGCCACCCCCTTGGATTATCGTCTGATTTCGGCCCACGGCAGGTCGCCGCAGTCGCGGGAAACTAGCCGGAAGGCGCCTTTGCGACCAGCCTGAAATCGACATCAAGTTGTGCGCAGGAAACGCCGCCGAAATGATACCGGTTCTAACGGCAAACCGCCCCCTCAAGGGGGCGGTTTGTTGTCGAGCAACTGCGATCCCGTGAGGAGGCTCAGCAATCCAGCGTGTGGTCCCGTTCCCAGCTGCTGAGATGCTTGGCGTAGCTGTTCCACTCGTCGGTTTTCAGCTTGATATAGCTGTCGATTGTGGCGCTGCCGAAGGCGTCGCGGACCACCTTGCTCTTGTCGGTGAGGCGGAGCGCGTCCAGGAGATTGAGGGGCAGCTTCCGAGCGTTCTTTACCGTGTGACCCTCGGTGTACATATTGATGTCCAGCCGCCTGCCCGGATCGCGGTTGTTGCTCACGCCATCGAGGCCGGCCGCCAGCACGCCCGCCTGGATCAGGTAGGGGTTGGCGGCGCCATCCATCAGCCGCAGCTCGAATCGGCCCTGGTCGGGGATGCGGACCATGTGGCTGCGGTTGTTGCCGCCATAGGTGATGGTGTTGGGCGCCCAGGTGGCGCCGGAAATAGTGCGCGGCG
>DATKFM010000153.1:0-10134 GCA_035544395.1 Verrucomicrobiia bacterium
TCGGCCTGCTGATCGACGGAGGCCAGCGAGGCGGAGGACTCCTCCACCAGCGCCGCGTTCTTGTGAGTGACGGTCTCCATCTGCGTGACGGAGTCGTCCACCTGCTGCACGCCAAGGGACTGCTCCTGGCTGGCGCTGGCAATCTCGGCCACGATATCGGCGACGCGTTTCACCGAGGCGACGATGTCGGCGAGGCTGCCGCCGGCGCGATTGACCAGGGCCACGCCCTTGCTCACCTGCGTGCCGCTTTCGGCGATCAGCGCCTTGATCTCCTTGGAGGCCTGGCCGGAACGCTGCGCCAGGGCACGGACTTCCTGCGCCACTACGGCAAAGCCGCGGCCCGCATCGCCGGCGCGCGCCGCCTCGACCGCGGCGTTGAGGGCGAGGAGGTTGGTCTGGAAGGCGATCTCCTCGATCAGCCCCACAATTTCGCCAATTCGCTGGGATGATTGTTCGATGCGGCCCATGGCTTCCGTCGCTTCGCGGGCGACGCTGCCGCTGCCTTCGGCCGACTGCCGTGCAGCCAGCGCGAGCTGATTGGCCTGCTGGGCGTTCTCGGCATTGCCCTTTACTGTGACGGAAAGCTCGCGGATGGCGGCCGCCATTTCCTGCAGGCTGGCGACCTGTTCTTCCGTGCGGGCGGAGAGATCGGTGGAGCCGCTGGAAAGCTGGCCGGTCGCTGTCTTGATCGCGGCCATGCCGTCGATGGTCTCGCCGGCGATAGCGGCGAGCTTTTCGGCGGTAAGGTTGGTGTTCGTTTTCAGTTGCTGCAAGGCGCCCCGATAGTCGCCGACAACCCGGCGCGTCAAGTCGCCATGGGCCAAGCCCGCGATGACGGCACCGACTTCGCTGACCGCATGGTTGACCGTGCGCACCAGCTTGTTGATGCCCTCGGCCAACTGCAGGGCGATGCCGCTGCGGCCGGCAAGATCTATCTGGCCCGTCAGGTCGCCGGAAACGGCAGCGTCCAGCAGGCCGCGCAAATCTTCCTGGATGCTCTGCATGGCCACGACGGCCAGCTTGCTCTCGGTGATGTCGAGAATGACGCCGTCGAGATAGAGCGGCTTGCCGTCGGTGTCCTTGATCACGCAGCCCTTTTCGAACACCCAGCGATAGGATCCGTCCTTGTGACGCAGGCGGTATTCGACCGAGAAGGGCTGATTGCGCTGTGCTGAAGTGGCGACGGAGTCGTCGACCAGCTTCGTATCTTCGGGATGGATGAGCGAGCCGAACGTCATCGGGCCGCCGGCCATGAATGTCTCCGGCGCATAGCCGACCATGCCGCGGATGCCCTGGCTCATGAACAGCATCGTCCAGTCGGCGTTCCAGTCGCAGCGATAGACCGAGCCCGGGAGATTGACCACCAGGGACTCGTATTTCTGTCGGTTGTCGGCCTGTTCATTGAGAACGCGTTGATAGTCGGCCTGTGTCGCGCGCAACTGGGCCACGGCACCTAATGCCCCAAGGCCCATGATACCGCCGCCGCCGATCAGTGCGGCGGTCGCCCATCCGTCGAACAGGAAACCCGCGCCGCCGACACAAGCGCCGATGGCGATCGCAGCGAGGATCGGCCAGAGCGGGCGGCCGTTAGCGGATAGATCGGAGGCGTTCATGGCAGTCCCAGGGTTTCGTAAGCCGAGTTGCAGCCGATAGCTGCCGCCAAATGTTCAGCAGCCACCGCAAACCATAGGGAAATATGATTAAATAGAGTTTAATCGATTGGCTGGCGCTGACTACGAAACATCGTTGGGCAATTGCCAGTCGTGCGAACAACCGCCAGTTGCCGCATGCGGCGCCGCTGGCGCAGACGTCAATGGCGCCGATAAATCCTTTAGAATTCGGACCAGTCCGCGGCAGTGGGTGAGACGGCCGCCTTTGGACGCGCCGGCCTGTCGCTTGTGGCTGCTGCATTGGGCTCGGCGGCGGGGAATTCCTGCTTGAGGCGGCTCTGCAAGGCATTCGCCGGGGCCTTCGCGGCGGGACGTACCGGCGCGCGGGACTCGGTTTTGAAGAACGTGATCAGCCGCTGAAGCTGCTCCGCCTGCTGATCCACCGACGCCAGCGAGGCGGTGGATTCATCGACCAGCGAGGCGTTCTTTTGCGTCACCGTTTCCATCTGCGTCACGGACTCGTCCACCTGCTGCACGCCGAGCGACTGCTCCTGGCTGGCGCTGGCGATCTCCGCGACGATGTCGGCGACGCGCTTCACCGAAGCGACGATGTCGGCCAGGCTGCCGCCGGCGCGATTGACCAGCGCAACACCCTTGCCCACTTGATTACCGCTTTCGGCGATCAGCGCCTTGATTTCCTTGGAGGCCTGGCCTGAGCGTTGCGCCAGTGCCCGAACTTCCTGCGCCACGACGGCGAAGCCGCGACCGGCATCGCCGGCGCGTGCCGCTTCGACCGCGGCGTTGAGGGCGAGCAGGTTGGTCTGGAAGGCGATCTCCTCGATGAGGCCGACGATCTCGCCGATGCGCTGAGAGGATTGCTCGATGCGGCCCATGGCTTCGGTTGCTTCACGGGCGACGCCGCCGCTGCCTTCGGCAGAAGCGCGCGCCGCGAGCGCGAGCTGGTTCGCCTGTTGCGCATTCTCGGCATTGCCCTTCACGGTCACCGACAATTCCCGGATCGCGGCGGCCATCTGCTGCAGGCTGGCGACCTGTTCTTCAGTGCGCGCGGACAGATCGGTCGAGCCGCTGGAAAGCTGGCCGGTCGCCGCCTTGATGGCGGCCATGCCGTCGACCGTCTCGCCGACGATGGTCGCCAGCTTGTCCGCGGTCATATTGGTGTTCGATTTCAGCTGCTGCAGCACGCCCTGATAAGAGCCGGCGACCCGCTTGGAGAGATCGCCATGGGCCAGCGCCGCCATGACCGTGCCGACTTCGCTGACCACCTGATGGACCGTGCGCACCAGGCTGTTCACGCTGTCGGCAAGTTGCTTGGCCAAGCCGGACCGGCCGGTCAGGTCGATCTGCTTGGTGAAGTCTCCAGCCAGCGCCGCATCGAGCAATGCGCGCAGCTCTTCCTGGATGCGCTGCATGGCGAGGATCGCCTGCTTGCGGTCGGTGATGTCGAAGATCACGCCGTCGAGGAAAGTCGGCTTGCCTTCGGCCGATTTGATCACCCGGCCTTTTTCGAACACCCAGCGCTCGGAGCCATCCTTATGACGGACGCGGTATTCGATGGTGAAGGGTTCGTCCCGGCTGGCGGCGGCGGCGACCGCATCCTCGACGATCTTGGCGTCTTCGGCATGGATCAGCGATCCATAGGTCACGCCACCACCGGGCAGGAAGGATTGGGATGGATAGCCCACGATGCTGTGGATTCCGTCGCTCATGAAGTTCATGGTCCAGTCGGCATTCCAGTCGCCCCGATAGACGGCGCCCGGCAAATTGCCGACCAGGGATTCGTATTTCTGGCGGTTGTCTTCCTGCTCGGCGAGCACGCGCTGATAAGCGCGCTGGGTCGTGCGCAACAGCGTGAGGCCGCCGAGAGCGCCCAGCGCCATGATGGCGCCGCCGCCGATCAGGCCAGA
The DNA here is from genome assembly GCA_035544395.1 of Verrucomicrobiia bacterium. Taxonomy (GTDB): domain Bacteria; phylum Pseudomonadota; class Alphaproteobacteria; order Dongiales; family Dongiaceae; genus DATKFM01. Next base: position 3,536 of record DATKFM010000153.1, read on the forward strand.
GACGAGCCACTCGGGGAACAGCAGCCCGGACGCGGCAACGAAGAAGCCGATCACCACAGCCACTGCGATCGGCCAGATCGGCCGGTTCGTCAGAGTATGCTCAGCGTCGTCCATGGATCCCCGCTCAGACCTGACCGCGAATGCAACTGCCGGCAGGGCTCACGGCGAGCCGGCCCGGTGTCGGTAGGGATGATCAAGGAACAGCCTTAATGAACGCTTAAGGACGGCGTCATTCCCGCCCGGATTGGGGCGGCTTTTCAAGGGCATGCGAACCTATGTAGTGAAGTTTCTCAGTAAACAGCATCGGCGGCCGGCTCACAGGTGTTGCGGCCGGGCCAACCAATGTTGAGCCAATTTTGACGGCTCCCGGCCGGTAGGCTAAGCAGGAAGCCAAATCCGGGGTGAATCATGAAAGAAACCGATGTGGCGGGCATAGCGCCCGGCGCCATCGACGCAATGCGGGCGCGCGAACGGACGCGCTACGAGGCCCAGCATCCCCTGTCCCGCGAGCTGGCCGCCCAGGCGGCTGAGCATTGGTTCCAGGGCGTGCCTATGCACTGGATGCTGGATTGGGGCACGCCATTCCCGCTGTTCGTCAGGGAAGCCCAGGGCGCGACTCTGACCGACGCCGATGGCATCAGCTATGCGGATTTCTGCCTGGGGGATACCGGCTCCATGTTCGGCCATTCGCCGAAGCCGATCGCCGAGGTACTGCAGCGGCAGGGCGCGCGGGGGCTGACCGCCATGCTGCCAACCGAGGACGCAGCCGCCGTCGGCCGGCTGCTGGCCGAGCGGTTCGGCCTGCCGTTCTGGCAGGTGGCAGCTACCGCCACCGACGCCAACCGCTATGTGCTGCGCTGGGCGCGGGGCATTACCGGCCGCGACAAGATCCTGGTGTTCCATGGCTGCTATCACGGCAGCGTGGACGACACTTTCGTGCGGCTGAAGGACGGCCGCCCGATCGCGCGGCCAGGCCTGATCGGCCAGGTGGTCGACGTCACCAAGACGACCAAGGTGGTGGAGTTCAACGATATCGCGGCGCTCGAGGCGGCGCTGAAGCCCGGTGACGTCGCCTGCGTGCTCTGCGAGCCGGCGATGACCAATATCGGCATGGTGCTGCCGGAACCGGGCTTCCATGACGCATTGCGCAGCCTGACGCGCAAGCATGGCACGCTGCTGGTGATCGACGAGACCCACAGCATCAGCACCGGCCCCGGCGGCTATACGCGGGCGCATAAGCTGGAACCGGATTTCTTCGTGCTCGGCAAGCCGATCGCCGGCGGCATCCCCAGCGCCGTGTTCGGGTTCACCGCCGATGCCGCGGCGAAGATGGCTGCGGTGGCCAAGGCCAACGCAGGCTATAGCGGCATGGGCACCACGCTGTCGGCAAACCCACTGGTCATGGCGGCGATGCGCGCCAATCTGGAGCGGGTCATGACCGACGCCGCCTATGATCACATGCTGTCGCTGTCGGCGCGGTTGGCGGAGGGATTGCGCGACGTGATCCAGAAGCGCCAGCTTCCCTGGCATGTCAGCAATGTCGGCGCACGGGCTGAGTTTGTCTGCTCCGCGCGGCCGCCGAAGAACGGCACCGAGGCAGGCGCGGCGATGCAGCCGACACTGGAGCATGCCATCCACATGTACCTGATCAATCGCGGCGTGCTGATCGCCCCGTTCCACAACATGACGCTGGTCTGCCCGGATACGACTCCGGCGAACGTAGATCATCTGATTGCGACGGTGCGCGACTGCTGCGACGAACTGCGTGCGGCCTGAAGAAGAAGCCGGGAACAAGGAAGGAGTCTGCCAGATATCATGGGCATCGAACGTTCCGCGCGGGAGGCCGAAGCCTTTCTCGCCGCCAATCCGGACGTCACGAGCTTTCAGCTTGTACTGACCGATTCCTGCGGCGTCGGCCGCGGCAAGATCCTGCGCCGCGAGGAGATGGCACGCGTCTACACCCATGGCCGCTTCCTGCCGGGGTCGATCCTTGGCCTGGACATCACAGGCGCCGATGTAGAGGAGACCGGTCTTGTGTGGGACGACGGCGATGCCGACAGGGTCTGCTGGCCCATCCCCGGCACGCTGGTGCGGGCGCCCTGGCTGGCGACGCCCACGGCGCATTTCGTCGCCACCATGCATGAACTCGACGACAAGCCGTCTCCGGGCGATCCGCGCCATGCCCTAGGGCGCGTTGTCGAGCGCTGCAAGGCCGACGGCTTCACGCCTGTCATCGCGGTGGAGCTTGAGTTCTACGTCATAGACCGCGCCCGCGATGGCAGCGGCAAACGGCAGCCGCCGGCTTCGCCGGAAACCGGTCATCGCCCGAGCCAGATGCAGGCCTATAGCCTGGTCGATCTCGACGACATGCAGTCGTTCATTTCGGAAATCTATGCGGCCTGCGAGACTCAGGGATTGCCGGCGCGCACGCTCATCTCCGAATATTCGCCGGGGCAGATCGAGATCGTGCTGCAGCATCGCAGCGATGCATTGCGCGCGGTCGACGAGGCGATTCTCTACAAGCGCACGGTGCGCGGCGTCGCCGCCAAGCATGGCTTCGACGCGACTTTCATGGCCAAACCCTATGCCAACTATTCCGGCAGCGGCATGCATCTGCATATGAGCCTGGAAGACGACAAAGGCCGCAATCTCTTCGCCAGCGAAGATCCGGAAGGCGGTCCTCTGTTGAAGCAGGCGATTGCCGGCATGGCGGCGACGATGACTGAGTCCACCGGCATCTTCGCGCCGAACGCCAATTCCTACCGCCGCTTCCGCCGCAAGAGTTATGCGCCGATGGCGCCGTCCTGGGGCGTCAACAACCGCTCGGTGTCGCTGCGCGTGCCCGCGGGAGCGCCGGAGACCCGACATATCGAGCACCGCGTGGCCGGCGCCGATGCCAATCCCTATCTGGTGGCGGCGACGGTCCTGGCCGGTGCGCATCGCGGCATCCGCAACAAGATGGATCCCGGCCCGGCGGTGCAGGGCAACGGCTATGAGCAGATCAAGGAAACCGTGCCGGTCAACTGGTACGCGGCGATGGACCGCACCGAAAATTCGGCGTTCCTAAAGGATTATCTGGGCGAGCGGTTCATGGAGATCTTCTGCGCCATCAAGCGCGCGGAGCAGGACCGCTTCTTTTGCCAGGTCACGGAACTGGATTTCGACTGGTATCTGCGTACGGCCTAGGGCCGTTCGCCTGCAACGCGGATGCGCGCGTCGACAGACCAGGCGCCGGGGCCACGCAGCAGCAGATAGAGCAGGGGTCCGGCCCACAGCAGGTGATCGGGATAGCTCTGGGGATAGACGAAAAGCTGGATCACCAGTGTCATTGCGAGCATCGCTGCGGCGGCCAGTCGCGTCCCGAAACCAAGCGTCAGCATGACCGGGCCGACGATCTCGAGTGCGGTTGCGAGGATTGCGGCGAGGCCTGGCGGCAGCACCGGGATATTGTACTCATTCTTGAACAACAAGATCGTCGTGTCCCAACTGGCGACCTTGGCCAGGAACGAGCGGAAGAAAACCAGCGAGACGCCCGAGCGCAACACGAAAACGGGAAGCGCGAGGGGAATCTGTTCCAGCTTCGCGATCAGCGAACGGCCGAGTCTGGTCATGCCGGTTCGGGAAGCGGAGACTGTTTCGATCATGGCGTTGGTCTACGCCGATTCCGGGACAGCATAGCCGCCGAAAACGCCGCGGGTCAGGTGGAAACCGAGAGCGCTGGACAGGTCAAAGGCGGGATCGATCTTAGCGGCTGCATCATAGGCTGCTTCGAGAGTCGCGCCTTCACCGATGCGCGACAGCAGCGCGAATCCGGCGGCATCGAGACTCATCATCTCCACATCATCCTGTGGCCGATAGACGAGGAGTTGGCAGCCACCATCAATCGCCAGCTCCTGCAATGAGCCACCGGGCTGATGCGCCTGCCAGAGGCGGTCGATGCGATACTCGGAATGCAGCAGGCGGCAACCGCGTCGTAACTCGAGAACAATCGACGCGGCATTCTCTTGCGGCACGGCGGCCAGGTCCTGCGGTGTCAGTGCGGCATCGTCGGGCGCGTGATGCGCCTCGTTCATCGCCCATTCCAATGCTGCGACGTCGGCGAGATAGGAAATCGTCCGGGCAGGTTCAAACGCCGCCAGGAACGCGGCAAACCCGCCGCCATACTCGGCCAGCCGCGGCGCCCGCGGCGGCTCGTCCGATATGAATGCCTTGGCCGCAAAGCCGAAGAAATTCTCGCCCACCAGCGCTGCGACAACGGGATAGGTGGCTTTCAGCACCTCGCTCAGGCTGATGATCGTGTTGTTGCGGTAGACCTGCAGCCGCTTGTCGAAGGCGAGTCCGTCCTCGCGCACGATGGCGGCGAGAGCTTCCGGCTGACCGGAGAGGATACCACGGGCGATGCTCTGCTGAAGCTCACGCAGCCGCATCGGCGCGCTCCCTCTGGCATTGCGCAATCACATCGGCTTTCGCAGCTTCGGCGACGATCTCGGCCAGCGGCGGTATCCGCGAATCCCATTCGATCAGCGTCGGCACGGGCCCGAGCTGCCGGATCGCCTCGCCATAGAGCGCCCACACTTCGTCGCACACCGCCGAGCCGTGATCATCGATGCGGAGGGTCTGATCACCGATCTGCTTGGCGGTATGTCCAGCCAGATGAATTTCACGCACGGCGCTGCGCGGCATTGCCCGCAGATATGCGCCGGCATCGAAGCCGTGATTGCAGGCGCTGACATAGATATTGTTCACATCCAGCAGCAGGCCGCAGCCGGTGCGCCGGGAGATTTCCGCCACGAACTCCCATTCCGGAATCGTGGAATGGGCGAATTGCAGATAGGTCGAGGGATTCTCCACCAGCACGGGGCGCTTCAGAACCTCCTGCATCTCATCCACATTTGCGCAGAAGATCGCCAGCGCCTCTTCGGTATAGGGCAGGGGCAGCAGGTCGTTGAGATAGACGCCGCCGGTGACGCTCCAGGAGATATGCTCGGAGACGAACAGCGGATCGATGCGGTCGGCCAGCGCGCAGACGCGTTGCAGGTGATTGGCGTCCAATCCCTCGGCGCTGCCGAGCGAAAGGCCGACGCCGTGGAGGCTGACGGGATATTCCCGCCGCGCCGCCTCCAGATGCTTTATCGCTGGACCGCCACCGAGATAGTTCTCGCTGTGGACTTCGACGAATCCGACCGGCGGCCGCTCATCGAGAACCGCGCGGTGGTGCTGAAAACGCAATCCGATCCCCGCCTTCGGCAGCGATGCCGCAGGGGAGATCGGATCCTTGGCGCTCTGTGCAGGCCGCGACGCCTGCATGGGACGGCTCGTCCGCCGTCCGAGGCCGGGGACCTCAGGCCTTCGGCTCGAGGCTGCCACCGGCCAATTTCTCGCAGGTGCCGGCGGGCAGATAAATCCAGGACGCGGCGTCCGCATCGGCGGTGGAGGTGCCGGCGCAGGAATGAGTTGCCGTCTGGCAGTCATTCTTGCCGGCCTTGGCGATGCCGTAGCACTTCTCGTTGTCGGCGGCCTGAACGCTGCCGATCGTGCTCATGGAAACAACCGCGGCCAGGGCCGAGGCAACCAGGATTTTGTTCGTCATGACTAATTGCTCCTTGGGACTTGGGTACAGGGATGAATGAAACTGTGGGTAAGCATGTAGCATGGGGCCGGATCGTCCAACAGCACCTCACGCATCGTCTCACAGGGAAGTGAGCCCTTGCGATGGCAATGCAATCCACGCGCGGGATTAGCGAAAGCGAATACGCAGTTGTTGTTGCTGGCTGCTGGTTTTCCTTTGGTTTCACGGCTTCGTGAGCTTTGCGCAATAAGGCGACGGACACTAAAGTCCACCGCTATGGTTACGATAGTCAATGCGAATGGACAGCCGAAAAAATGTGGGGTGCGCCGTGAACCGTAAGCGGGATGGACGCGAAATCATCGATCTTCGGAACACCCGATTCCGGGAATACGATCTGGAAGGACCGATCCAGCCGGAGATGAGTTGGCTGCCGATCAGCTATGACAAGGCAACCGGCCAAGGCTGCTATGCCATGCGCATGGCGCCCGGCGCCGTGACCATTGCCCACGATCATCCCGGCTATGAAGAGTTTCTCATTCTCGAGGGCGAACTGATCGATGACGACGGTACCGTCTTCAAGACCGGAGATCTCGTCAGCTACGCCCCGGGAACTCATCACAACTCGCGCACGGAGACCGGATGTCTGATCGCGGTATTCGAGTGGCAGCCACCGAAGCCGTGATCCCTAGAGGACAATCACGCCGATTCCCAGCAGCCACAGCGCCGCGATGGCCATGGTGAGGAGCGTGATGGGAATGCCCGCGCGGGCATGGGCCAGGAAGGACAAATGTTCGCCGACACTGCGGGCTCGCTCGACGACGATGATGTTGGCCAGGCTGCCGGTTATCAGCAGATTGCCGGCCAACGTCGAGAACAGCGCCAAGGCATAGAGCGCTTCGGCCGGCGGGTTCTGCCAGACTTGCAGCAGCAGGATCACGCAGGGCACATTGCCGATGGTGTTGCTCATCAACAGTGTCAAAGGCGCGAGGATGCTCAACCGTTCCGGCGCCCAGCCGCCGGCTACAAGGTC
>DATKFM010000154.1:0-14155 GCA_035544395.1 Verrucomicrobiia bacterium
GGCGGCGGCATGGTGAGCCAGGCCGTGGCATAGGCGCCGAGACAGGTAAAGCCGATATGGCCGAAGCTGATCACACCGGAGTTGCCGATGAAGACATAGAGGCCAACTACCAGGATGACGCGGATGAAAATGTCGATCACCGTCTGGTTGAATGGGCCGGAACTCACGGCGAGTGCGGTCAGAGCGACGACCAGCAGGATGAGCACGAGAATGACCGGCGTCGACAGCGTCCGCGCGAGAATCGAGGTGCGCCCGAGCATGCTCACACCCGCTGCTTTGCCGATTTCGGCGCGAACAGGCCGTTCGGGCGCCAGATCAGAGTCACGATAACAGCGCCATAGACGAAGGCGTCGCGGAACGGCCGCGCGTCCACCGGCAGCACGACCTGCATCAGCACAGTGGCGCCGCCGATCAGAAAACCGGCGATGACCGCGCCAGGCAGACTGCCGAGCCCGCCGATCACCGTGGCGATGAACGCAACCAGCATGACCGAGACACCCATCTGGATATCCGCGGTGCCGGTTTGCGTTGCCAAGATCAGGCCGACGGCGGCGGCGAGGACGCCGCTCAGCGCGAAGGCAAACATGATGACATGATTGGCGCGGACTCCCAGCATGCGTGCCATGGTGAAGTTCTCCGCCGCCGCGCGCATTTCCAGCCCAAAACGCGTGCGCTTCAGAAAGGCGGTCAGCGCCAGCAGCGCAGCCATAGTGGTGCAGATGGTTATCACCTGCAGCAGCGGAATGCGGGCGCCGAATACCTCGACCGGCAGGCTGACAGCCGACCATAGATCGATGGATTTCGGCCGGCTGGAATAAAGCATAAGCAGGAAATACTTGATGACAAAGCCCAGCGCGAACGACGCGATCATCATGGTCGCCGGGTTGGCGTTGCGGAAGCGGCGGAACACCAGCAGCTCCGATAGCACCGACAGGCCCGCACCGATGGCGAGGATCAGCGGGATCAGCACCACCGTCGGCAGATTGCCGATGAAGACAATGGCCGCGGCGTCAATCGAGGGCCAGAGCAGTGCGAAGACGCTGAAGGCGATGTAGTCGCCATGGGCGAAATTGACCAGCCGCATGACGCCGAAGATCAGCGCAATGCCCAGCGCGCCCAGGGCATAGAGGCTGCCGAGGCTGAGCATGTCGAAAAAGATCTGCAGCAGCGCGGTCACGTCAGTGATCCCCATAGCCGAAATAGGCCTTGCGCAGCGCGTCGCCCTTGGCCAGTTCCCGCGCGTCGCCTTCCAGCGCCACCTCGCCGGACCGCAGCAGGATCATGCGGCCGCCGGTGAGCATGGCGCGGGTGGCGCTCTGCTCGACGATCAGCAAGGTCAGGCCGCTGCTGTCCCGAAGTTTCAGCAGGGTACTGTAGACGTCATCGATCACCTTCGGCGCCAGGCCGAGCGACGGTTCGTCAATGGCGATCAGGCGCGGACCCGCCATTAGAGCGCGGCCGATCACCAGCATCTGCTGCTGGCCGCCGGAAAGCACGCCGGCATGCTGATTCCGGCGCTCCCTGAGCATCGGAAACACGCCATAGATCTGTTCGAGATCGCGCGCCACCTGGTCCTTGTCGCTGCGCATGCCGGTACCCAGCCGCAAATTCTCTTCGACGGTCAGCGTGCCGAACACTTCGCGGCCCTCGGGCATCATGGAGAAGCCCAGGCGTGCGATATCCTCGGGTGCCCAGCCGGAAATCTGCTGCCCGCCGAGCGAAATAATGCCTTCGCGCGGCGCGACGACGCCGGCAATGGCCTTCAGCAGCGTGGATTTCCCGGCGCCGTTGGGCCCGGTGACGAACAGCGTCTCGCCCTCCGACAGGCTCATGCTGACTTTGCGCAGCGCAGTCAGCTGGCCATAGCGCACAGTTATCCCCTGCACATCGAGGAGCGTCATAGCACGGTTCCCGCGGCCTCGGCCTGGGTTCCCATATAGGCGTGGCGCACCTTCTCGCTGGCCTTGATGGCTGAAGGCGCCCCCGCCTCGATCACTTCGCCGGAATCGAGCACATGGATATGATCGCAGATGTTGAGAACCAGCCCGATATTGTGCTCGATCAGCAGCACGCCGCATTTCATTTCGGTAATGATGCGGCGAATGAGGCTGGAAAGATCCTTCGCCTCCTCCGCGGACATTCCGGCCGCCGGTTCGTCCAGCAGAACATAGCTGGGCTCCAGCATGAGGGCGCGGCCGATGGCGACCCGGCGCTCGTCGGTATAAGGCAACCCGCCGGCCATCCGCTCGGCCAGGTCTCCGATGCCGATCCAGCCCAGCATCGCCTCGGCCTTGGCAGCAGCGTCGCGCCGGGACAGGCCGAGGCCGACGCCCGTCACCTCGAGATTGTCGACAACGCTAAGATCTGCGAACAGCCGTCCCGACTGGAAGGTGCGTGCGATGCCTCGGCGGCGGATGCCGTGCGGCGGCGTCCCGCCGATCTCCCGCCCATCCAACAGGATGCGGCCGGTACTCGGCGCCTGAAACCCGGTCAGCACATTCACAAGCGTGGTCTTGCCGGCGCCGTTGGGTCCGATCAGGCCCGTCACCTTTTCGCGCGGCACGTCGAGGCTCACGTTCGAAAGCGCTTTCAAGCCTTCGAAAGAGACCGACACCTGCTCGGCTGATAGCGATGGGCCCATCGACCTCCGGCTATGCCTTCTTCCGCGTGATGACGTAGGAGTTGCTGGGATCGAGCCGGGCCAGCCAGCCGGGCTCGATCACAATGGTCGTGGTGACCTCTTCGATGATGGCGGGGCCGGAGATGCGGGCATCCGCGCCCAGCTTGGCGCCATCATAGATCGGCGCGTTGGTCGCCTTGCCCGAGGCGGCAAAGATCGCGCGGCGGTAGCCTTTCAGCGCCTTTGCCGGCGTGGCGCCCTTGCCCAACTTCGTTGCCTTCGGCTTATCGATCAGGCCATACAGCGTCGACTCGATATTCACGACTTCCACGGCATTGTGAGGCTCCGAATAGGTGTAGAGCTCTTTATGGCGCCGATGGAAAGCATCCTTCACCTTTGCAATGGATTTCTCATTGATCTCGAAATTGCCGATCTCGACCGTGCATTCATGGACCTGGCCGACATAGCGCATATCCATGCTGCGCTTCACAGCCATGGTGCCCTTCTTGAAGCCGTCGACCTCCAGTTGCCGTATGCCCTGCTTCTCGATTTCGTTGAACAGCTTGCCGATGCGCGCATAGGCGTCGTTGTTATCAAGGCGCGCCGGCGCTGTGGCCATGAAGTTGTACTTCACGTCGGAGATGATCTGCCCGAAAGCACAGAGGCCGGAGGCCAGTTTCGGCAGGATGATGGTGTCGATCCCCATCTCTCGCGCGAGCGCCGTGATATGTGCAGCCGTTGCGCCCCCCGCCCCGACGAGCACGAAGTCGCGCGGGTCATAGCCGCGCTCAACCGACACGCGCCGGATGCCGTTCACCATGTTGTTGTTGACGATGGTGAACATGCCATAGGCTGCGCGCTCAACCGACATGCCCAGCGGCGTGGCGATCTTCTTGAGGGTCCGCCGGGCTTTCTCGAGATCGAGCGGCAGCTTGCCGCCCAGCAGCCCATCAGGATTTAGATAGCCGAGCACGAGGTTGGCGTCGGAAATCGTCGGCTCGGTCCCGCCCTGGCCGTAGCAGGCCGGGCCGGGATCGGAGCCCGCCGATTGCGGTCCGACCTGCAGAATCCCAAGGGAATCGATCCAGCCGATCGAGCCGCCGCCGGCGCCCAACGTTTCCACCTGGATCATCGGCACGCCGATACGATAGCGCAGGAAATCGATGTTCTTGTTGAGGTTGGTATGGCCATCCTTCGTCAGCGTGATGTCGAAAGAGGTTCCGCCCATATCGACGGTGATGACATTCTTCTTCTTGAAGGGCGCACTGACATAGAGCCCGGCCTGGGGCGCTGACGCAGGACCCGAGTTGATTGCGTAGACCGACCGATCCGTCATCGCTTGGCCAATGGCTAACCCGCCGTTGGACTGGAAATAGCGTACCGGCTGCTTGGCACCAAGAGAGCGAAAATAGGAATCCACCGCGCCCACATACTTGCGCATTACCGGCGCCAGATAGGCATTCACCACTGCCGTCGAGGTGCGGGTGTATTCGCGCACCTGCGGATAGATTTCGCTGCCGATGGTGAGGATCGCGTTCGGCATCATCTCGCGCACGATCTCTGCTGCGCGCCGCTCATGGGCGGGATTGAGCACCGACCAGACGAAGGAGATGGCAATCGACTCCACCCCATCTTTCCTGAAGAGTTCGCAGGCGGCGCGCACATCCTCGTCCTGCATCGGCGTGCGCACCGAACCGTCCGATATCACGCGCTCCCGCACGCCTTTCCGCAAATAGCGCGGCACCAGCATGGTGGCGGCCGGGTATTCCGGGTCGTAGCGGTAGCCATCCTCCTTATGGCCGTTACGGATCTCGATCGAATCCTCGTGACCGGCGGTGCAGATGAGGCCGGTCTTGCTGCCGCGGTGAGTGATCAGGGCATTGAGGCCGACGGTCGTGCCATTGATGCAGAGGTCGCAGTCAGTCACCACGGCGGACGCCGTGGTCTCGAGATCGTCGGCGATCAGCTGTAGACCAGTCTGGATGGCCTTTGTGGGATCCGCCGGCGTCGACAGGGCCTTGAAGAGCTTCACCTGGCCGGACACGCGATCGGCAATCACGAAATCGGTGAAGGTGCCGCCGGCGTCGATGCCCAGACGATACTTGGCGCTCATGTGCCGCCCTCGCCTCAGGCTGCCGACCGCAGGCGCCGCGAAGCGGGCAGGTCGACTGCGAGTGACCTAGGATCGGCGATCACCACGCCGTAGTCGCGCTTGGCGCCGTCAATGGAGACGAGCCCGTTCTTCACATCCATGACAACTTTCTCGATCGGCCGCTCCAACGGATTGCCGTAACCACCACCACCGGGATTCTTGTTGGTGACGGTCTCGCCGGGCTTGATCGTCTCCATGATATTGGTGCGGACGACATCGACCTTGCCGCCCTTCTTCAGCTCGACACGGCCCACCTTGGAGTCGATGTCGGTGGACGCAGCGCCCGCGGCGCCCATAGCCGGAATGCGCCGGCCTTCGCCGAAGCCGATGCACATCATCTCCTTGTCCAGTGGCTCGACTTCCCAGGCGGTGCCGGACCCGCCGCGATACTTGCCGGCGCCGCCGCTGTCGGTCATCAGCGAGTATCGATGGATGATGATCGGGTAGGAATATTCCAGCAGCTCCACATCGCCTGACGTCAGCGCGCCGAAGCAGCATTCGGGCCCGACCGCATGCCAGCCGTCCTGCTGCGGCGTAGCACCACCGCCGGAGATGATGGTGGCCAGCACCATGGTGACGAACTCCTCGTTGGTGCGGGTGTCCCAGCCTGCAATATTGAGGCCGTTCGCATGGCCCCAGGACGCCGCAACCTTGGCTGGCATGGCCTTCTCGAATGCCAGCCGCACGGCATCGGTGAGAGTCTCCATCGGCGTCGTCGTGCAGTTCATATGGGGAGCCGGCTCCTGCGCATTGCAGATCGTGCCCTTGGGCCCGAAATCGACGCTGACGCAGCGATAGAGCCCTTCGTTGTAGGGCGGCGGCAGGGCCGCAAACATCATCAGCCCGAGATAGACGCCGGAATGGGAGTTGCCCTCGTAGGAATTGATGAAATAGGGAATTTGCGGCGGGCTGGAGATGGCGATATGGCAGGTATCCTTCTTGATCGTCACAACTGCCTTGATCTCGAAATCGCCGAAGCCATGGCCGGCATCCTCGAGAATGGCGACGCCTTCATAGGTGCCGTCGGGCACTGTCTTGATGAGATCGCGCATGTGCCGGTCGGCCATCTCGAGCAGCTCGTTGATGCAGGCATCGACGGTCTTCTCGCCATACTTGTCGAGCATCGCCAGAAGATTGCGCTCTCCCACCTGACAGGCGCCGATGAGCGCGTTGAAGTCGCCCTCCTGATCGCGCCGCGCCCGCATGTTGGTGAGCACCATGTTGATGACATCGGTGCGCGGCTTGCCGCGATCCCAGATCTTGATCGGGGGAATGCGCAGGCATTCGGCATAGATTTCCTTCGCACTGGGATTGTAGCCCGCGGGCATGCCGCCGCCGATATCGGTCAGATGCCCCTTGCAGACAGTCCAATAGACCAGCCTCCCCTTGTAGAAGACCGGCTTGTACATGCAGAGGTCGATGGCATGACTGCCGCCATAGGCCGGGTCATTGTGCAGCAGCAGATCGCCCTCATGGATGTCGTCGCCGAAGAACTTGGCGACCTGCTTCATCGCGGGAATGAGCGAGCCCAGATGGATCGGGATATCCTGACCTTGCAGGATCATCTCCGGCTTGGCGTTGAACAGCGCCGTCGTATAGTCGTGTGCGAGGTTGAAGACGGAGGAACGGGCAGTCTTCTCCAGCGACAGCGTCATCTCGCGCTGCGTCGTTTCCAGCACACCGCGGACGACGGACAGGGTGATTGGATCGACCTTAGGCTTGCGGCCATTGGTCTTGCGGTTGGCGGTTTTACGAATGGCGGTCTTACGCTTGGTCTTCATGCTGTCCTCGCTTTCGCGCTGCGGGCGTGAGTGAGCTAGCGTTTCCCTTGCTTCCAGATGATCGTTACGACAGCGCTGGCCAATGCGACCTTGAGGATCTCCGCGGGGATGAAGGGCAGAAGACCGGCTGCCATAGCTTTCTCCGGCCCGATCAGCGCCGAAAGCCAGCCAACGCCAAGCGCAAACATCAGCACTTCGCCAACTGCAAACACAGCGAGCGCGGAAAGCACCGTCCGTCCATGACCCTTATCGGCGAGCCAGCCCGTCACAGCCGCCGCGACCAGGAAGCCGGCCAGATAGCCGCCGGTCGGTCCCGCCATGTAGGCGAGCCCGGCGCCGGTTGCGAAGACCGGCAAGCCGACTGCGCCGGCCGCGAGGTAGCTGACCAGTGTCGAGACTGCCAGCCGCGCGCCATAGGTCACGCCGATCAGCAGGACGACCGCTGTCTGAAGCGTCATCGGCACTGGCCAGAATGGCACCTGCACCTTGGCCGACGCCGCGAGCAGCAGCACGCCGAGCGCGACCAATAGCACTTTGTATAGAAGCTGGGCCTGGGCACGAGGCCAGAGCGTTGAGATAATATTGCCGTTCATGATTGCGTGGTCCCTCACAAGGAATCGCGGATCTTGTCGATCAGCTTGTTGCGGTCGCGGCGGGCCTTCAACGCCTGCGCCATCGTCACTTCGACGAAACGCGCCGGCGTGTGCGGCTGAAGCTGGCCGATGAGATCCATGTCGGCGGAGATGACGGTCCCAACCATGAAATAGCCTCCGCCGGAAACCGCGTCGCGGTGAAGCACAATGGGCTCCGTGCCGCCGGGCACCTGGATGGAGCCGTAGGGATAGCAGGCGTCGACGATGTTCGAGGGATCGGACCCCGCGCCGAAAGGCGCCTCGCGCGGCTCGAACTCCAGCGCCTTGCCGCCCTTGAAGCGATAGCCGATGCGATCCGCCTCCGGCGCCACTTTCCAGACGTCCTCGAAGAACTGTTTGCCGGCTGTCTTGGTGATGCGGTGCCAATAGAGGCCGGGCAGCATGCGCAGCTCCGCGGGCGCGCCGGGGGCCCGGCGCAGTTTTTCGGGCACAATGCGCCCTTCCTTTGCGCCGCGCCCCTTACCCACCGGCAATTTGTCCCCGGCTTCCAGCTTGCGGCCCTTGAAGCCGCCGAGGGCGCCTAGCGTGTAGGTCGAGCGCGAGCCCAGCACTACCGGCACATCGATGCCCCCGGATACCGCGATGTAGGCGCGGGCGCCCTTCCTCAGGAACTCGAAGGAGAGCGTCTGGCCCCGCTTCACCTTGAAGCTGGTCCAGGCGGGACGCGGATCGCCATTCACCTTCGGCGGAAGATCGGCGCCGGTCACGGCGACGGTTGCTTCTTCGGTGAACTCTAGTTCGGGACCCATGAATACGGCCTCAAGAACGGCGGCGCCCTCTTTGTTGCCGACCAGGAGGTTGGCAGCTTTCAACGCCAGGCGGTCCATGCCGCCCGAAAGCGGAATCCCGATGTGGTAGTATCCAGGCCGGCCGAGATCCTGCACCGTGGTGGACAGGCCGGGCTTTATGACTTTAACGGCCATTGAGGACCCCCGTGAGCTTGGCGTTGTACCCGTCCATGTCATTGTGGAATTCGTCGAGCGAGAAGGTCACATCGCGCATTCGCGGCGCGAACTTGCCTTTCTCCACTGCGGCGACCGTTTCGTCATACTCGTCGCGGCCGATCGGCTTCCATTTGACGATGTCGCCCGGCTTGAACAGGCACATGAAGTCCCGGAGATATCTGATTTTCTGGTTGGGATCGTAGATCGGCATCGGCGTGATGCCGAACATCTGGTAGCCGCCGGCGCCGCGCACCGAATAGATGCAGCCGAAGCAGCCGCCATGGCCCACTGTCAGCTTTGGTGTGTCGGTGCGGGGCCGCAAATATTTCGGCGACTGGATCTGCCGCTTGCGGTCAACCATCTGGTAGAGGAACGGCAGGCCCGCCACGAACCCCACCATAGACACGAACCAGGGCGCACCGGAGTGCGCCTTGATGAAGCCGTCGATGCCCTGGAGGTTGTTGATGCGGGCAGTGTATTCGATGTCTGTCGAGTTGGGATCCTGGTGCCGCTCGCGAAAGCGCATCAGCGTCTCGTGAGTCCAGGGATCGTTGTAGAGAACCGGAATCTCGATGATCCGGGTCTTGATCGTCGATTTGGATTTCGACGCGACCTTCTCGATTGCCTTCAGTTCCTTCAGCATGTCCGACGGCTTGATGATGTCGGGATTGAATTTGATCTGGAAGGAGGCATTGGCCGGACAGATCTCGGTCACCCCCTTGATCTTTGCCTTCTTCATGGCCGTCGTGACCGACAGGCTCTTGAAGAAAGCTTCGAGCGACATCTCCTTGTCGCACTCGACGAAGATGTGCTCGTCGCCTCCAAAGGAATAGCGAGACTTCATGTGAACGCCACCTCCCTCATGCGGTCAGTCTGTGGGCGTTCTGGTCGAGCCAGGGCTCGAGCCAGCGCGTGTGGAATTGGGCCAGCCGGACCGCCGGATCCGCGGCCAAAAGTTGGTGCAACGGCTTCGTCGTCTTGATGCCGCCGACGTGCAGTTCATTGAGCGCGCGGGCCATGCGGCCGATCGCGGCATCGCGGGTCTCGTCCCACACGATCAGTTTGCCCAGCAGCGAGTCGTAGAAGGGCGGCACCTGATATCCCGCATAGAGCATGGTGTCGAAGCGCGTTCCCGGACCTCCGGGCACGCTGAGCGAATCGACGGCGCCGGGAAAGGGCATGAAATTCTTTGCCGGATCCTCGGCGTTGATGCGCACTTCGATTGCGTGGCCGCCCATGCGCACATCATTCTGTGCATAGCGCAAGGATTCCCCGCCGGCGATGCGGATCATCTCCCGCACCAGGTCGATGCCGGTGATCATCTCGGTCACCGGATGCTCCACCTGGATGCGCGTATTCATTTCGAGGAAATAGAAATTGTGCGTCTGATCGTCGTACAGGTACTCGATCGTGCCGGCGCCGCGATAGTTCACGGCTTCCGCCAGCGCCACCGCAGAATCGCAGAGTTTCTCTCGCACCGCTTGCGGCAAAGCCGTCGAGGGCGCCTCCTCCCACACTTTCTGGCGGCGGCGCTGCAACGAGCATTCGCGCTCGAAGCAGTGGATGGCTCGCGTGCCGTCGCCCAGGATCTGGACTTCGATATGGCGGGCCCGATCGATCACCTTCTCTAGATAGAGTCCGCCATCGCCAAAGGCGGCTTTGGCCTCGGCGCTGGCCTGGGGCATCAGCGTCTCGAACTCGCTCATATCGTGGGCGATGCGGATGCCGCGGCCGCCGCCGCCGGCGGCCGCCTTGATCATGACGGGGAAACCGATCGCTTGCGCCACCAGCCGGGCGCGCTCCGGATCGTCGACACGTCCGTCCGAACCGGGAACGACAGGAACTCCGGCCGCCGCCGCCGCCGCGCGGGCCGCGACCTTGTCGCCCATCACACGGATGGACTTGCCTTTGGGGCCGACGAAGATCAATCCGGCATTTTCCACCGCATCGGCGAAATCGGCATTCTCTGCCAGAAAGCCATAGCCCGGATGGACCGCGTCGGCGCTGGTCTGCTTTGCGGCATCGAGGATCGCCGGAATGTTCAGATAGGATTTTGCGGCATGGGGCGGCCCGATATTGACGGCCTCGTCGGACATCCTCACCGCCAGGGACTCGGTGTCGGCGGTGCTGTGCACCTGGACGGTCCTGATTCCAAGCTCTCTTGCTGCCCGGAGAATGCGCACCGCAATCTCGCCGCGATTGGCGATGAGCAGCTTGGAAACGCCCATGGGTCAGGCAATCTCGGCCAGCGGCTGCCCGGCCATCACCGGCTCTTCGTTTTCGGCGATGAACTTCACGATCTTGCCCGCCATGTCGGCCTTCACCTCGTTGAACGACTTCATGACCTCGATCAGGCCGATCACGTCGCCGACGGCGACTTTGTCGCCTTCATTCTTGAAGGCTGGCTTGTCGGGCGCAGGCCTGCGGTAGAAAGTGCCGGGAAGCGGTGAGAGCAACTGCTTTGCCACGATTGTCCTCGTCAGACGTCAAGTGTCGAGAAAGGGTTTTACGGCATCGCGCACGGCCTGCGCGATGTCGACGGCGTTCGGCGTGTCGGAGTGGACGCAGATCGCATCGCCGCGGACGGCGATATCCTTGCCGCCCACACTCTTCACCTTGCCTTCCCGGATGGCGCGCACGCATTTCGCCGCTGCTTCGGCCGCGTCCTTGGCGTCATGCTCCCGGGTGATGATGAGCCCACCCTGATCGTTGTAGTCGAGATCGGCATAGAACTCGGCAATGAACTTGTGGCCGCGCGCGGGATAGACCGTTTCGTGGCAGGTGTTGATCATGCCCATCAGCGGCACTTTGAAGACATCCGCGGCGTCGCATACGGCATGGGCCATCTCCTCCATTCGCGCCGCCATGCCATAGAGCGACCCGTGGGGCTTGATGTGGTTGAGAGTCATGCCCTCGGCCGCAAGGAAACCCGTCAGCGCGCCCACCTGATAGATGATGCAGTTGGCCAGCTCTTCGCGGCTGATCTTCATTTCGCGGCGGCCAAAGCCCTGGAGGTCCGGCAGGGACGGATGGGCGCCGACCTTGACGCCATGCCTTTTCGCCAGCCGGACGGTCGAGCGCATGTGATTGAAATCGGAGGCGTGGAAGCCGCAAGCCACATTGGCCACGTCGATCAGGGGCATCAGACCGGCATCGTCGCCCATCTTGTAGAGGCCGAATGCTTCGCCCATGTCGCAATTGATCAGCGCCACTGCACGTCTCCCCCTTTGGCGCGGTTCTTGTTGGCCCCTGCGCCTTATCTAAAATCTTGCGGGAAAGGCGCTGTATTGTAAAATCAGAAAAGTTGCTTCCGAATATCGAGAAAATCGATAATGGCGCTGTCGCTGAAACAGGTTCGCTACTTCATCGCGACAGCTGATTCCGGCCAGGTCAGCCAGGCGGGCATCCTGCTCAACGTGTCGCAGTCGGCCATCACGGCGGCTATCAAGCAGCTGGAGGGCACGCTGGGCGTCGAGCTATTCCGCCGGCAATCCACGGGCGTCTCGCTGACGGCCGAGGGTGCGCGGTTCCTGCAGCATGCACGCAACATCATGGCGGCAGTCAATGCGGCGGAGCAGGCGCCGCTGACCGAGGACACAGCGCTGGCGGGCACAGCCCGGATCGGCGTCTCCTATACGGTCGCCGGATACTTCCTGCCGCGCCTTATCACCCGTTTCACTCGCAGCTACCCGCGCATCCGCGCCGAGCTGCACGAGCTGACGCGCGACGCCATCGAAGCCGGCCTGCGGGACGGCACGTTGGATCTGGCGGTCATGCTGGTCTCGAACCTTCAGGACCGCAAGAACCTGGCCCATGAGATCCTGCTCCGGTCGCGGCGGCGGCTCTGGTTGCCGGTAGAGCATCCGCTGTTGCAGGCCGAAACCATCTCGCTGGAGGATGTCGCCCGCGAACCCTATGTCATGCTTACGGTTGACGAGGCGAACCGCACGGCTGCCCGCTATTGGAAGCCGACACGCCTCAAGCCCAACATCCTGTTCAAGACCTCGTCGGTCGAGGCGGTGCGCAGTCTGGTCGCCGACGGCATGGGCATTACCATCCTGTCGGACATGGTCTACCGGCCCTGGTCGCTGGAAGGGCAGCGGATCGAGCTGCGCCATGTGACGGCGGATATCCCGACCATGGATGTGGGCGTCGCCTGGAACCGTCACCAGCCGCAAACGCCAGCCACCAAGACCTTGCACGAGTTCTTGAGTCTGTCGTTCAGCGGTGCGGGACACACCGTCTGACGCGGGGCGGCCGCGATAGCGGGCTTACCATTGCGGCATGGCGTGGACTGCTAAGAGCTGAGAAACCCGGCGCTGCAAGCTACCGAAAGATCTGGCGCATCGGGCGGAATTCGAGCCCTGCCTGCGCGACGCAGGAGATAACAGAGACTAATCGATGTAGCGCGAAGCCGCCGACAAGCGATCAAATCGGAAATGCGCGACCATTCGAGTCGCCGCAAATCATTGCGTGTGAATCGAGCATTATTGTTCCGGGTTCGTGTCAGTGCGCTTTTGGGTACTATCGGCTGCAGTGTGTTTGAGAAGTTATGTCCAAGATGTGCCCAAAACGGGCATCCTGCGCAGAAACGAACCGACCTGATCCCGTTCCTGCGGCCATTCGGCGCCGGTTTCCCGTGTCGTTTTTCCAACAGGTGCCGGATATGCCCGCAGAAATGGTGGGCGCGGCAGGGATTGAACCTGCGACCCCTCCCGTGTGAAGGGAGTGCTCTCCCGCTGAGCTACGCGCCCGTTCCCAGCTTTGGAAGCGGTGGTCCTATCGGACCGAATCCCGGAAGACGATCCCATAATCATATATGGGGCCTTGTGGCGGCTGCGGTATTTGCGATTGCCGCCCTGTCCGAGGCGGCTGGGTCATACGGCAGCGTGTGGTCTGCTGTCAACGAAGGACAGCCGCAACAGCGCCGGGCCGTCTCGTCGCGATGATCGATACCTGCGATAATTCAATTGCTTATCGGATCGCACCTGAATCCCACCGAGGCCGGGGCTTGCTGCAGCTGGAGGTCGTCGCATCGGGCGCCGGTCCCGGCCGGTCTCTATCAGGCTGCCGCCGACTCGCGCGCCGCTGCCTGCCGGCCTGATCAGGGTCTGTGACTTTTCTCACAGTCGACATCGTAAATTGGTCCGAACATGGTTCGGCAATTTGGGCCAGAAGAGTTTGAGTCCGGAACATCGAACCCGGACCTGCGTGACCCCTGAGGCGGCTGCTCCCCCGGCAAAAGCCTCGGGTAAACGACCCTGGATTGTCCCGGTCAGGGCAGTCCCCCCAACGGACGACACGGATGCCCTCTATCCGTGCCCCAGGGTCGCCGGTCATGTGGGACAGGGAGCATCGACAGTCAGGACCAGATCTTCGCTAACCCTTTAGCCTAAACTGGCATGGCGCGCGGTGCCGTCAATCCTGGCCCACCGGCACTATCTGCGCCACGATCGCGGTCAGCGCGGCGAAACTGTCGATCACATGATCGGCGCCCAGCTGGTCTACGGGTACGGTAGTATAGCCGTAGCTGACCGCGATCACCGGCACTCCCGCCGCGCGGGCCACCGCCACATCATTGCCGCTGTCGCCGATCATGACCGCTGAGCCCGGCTGCGCGCTCATCAATTTCAATGTCCCCAAAAGGTGGCCGGGATCGGGCTTGCGCACCGGGAAGCTGTCGCCGCCGGTGACGGCATCGAACAGATGTTCCAATCCCAGCACCTCCAGGATCTCCATGGTGGGGCCATAGGGCTTGTTGGTGCAGATCGCCAGTTGGAAGCCATCGGCCGATAGCTCGACTAGGGTATCGACCACGCCGGGAAAGGGCCGGGTCATGGCGTGCCGCCCTTCGTGGTAGTGATGGAGGAAGCGCTGCATCAGCTCCGGCAGGCGGCCGGGTTCCAACGCCTGGCCCGTGGTGGCGAACCCACGCTCCAGCATCTTGGCGGCGCCATCGCCCACCATATGCCTGACATCTTCCAGCGGCACGGCGCGGCGGCCCT
>DATKFM010000155.1:0-8986 GCA_035544395.1 Verrucomicrobiia bacterium
CGGCGTGCAGGTGGAATGCTCCAAGGGCGAATGGGGCCCGGGCCAGGAGGAGATCAACCTGAAATATGCCGAGGCCGTGGAGATGGCCGACCGCATCGCCATCTACAAGAACGGCGCCAAGGAGATCGCCCATCTGCAAGGCAAGGCGGTGTCCTTCATGGCCAAGATCGACCACACGCTTGCCGGCAACAGTTTCCACCTGCATTCGTCGCTGTGGGACGCGAAGAGCAAGAAGCCGCTGTTCTATGACAAGGCGGCGCCCAACCATATGTCGCAGCTCTTTTGCCACTATCTGGCGGGGCAGCTCGCGGGCTTGCGCGAGGCGGCCTATTTCTTTGCGCCCTACATCAACTCCTATAAGCGCTTCTCCGCCGGCACCTTTGCGCCCACCAAGGCGGTCTGGTCGTTCGACAACCGCACCGCCGGCTTCCGCATCCTGGGCGAAGGCGGCGGCATGCGTTCGGAGTGCCGCGTGCCCGGCGCCGACGTGAATCCCTATCTCGCCTTCGCCGCGGCGCTGGCCTGCGGCCTGCACGGCATCGAGAACAAGCTGAAGCTCGAGCCGGCTTTCAAGGGCAATGCCTATGAAGGCAAGAACATCCGGGAGGTGCCGAAATCCCTGCGCGACTCCCTGGCGCTTCTGGACAAATCCAAGATCCTGCGCGGCGCCTTCGGCGATGATGTCATCGACCACTACCTCCATGCCGGTGAATGGGAGCAACAGGAATTCGATCGCCGCGTCACCGACTACGAGCGCATCCGCATGTTCGAGCGCGGCTGATGACTTTTGCCAACAAGACCGCGATCGTCACCGGCGCCGGTGGCGGCATGGGGCTCAATATTGCCCGCGACCTCCTGGCCGCAGGCGCCCATGTGACGATGATCGATCTGAAGCCGGAGCCGCCGGCCGATCTGCCGGCGGGCCGTGGGCGCTATCTGATCGGCGATGTAACCGAGGATACCTTCGTCTTCAAGGCGGTCGCCCAGGCATTCCAGGAAACTGGCCGGCTCGATTATCTGGTCAATGCCGCTGGCGTGCTCTGGTTTGGCCGCGACAAGTCGCTGGTGGAGATTGATCTCGATCTCTGGGACAAGATCCTCACCATCGATCTGAAGTCCATGGTTATCACCGCGCGTCACGCCGTGCCGTTCATGCAGAAGACGGGCGGCGGCTCGATGGTGCATATTTCCTCCATCCAATGTTTGCGCGGCGACGACAAGCCTCAGGATGCCTATCAGGCGTCCAAGGCCGGCATGCTGGCGTTGTCGAAATCGCTGGCGATCCAGTTCGCCGGCGACAGGATCCGCTCCAACTGCATCCTGCCCGGCCCCGTCGAATCGCCGATGCAGGATCGCTGGCGGGAGAATCCGGCGCAGAAGAGTGCCGTCGCCGGCGCCGTGCCGCTCGGTCGCGTCGGCACCACGCAAGACATGGCCGATGCCGCGCTGTTTCTGCTGTCGGACAGGGCCGCCTATATCACTGGCATCGAGCTCATCGTCGATGGCGGCTTGACGGCGCGGCCGTAAGCTATGCCAATATCCACGTTCCCTATTTGTTCTTGACAATCTCCGACTCCGGAATTGTAGTTCGGGCAGGTAGTCCGACCCGGAGGTTGTCATGGATGAGTTTC
This sequence comes from Verrucomicrobiia bacterium, assembly GCA_035544395.1. GTDB lineage: Bacteria > Pseudomonadota > Alphaproteobacteria > Dongiales > Dongiaceae > DATKFM01. The sequence continues at coordinate 1,632 of DATKFM010000155.1, forward strand.
CCCGATTTGGCCAAGAGCTCGCCGACGCACAGGCGCAACTCGATGATGTGCTGGCCCGATGCGCAATTCGCCTGAAGGCCTTCGACGGCATCGCCGCCGCCAACGACAACGCGCTCTTTCCCGGTAAGTGCGCACCATCGGATGATTCGACAGTCGCGACCGTCAGTCCTGACGGCTGCGAGATAGCGGGCTAGAAACCGGACGCATCCTCCAGCGTTGACGGCGGCGCGGCATTGCCTCGCCGCAAGCGCCCTCCTAGAGTCGCGCCCGTTCGCCGTCGTCGGGCGGCCAAGAAATCCCTCAGGGAGGATCCGCAACAATGGCCGAGCAGAAAACCATCACCCCGATCGACGGCAGCCTGCTCGTCGTCCGCAAGCTCGCGACTCGGAATCAAATCGCCGATGCTCTCACCACAGCGCGCAAGGCCCAGGCCGCCTGGAAGCATGTGCCGGTGGCCGAGCGCGGCCGCATCATCGGCAAGGCGGTGGATTACTTCGTCGCCAACAAGCAAGAGATCGCGGAGGAACTGACCCGCCAGATGGGCCGCCCCATCGGGCAATCGCCGGGCGAGATGCGCGGCTTCGAGGAGCGCGCCCGCTACATGATCGAGATCGCCTCCGGCGCCCTCGGCGACGTTCCCGTCGAACCCAAGCCCGGCTTCACCCGCTTCATCCGCCGGGAGCCGTTGGGCGTGGTCTTTATCGTCGCTCCCTGGAACTTCCCCTATCTCACCTCGGTCAACGGCGTGGTGCCGGCGCTGATGGCGGGCAATGCAGTCATCCTCAAGCATTCCGCGCAAACGCCGCTCTGCGCCGAGCGCTTCGCCGCAGCCTTCAAGGCGGCCGGGCTGCCCAAAGGGCTGTTTCAGCATCTGCATATGTCTCACGACGACACGCTCAGGTTGATCAGCACCGATGGGATCGATTATGTGAACTTCACCGGCAGCGTGTCCGCCGGCCATTCGATCGTGCAGGCCGCCGCCGACCGGTTCATCGGCCTCGGGCTCGAGCTCGGCGGCTGCGATCCGGCCTATGTGCGCGCCGACGCCAACCTGGCGCATGCCGTCGAGAATCTGGTCGACGGCGCGATGTTCAACTCCGGCCAGTCTTGCTGCGGCATCCAGCGGGTGTATGTGCATCAGCATCTCTACAAGCAATTCCTGGAGGGCTTCGTCGAGCTGACCAAGAAGTACAATCTGGGCAATCCGCTGGAGAGTGGCGTCAATCTCGGCCCGGTCGTGCGCGCCCGCGCCGCCGATGAGATCCGCAGCCAGGTGGCCAAGGCATCGCGCCAGGGCGCCAAAGCCCTGATCGATCCCAAGCACTTCAAAGCCGACAAGAAAGGCACCGCCTATGTGGCGCCCCAGGTGTTCAAGGTCGACAGCAACAGCAACTCGGTGATGCAGGAAGAATGCTTCGGTCCCGTTGCCGGCATCATGAAGGTGCGGAACGACGACGAGGCGATCCGCCATATGAACGACAGCGACTTCGGCCTGACCGCTGCCATCTGGACCTCGGACGAGAAGGCCGCGCTCGACATCGGCAACCGCATCGATACCGGCACCTGGTTCATGAACCGCTGCGACTATCTGGACCCGGCGCTGGGTTGGACCGGCGTCAAGGATTCCGGCCGCGGTTGCACGCTCTCACGCGTCGGCTACGAATATCTGACCCGGCCGAAATCATTCCATCTGCGCACGCAGATCTAGGACTGCCGTCACACCCTAAGAATACCGTCATACAAGTTATGGGGCGGCGATGCCTAAGACCTTGGTGAATCGGGTTTCGTATCGATTCGCTCGCAGAAATTTACCGTCTTTGTGACCTAGCTCACATTCGTCACCTCGGCGCGGTGCAATGACTCTGCCGCGCCTAACGCAGGGATTCGGTCTCCCGTCCGTGACATCTTCTTGGCCCTTGGCGAAGATTGATCGACAAACCACACTCTGAGATCTTGGAAATCCCCATGGATTCGCCGCTACCCGACGCCAAAACCCGGCCCGCTTTCCGGCTCAAGCTGCTGGGAGGATTTTCCGCGCACGGTCCGCATGGCGAGCCGCTGGAAATCGTCGGCCAGAAGGACCGCGCCCTGCTCGCCTATCTCGCGTTGTCGCCCGGCGTCGCCCATGGCCGCGACAAGCTTGCGGCGCTGCTGTGGAGTGACCATGGCGAGCGGCAGGCGCGCGACAGCCTGAAGCAATGCCTGCTCCGGCTCCGGCGCGTCCTGGCCGCCATCCAGCCGGACGCCGTCGCCGGGGACCGGCAGACCGTGGCCTTCCAGCCTGACGACATCGAGGTCGACGCCGTTAGATTCGCGCAGCTCGCCGCGACATCGGACGGGCTGGATCAGGCGGTCGATCTGTTCCAGGGCGATCTGCTGGACGGACTCAGCGTCCGCGCGGCCGCCTTCGAGGATTGGCTGCTGGTGGAACGGCAGCGGCTGCGCCAGCTTGCCATCGACGCGCTCTCGCAATCCCTGGCCCAGGCACAGGCCGCGGGCTTGCGCGACAGCGTCGCATCCCGGGCCCGGCGCCTTCTGTCGCTGGATCCCCTGCAGGAACGCGCCTGCCGCGCGCTGATGCAGCTCCATGCCGATCGCGCCGAGCGCGCCCAGTCGCTGAAGCTGTTCGAGACCTTCCGCGACCGGCTGCAGCAGGAGCTGGGCGTCAAGCCGGAGCTGGAAACGCTGCGCCTCTACGATGCGATCCGCCTGCAGCGCGCCGGCACGCCGCTGACGCTGCCCGCTCCCGAGACGCCCGTCGCACCGGCACCGGCGGAGCAATCCGCCAAGCCATCGATCGCCGTCCTGCCGTTCCTGGCTGCCGGCGATGACCCGGAAGCCGAACAATTCGCCGACGGCCTGACCGAAGCCATCATCATCGACCTGTCTCAGGTCTCCGGCCTGTTCACCGCGGCGCGGCACAGTGTCTTCGCCCTGAAAGGGCAGCCCCAGGACACGGCGCGCATCGCCCGCGAATTGAATGTCCGCTATGTGATCAGCGGCAGCGTGCGCCAGGCCGGCGACCGCCTGCGCATCACCGCACAGCTCATCGACACCGGCACCAGCGGCCATGTCTGGGGCATGCGCTATGACCGCAGCCTCAGCGACATCTTCGCCCTGCAGGACGAGATCTCCAAGACCATCGCCGACGTGTTGAAGGTGCAGCTCCTGCCGTCGGAGATGGAAAGCATCGCCAGCCGCTCCACCAGCAGCAGCGCCGCCTATGAGTACTTCCTGCGCGGCCGCTCCTTCTATCTGCGCGGCCTCGACAAGCGCTGCCTGCGCATCGCCCGCGACATGTATGCCAAGGCGGTGGAAATCGATCCCGGCTATGCCCGCGCCCATGCGGGTATCGCGATATGCGACGGCTATCTCACGATGAGCGATCCCCGCATGTCCTGGGCAACGGTACTGCGGCAAAGCGACTATGCGCTGGAGCTGGAGCCCAATCTGGCGGAGGCGCATGCGGCCCGCGGACTGGCGCTGAACGGAGCCGGACGCCTGAAGGAAGCAGTGCTCTCGTTCCAGCAGGCCCTCGAACTCAACCCCAACCTGTTCGAAGCCTGCTTCTTCTGGGGTGAGGTCTGCCAGGTGCAAAACCAGCGCGAGCAGGCGGTGGCCTTGTTCCAGCGCGCCGCGGAATTGCGGCCCAATGACTATCGCTCTCTCGGCTTTCTGGCGACAGCATACAAGATCACCGGCGATCAGGATCAGGCCATGGCCGCGGCGCGCCGCTGCTTCGAGCGCGTGGAGGCTGCCGTCAAGCTGCATCCCGACAATGCCGGCGCCCTTGCCTTCGGCGCCATCGCGCTGGCGGAGATGGGACAGACGCAACAGGCGGAGGATTGGGCCACCCGCGCCATCATGATCGGGCCCGACGATCACCTCGTGCAATACAATGTCGCCTGCGCTCAGGTCATGCTCGGCAACGCCGACGCCGCCGTCACCCATCTGGAAAGCGCCTTCGCCGCGTCCCCGGATTTCCGCCGCTGGCTGGCGGAATGGCTGGCCCATGATGCCGACTTCGATCCCCTGCGCCGCCACCCGCGCTTCCAGGCGCTGACCGAGCGGCTGATCCTGGAGCATCATGCGGATGCCGCCGGCGACCGCCCGGCGATCGCGGTCCTGCCCTTCGCCAACATCGCCGACGATCCCGAGCAGGAATACTTCGCCGACGGCCTGACCGAGGACATCGTCACCGATCTTTCCCAAGTGTCTTCGCTGTTCGTCGCGGCGCGGCACAGCATGCAGGCGTACAAAGGGCGCCAGCCCGACGTCCGGAAGCTGGCCCATGATCTCAATGTGGACTATGTCCTCGAAGGCGCGGTGCGGAAGGAAGGGCGCTGCGTGCGCATCAATGCGCGCCTGGTCGACGGCGCGACAGGCGATCACCTCTGGGCGAACCGCTATGACCGGAGCGTCGACGACATCTTCGCCCTGCAGGACGAGATCTCCAAGAGCATCGTCGACACGTTGCGCGTGAAGCTGCTGCCGGTGGAGATCGAAACCATCGCCAGCCGCTCGACGAAGAATCCGGAAGCGTATGAGCACTATCTCCTTGGCCGTTCATTCTACATGCGCGGCATGGATTCCCGCAGCCTGCGGATTGCCCGCGACTTCTATGCCAAGGCCTGCGAGGTCGATCCCGGCTATGCGCGGGCGCGCGCCGGCCTGGCGATCTGTGAGTCCCACCTCTCGATGCGCGACCCCGGCGGCGCTACGGAATCATCGCTCCGCCACAGCGACCTGGCGATTGAACTGGCGCCGAACTCGGCCGAGGCCCATGCGGCCAAGGGTCTGGCGCTCTATGTCACGGGGCGTTTCGCCGAGGCTGCGGCCCTGTTCGATCGCGCCATGACTCTCGATGCCAACCTGTTCGAGGCCTATTTCTTCGACGGCCGCTGCCGGCGCATCCGGGGACAGCGGGAGTTGGCAGCCGCCCGATTCGCCCGCGCCGCCGAGCTGCGGCCGAACGATTTCCGCTCCGTCGGCATGCTCGCCGAGGAGTATCGGGCACTGGGCCGCCATGAGGAATGCCGTGCCACGGAACGGCGCTGCGTCGAGCGCCTGGCTGTCGAAGTGAAAGCCCACCCGGAGAACGCCGACGCCTGGGCCTTCGGCAGCGCCATCCTCGCCCATCTGGACGAGCCTGAGCGCGCGGCCGTCTGGGCGTCGCGGGCCCTGATCATGACGCCCAGCGATTACCTCGTCCTCTACAATGTCGCGCGCACCCATGCCTTGCTGGGCGATACAGCCACGGGCCTCGACCGGTTGGAACAAGCTTTCGAGACGCAGCCGGCTATTCGCCGGCGTCTCGCCGCCTGGCTGCCGCTGGATCACGACCTCGATAAACTGCGAGGCGAAGCGCGCTTCATGGCGCTGACCGAAAAGCTCAGATTGGAGTTTCCGGAACTCTATTGAGCAATCAGCTTGCTGGCGCGCGGCGTCTGCAAGCGTGCCGGAACATAAGCGGAACTTCAATTTCATTTTAGAGGACGACCAAGGCGATTGCCTGCGCCCGAAGGGCTCGATCGTTCGCGCTGATTTCAGCCTGTCAAAGCGGCGTGGCGGCGCTAGATTGCAGATGCGCCATCTCCCGAGACCAAGCAAAAAACCTGGAACGAGGCCCCGTCATGACCGCCCCTGCCATCCGCGGAAACTGGAACTATCCCACCAAGGTGAAATTCGGCGCCGGCCGCATCGCCGAGCTGCCCGACGCCTGCAAGGAGCTGGGCATGAAGCGGCCGCTGATCGTCACCGATCCGGGTCTCGCCGCGCTGCCCATGATCAAGGACGCGGTCGCCGCCTGTGAGAAGGCCGGACTCGGCGTCGCGGTGTTCTCCGACATCAAGAGCAATCCCAACGGCAAGAATGTCGAAGACGGTCTCAAGGTGCTGCGCGCCGGCAAGCATGACGGCGTCGTCGCCTTCGGCGGCGGCAGCGCGCTCGACGCCGGCAAGGCCATCGCCCTGATGGCCGGGCAGAAACGGCCGATCTGGGATTTCGAGGATGTGGGTGACAACTGGCTGCGGGTCGATCCCGCAGGTGTCGCGCCGATCATCGCCGTGCCTACGACCTCCGGCACTGGGTCTGAAGTCGGCCGCGTCTCCGTCATCACCAAGGAAGATACGCATCAGAAAAAGCTGATCTTCCATCCGAAGGTGCAGCCCTCCATCGTCATCGACGATCCTGCGCTCACCATCGGCCTGCCGCCGAAGATCACCGCCGCGACGGGCATGGATGCACTGGCCCATTGCTTCGAGGCCTACTGCGCCCCGGGCTATCACCCGATGGCCGACGGCATCGCGCTCGAGGGCATGCGGCTGATCAAGGAGTGGCTGCCGGTCGCGGTCAGGGACGGCAAGAACCTGGAGGCGCGCTCCCACATGATGGCGGCGGCAACCATGGGCGCCACCGCGTTCCAGAAGGGGCTGGGCGCGATCCACTCGCTCTCCCATCCCGTGGGCGCGGTCTATGACACCCATCACGGCCTGACCAATGCCGTGGTCATGCCCTATGTCATGCAGTTCAACCGCCAGGCGATCGAGGAGAAGATGACGCGGCTCGCCGCCTATCTCGGCCTGAAGAATCCCGGTTATCAGGCGGTGCTCGACTGGGTGCTGGCGCTGCGCAAGGAGATCGGCATCCCGCATACCCTCAAGGACATTGGCGTCGGCACCGACAAACTCGACTCGCTGTCGGAGGAGGCCTTCAACGACCCATCCACCGGCGGCAACCCCGTCCCCGCCGGCGTGCCCGAGATGAAGCAGATGTTCATCGCCAGCATCGAGGGGCGGCTGTAAGGCGCGCCGCGAACGGAAGGCCCGCGCGTCAATTCGGATCGAACAGGCTCACGGCGCGGCGACGGGCGGCTTCGGCGGCGCCAGGACGAGTCCGTAGCGGGTCATTACTGCCGCCATCTTCGCCGGGCTGGGCCCGCCGGGTGCGTTGGCGACTTCCGCGACATCGCGGAAATATTGCGCGCCGATGTCCGGGGTCAAGATGATGAGGGCCCGGGCCGGGCGGTCATGCGGATTGCTGAAGGCATGGACGGAGCCGCGCGGCGTGTACATGCACTCGCCCGGCGCGAGGTCGCGCACCTCGTCATCGACCGTATAGCGCAGCCTGCCTTCGAGGACATAGACAATCTCCTCATTGTCCCGATGGCTGTGTGCCGGGGGCACCCGCGCGCCGGCCGCCACCGTCAGCTCAAACATGCCGACACCGGCGCCCGTCACGGTCCCGTCCATCAGATAGCGGATTTCGAGTTGCCCGATCTTCACGACCGGCTGTTCCTGCGGCTGCATGCATCGTCTCCGCGCCAATTCCATTTATCCAATTCTGCGTCTCGAAAC
>DATKFM010000156.1:0-2373 GCA_035544395.1 Verrucomicrobiia bacterium
GTTTTGGTTTCAAGCCGGCTTTGGCGCAGGCTTATCCGGCAAGGCCTGTAACCGTGATCGTGCCATGGGGCGCCGGCGGCGGCACCGACGCGACCGCGCGCATCGTGGCGGCGCTCCTGGAGAAAGATCTCGGCCAGCCGTTCAACGTGGTCAACCGCACCGGCGGCTCCGGCGTCGTCGGCCATTCCGCGATCGCGACCGCACAGCCCGACGGCTACACCATCGGCATGCTGACGGTTGAAATCTCGATGATGCACTGGCAGGGGCTCACCGAACTGGCGCCCAAGAGCTACACGCCGCTGGCGCTGATGAACGAGGACCCGCCCGGCATCCAGGTCCCTTCCACATCACCCTACAAGACCGTGAAGGAACTGGCCGATGCCATCAAGGCCGCGCCTGCCGGCAAGTTCAAAGCTTCGGGCACCGGCCAGGGCGGCATCTGGCATCTCGCGCTGGTCGGCTGGATGCAGGCGATGGGACTTGCGCCGAACCACGTGGCCTGGGTGCCGTCGAACGGCGCCGCACCCGCGATGCAGGATCTCGCAGCTGGCGGTCTCGACCTCACGACCTGCTCGGTGCCGGAAGCGCGCGCGATCATCGAGGCCGGCAAGGCGCGCAGCCTCGCCATCATGGCCGCGGCGCGCAACCCCGCCTTCCCCGACGTGCCGACGCTGAAGGAGGCGATGGGCATCGACTATTCGACCGGCGCGTGGCGCGGCATTGCCGGCCCCAAAGGCCTGCCCGCAGACGTCTCGACCAAGCTCACCGCGTCGCTGAAGAAAGTTTTCGACTCCAAGGAGTTCAAGGACTTCATGAGCAATCGCGGCTTCGGAACGGTGTGGGGCGATGCGGCCCAATTCGAAACCTTCATGGACAAGGGCGACGCCCAGATGGGCGTAGCGATGAAGGCCGCCGGTCTCTCCAAGGCCTGATCCGTCTTCGTCGGCTGACAACGACCGAAATCCGCGGAGCGAAATTATGCGTCTTCCCGATCGCCTTACGGGATTGTTTCTCGTTGGTCTCGGCGCGGCTGCCGCCTATGGCGGCTGGCAGCTGCCGCCGGTGCCAGGCCAGCCGGTCGGGCCCAACGTCTTCCCGCTCGTGATCGGAACGGGTCTGGCGCTCTGCGGGCTCGCGATCGCATTCGGAATAGGCCACTCCTTCGAGGAGGAAGAGGAACTCATTCCGGTCGAAGGCGGCCAGGCCAGGCCGCCGACCGGCAAACTCTACGGCCTGCGGGCCCTGCTGCCGCCGGCGCTGCTGCTGTTCTACGTGGCGATGGCCGACCGGCTTGGCTTCATCATCACGGCTGCGCTGATCGTCTACGCGACGGCAACCGCGCTCGGCGCGCGGTGGAAACTATCGCTGCCGCTCGCCGTGCTGGCGCCGATCGGCATTCATCTGATTTTCAATAAGCTGCTGCGCGTGCCGCTCCCGGCCGGGCTGCTGCCGATGCCGTGGTGATTGATGCTCAAGACCCTGCTTGAAGCGTTCGCGCTCATATCCACCTGGGAAGTCATCATCTCGATGCTCGCGGCATCGGTCTATGGCCTCGTCATCGGATCGCTGCCCGGCCTGTCGGCGACAATGGCGACGGCGCTACTGGTCCCGGTCACATTCTATCTGTCGCCGATTGCCGCGATCGCGACCATCGTGGCGGCATCCTCGATGGCGATTTTCTCCGGCGACATTCCAGGCGCGCTGCTTCGCATTCCCGGCACCCCCGCGTCGGCGGCTTACGCGGACGAAGCCTACGCCATGACCCGCAAGGGCGAGGCCGAACTCGCGCTCGGCGCCGGCGTATGGTTCTCCGCCGTCGGCGGCATCGCGGGCACCCTCTCGCTCATGATTCTCGCGCCGCCGCTCGCCGAAATCGCGCTGTCATTCTCAACCTTCGAATATTTCTGGCTCGCGTTTCTCGGACTGATGTGCGCCACGCTGGTCGCACGCTCCTCGCCGGTGAAGGCGATCGCCGGCATGTTCATCGGCCTGCTGGTCTCCTGCATCGGCATCGAAAACCCGGGCGGCGTACCCCGCTTCACGTTTGGCATGACCGATCTGTTCGGCGGGATCGAGCCGATACCGGCGCTGGTCGGCGTGTTTGCCGTGGCGCAGGTCATGCGCGCGATGCTGACCCCGGAACCGCCGCCGATCCCGCGGCGCAAGTTCGGAAGCATCATGGCTGGCCAGTGGAGGCTCACCAAGAAATATCACTGGCAGATGACGCGCGGGAACATCATCGGCATCATCATCGGCGTGCTGCCGGGCGCCGGCGCGGACATGGCCGCCTGGGTCAGCTACGCGATGTCGAAGCGCTTCTCGAAAGAACCCGAGAAGTTCGGAACCGGCCACGTCGAGGGGCTGGTCGAGGCC
>DATKFM010000157.1:0-2906 GCA_035544395.1 Verrucomicrobiia bacterium
ATCTCCTTCAAGCTGGATTCCCGTGCGGTGACGGACCTGCCGCTGCCGCGGCCGGTGGTGGAGATCTTCGTCTACAGCCCGCGGGTGGAGGCGATCCATCTGCGCGGTGGCAAGGTGGCCCGCGGCGGCATCCGCTGGTCAGACCGGCGCGAGGATTTCCGCACCGAAATTCTCGGCCTGATGAAGGCCCAGATGGTGAAGAACGCGGTCATCGTGCCCACGGGATCGAAGGGCGGCTTCGTGGTGAAGCGGCCGCCCGCGACCGGCGGCCGCGAGGCGCTGATGGCCGAGGTGGTGGAGTCCTACAAGACGCTGATGCGCGGCCTGCTGGATATCACCGACAATCTCGCCGGCGGCTCGGTGAAGCCGCCTGTTGATGTGGTCCGGCGCGACGGCGACGATCCCTATCTGGTGGTCGCCGCCGACAAGGGCACGGCGACCTACTCCGACATCGCCAATGGCGTGTCGATCGACTACGGATTCTGGCTCGGCGACGCCTTCGCCTCCGGCGGCTCGGCCGGCTACGACCACAAGGGCATGGGCATCACGGCCCGCGGCGCCTGGGAAGCGGTGAAGCGGCATTTCCGCGAACTCGGCACCGACATTCAAAATCAGGATTTCATCTGCGTCGGCGTCGGCGACATGGCTGGCGACGTGTTCGGCAACGGCATGCTGCTGTCGAAGCACACCAAGCTGGTGGCGGCGTTCAACCACCTGCACATCTTCCTCGATCCCGACCCCGATCCGGCGGTGAGCTGGCAGGAGCGCAAGCGGCTGTTCGACCTGCCACGCTCAAGCTGGGCGGACTATGACGCCAAGCTGATCTCCGGCGGCGGCGGCATCTTCGAGCGCAGCGCCAAGTCGATCAAGCTGTCGCCGCAGGTGAAGACGCGCTTCGCCATATCAGAGGATTCGATGACGCCGGCCGAGTTTATCCAGCGTCTGCTGAAGTCGGAGGTGGATCTGCTGTGGCTGGGCGGCATCGGCACCTTCGTGAAGGCCACGGACGAGACCCAGGGCGATGCCGGCGACCGCGCCAACGACGCGCTGCGCATCAATGGCAACGATCTCCGCTGCAAGGTGGTGGGCGAGGGCGCCAATCTGGGATTCACCCAGAAAGGCCGCGTCGAATACGCGATCAAGGGCGGGCGCATCAACACCGACGCCATCGACAATTCCGCCGGCGTGGATACGTCGGATCACGAGGTCAACATCAAGATCCTGCTGAACGAGATGGTGTCCGCCGGCGACATGACGCTGAAGCAGCGGGACAAGCTGCTGGCGGAGATGACTGACGAGGTGGGCACGCTGGTGCTCAGGGACAATTACCTGCAGACGGAGGCGCTGTCGGTGGCCCAGGCCCAGGCGCCGGCGCTGCTGAACCAGCATGGCCGCTTCCTGCGGGCGCTGGAGCGGGCCGGCAAGCTGAATCGCAGCGTCGAGTTCCTGCCGTCGAATACGGAGATATCGCGGCGCGAGGCCGCGGGCCTGGGGCTGACCCGGCCGGAGCTGGCGGTGCTGCTGGCCTATGCCAAGACCACCCTGGACGAGGAGCTGCTGCCGTCGGACCTGCCCGACGATCCGCAGCTCGTCGACGATCTCATGCGCTATTTCCCCAGGCCCTTGCAGGCGAGCTTCAAGGCCGAACTCGCCAAGCACCGGCTGCGGCGCGAGATCATTTCCAACGTGGTGACCAACAGCCTGGTGAACCGCGCGGGTCCCACCTTCGTCGCCATGCTGAAGGAGAATACGGGCATGCCGGCGGCGGCCATCGCCCGCGCCTATGCGGTGACCCGCGGCGTGTTCGATCTCCGCGACATCTGGGGCCGCATCGAGGCGCTGGACACCAAGGTGCCGGCGGCGCTGCAGACGGAGATGCTGATCGAGACCACGAAGCTGGCGGAGTCGGGCACCTCCTGGTTCCTGCGCAACGGCGAGCATCCCCTGGATATCGCCGCCAACCTGGCCGCCTATGGGCCGGGCATCAAGGCGCTGCTGGCGGGCAAGAATATCGTGGCGCCGAATGACCGCGAGGAGATCGACGCGCGGGCCAAGGCTTTCGCCGCCCAGGGCGCGCCATCAGATCTGTCGGAGCTGGTGGCGACGCTGCGCTATCTGGCGCCCTGCCTGGACGTGGTGCGCATTGCCCGCGGCGCCAACATCCCGGTGGAAGCGGTGGGCCGCACCTACTTCGCGGCCGGCGACCGGCTGGGGCTGGAATGGCTGCGGCAATCGGCGGCGGCGCTGACGGCGGAAACCCACTGGCAGCGCCAGGCGGTGTCGGCCGTGGTGGAAGACCTGTTCGCGCAGCAGCGCGATCTCGCGACTCGCATGCTCGGGGAGCGCAAGGCCAACGGCAAGATCGAGGGGCCGGAGCTGGTGGGCGATTGGCTCGACGGCCGCGCCACCGTCACCGCGCGGCTCGAGGGGTTGCTGGGCGAGCTGAAGCAATCGGGCACGGTGGACCTGGCCATGCTCACGGTGGCGAGCCGGGAGCTGCGGAGCTTGCTGGAGAGATGACGAGCCTGGTTAATCCGCTCGGCCTATTTCCCTGTCCGTGCTGCGCTTCGTTCACAATCAGAAATTTGGGCGACAATGAAATCTGTCCCGTCTGTTCCTGGGCGGACGATCCGTTTCAGTCACAAGATCCCAGCCAACCGGATGGGGCAAATGAACTCAGCCTGAGTCAAGCACAGGAGAAGTGGCACAGCCGCCGGACTGACAGATAGGCGATTTCCGTTCGGCGCAATGCTCCACTGAAAGTATGAACCTTGTCCCCCAAAATCCTCAGCGATGACGATGTCGCTCGGCTGGCGCGGATGCCCGACATGATCGCGGGCATCGAGGCGGCGCTCGCGGCCAAAGCCAACGGCGCGCTCACCGCGCCGCCGCGGGTGAAAGTGCCG
>DATKFM010000158.1:0-2332 GCA_035544395.1 Verrucomicrobiia bacterium
AAATCAACGGTTTGGAGATGCAGGGATGGGTTTCGACACCGCCACGGGATCAACCTTGATTACGCCATCCAGGATTAACGGCTAGCCAGACCTTCATGCCGGGAATGCGCACGAATATTGCGCTGCTCTGGGCGGGCGGCCGAAAGGTCCTGGGTGCCCTGTGCGGGGGGCTTCCGCGGATGCGGGCTGCCGTCGATGCCTGGCTGCGGCGCGCCCGCCGGCGCCGCGTACCGAACCGCTTCGGTGATGGCCTGCGGGCGGGTCGAAGCAACGGCGCGAAGCTCATGCCGATTCGATTGCCGCGGCAAATCTGAACTGTGGAACCGGCACGTTCCGAATTCACATCTCCAAAGGGAAACTATCGATGCAGCAGTTTGCAGACCATTGGACGGCGACGAAGAAACTCAGACGGGCCTTGCTCCTGATCGCCGTGCTGTTTCCGCTCACCGGTTTGGGCAACTGCCCGCCGACAAAGCAGCAGGATTGCCAAGGTAATTGCGAGGGCGGCGGCGGCGAGAGCGGCAGTAGCGGCAGCAGCGGCGGCGACTATTAAGAATTAATTCAAAAGGCGAAATCAGCGCGATGGGGAACCGAGGGGCCACTTGGTTCAAATCGACAAAGGAAACAGACTTCATGAATCGATTATCACTTAACGGCATCGATTGCCGGCTGCTGCTATCCGCAGGGCTCCTGGGGTTGTCTCTCGGTTTGTCGGGTTGCTACGAGGACGGTGCCCTTCTCCGGAGTTGCTACCACGCTGATGCTCATTGTGGCTGGAACAGTGGCCACGGAAACGAGTCCGATAGTACTCCCAGCGGTGGCTCTCCAGGCACACCTAGTCCTGGCCCCGGTCCTGGCCCGACGGCCCCAACGGGCCCAACCTAATCCGATGTCGATCCGGTCATTGCCACTTGCATTCACGATGGCCGACCCGACGATGAAGTTCGATCGCTTTCCACCGCGGATCCGCAGCCTCGAGCCGTTCAGCGAACGGTTCGAGGCGTTCCGCCTGGCGGCGCGGGATTGCGATGTGCTGTTCGCCAGCTATCCCGCGGGCACGCGCATCGACGCGCATGCCCACGACACCGAAAATTGGGGCGTGATCACCCGGGGCGAAATGATGCTGACCGTCGCCGGCCGCGAGACCCGCTATGGCCCCGGCGACTGGTACCACATCGCGCCGCGGACCCCGCATGCGGCCCGCTGCGCCGTCGATACCGAAGAAATCGAATTCTGGTTCACGCCGGAAGGAAGGAGGAAGGACGTCATGACCATCACGACAAGGGAAACGGCGCGCTGGCCGGCGATCATTCCGGCACGGCTCGCCGGTCTGCTGCAGCGGTCGATGCTGCGGTGGCGGTTCGCTGACAAGCGTGTGGCGATCGTGAAAGCGGCGCCGCGGATCAATGCGGATGAAACCATCGGCGAGCGGCGGCCCGAGACGCTGCCCTGGTGGACAGCGCATCATCCGGCGCTCAGCTTTCGCGGCCGCCGCACCGATCCGCCCGGAAACGGCTGAACTCAACCCTTCGATCGCAGCGGCCGCATCCGGACCGCTGTGTGGGCCGGGCGGCCGACTCACACGGCCGGCGGCGCGGTTCACCCAACGGAGGCGTACCTTCCTCCGTTGGGATCGATTCGTTCAGGCCTTCACCCCGCCCATGGCGCAGATCACCTTCCAGGATTTCTCGTCGATAGGCATGACCGACAGGCGCGACTGCTTGACCAGGCCCAGATTGGCCAGCTTCGGCTCGGCCTTGATCGCCGTGAGAGTCACCGGCGTCTTCAACGGCTGCTTCGGCTTGATATCCACCATGCCCATCTTGCCGGCCTTGTCCTTCGGGTCGGGATAGAAGGCGCGCGCGATCTCGGCGATGCCCACCACCTGCGGCCCGGCGCCGGAATGATAGAAGAAGCTGAGATCGCCCTTCTTCATGCCCCGCAGATTGATCAGCGCCTGGGGATTCTTCACGCCGCTCCAATCGGTGACGCCGTCCTTGTTGAGCTGCTCCCAGGAATAGGTCGCGGGTTCGGATTTCACGAGCCAATAGGCCATGGCGCCCTCCGGCTACTTCTTGGGATAGGTCTGCCGCCAGGCAGTGATGTTGACTGTCTGGAACAGCCCCGCCTTGCGATAGGGGTCGCCGGCGGAGAACTTCTCCGCCGCCGCGCGATCCGGCAGATCCAGGATCAGCAGGCTGCCGATCATGGTCTGATGGTCGTCGGCCAGCAGCGGCCCGGCGAAGATAATCTTGTCCTCAAATCCCACGAGATAGGCGAGGTGGTCGGGACGGGCCGCCATGCGAACGGCGTTGCTGTTCGGCTTGTCGAG
>DATKFM010000159.1:0-15070 GCA_035544395.1 Verrucomicrobiia bacterium
GGTACATATCAAGGGTGCGCGCAAGACCATCGAAGGTAGTGGCTGGGGCCAGATCGGCGTGCCGCAAGGCTGCGACGAGGACGAGCTGCCGGGTGCCCGGATGCTTCACGACCTGCTGATGCTGGGCGATGGGAAACCGCAGGTGATCTGTTTCGCGCTGGAGCAGGAAGTCGACTACTACGCGCCCGCCTTCCGCCTGAAGGATGAGCCGAGCGAACCGATCATCCGCTACCGCGAGCCGAGCGAGACGCCGCAGGACAAGAGCAAGTCGACGGAACGCCTGATCGCCGACGAACGGCGATGGGCGGTGCAGCAGCTCAACTGGAACCGAGCTCTGGTCACGACCTTCCGGGAACTTGCGCTCCAAGTCGTGTCCGAAAAGCGCGACCGCGATTTGCCGTCGGTCGTGAGCCTGCCGGAGGCGCGCTACGCGATGAAGAACGTGACGCGAGTGGATTGAAGCCGGCCGCAGCAGTCGCGGATAGTGGCGCGAGCGGCTGCAATGCCAACTGTCCGTACGGATTCGTACATTACTGAAAATTGACAATTCCACGACGGCGGCACCTAGAATCCTGCGGGATGGTCGGGCCGGTGCTGAAGAACTGCCGAATTCTGATTGTCGAGGACGAGCCGGTGCTTGCGCTCGAACTCGTTTCGATTCTTGAGGATGAAGGCGCCATCGTCGTTGAAGTGGCGCCTTCCGTGGCAACAGCCCTCGACTCCGTACGCGAGTACTGGATCAACTGCGCGCTACTCGACATCGACCTGAACGGTGAAACCTCGTATCCCGTCGCAGACGCGCTTTCAGAACTCAATTTGCCATTTGCGTTTGTAACAGGTTACGCGGACTCTGGGCCACCACTGCGGCATAAGCAGCGGCCGGTGATCAACAAGCCATTCAGCGCCACGCATGTCGTAGAGGCTGTCGCAATATTGGCGTGCCGGCAGCGGTGAGGAGCGCCCGCATATTGGAAAGATTCCCTGGGAAGTGAAGCAACCGGTACAAGCTCTTCAAGGTTGTTCAGGCTTCGCCTTCCATTCGCGTGCCAGCCGCTTAGCGTCGGCGATCTGCTTGGGAGTCATCTTGCCAGCAAAGCTATTGCGGAACTTAGTCGCGTCTTTGAAACCAGCGGCCGCAGCCAAGTCACACCACATATGCGCAAGCACCAAATCTTGCGGTACGCCGCGACCGTTGGCGTACATGACGGCAAGGCCCGCCTGGGCGGCGCCAAATCCCTGATCCGCAGCCTTGCGATACCAGGTCACTGCTTCTTTGTAATCCTGTGCCACGCCCTGGCCCTTGGCGTACGCCACGCCAAGATTATGCTGGCATTGGACGAAGCCTTGATCCGCGGATTTGCGCGCCCAACTCGCCGCTTCGCTGTAGTCTCGTGGCACACCGAGACCGGAATAATAAGCGGTGGCGACACGGCACTGGGCCTCTGCCAATCCCTGATCGGCAGCCTTGCGATACCAAGCTATTGCTGCTTTTTCGTCCTGGCGAACGCCCTGACCGGTGGAATACATCGCACCAAGTGCGTTCTGGGCCGCGGCATCTCCCTTTTCGGCAAGACGGCGACACGCGGATACCGCCTTGGAAGCGTCATTGGCGACTAGAGCGTTTGCATTGGCACAATCTTCGAAATCGCCAGCCAAGACCAATGTTGACCAAGCGGTGCTCGCCACCATCGCAGAGAACACAAAAGGTAATATGAATTTCACTGACCAGTGCGCTTTGTTCCTGCCGCCCCAGTCCGGCTGGGCATCGGGAGAACTGGATACGGTTGGAAACCGTTCCAGCAGCCCGCCACCGACCTATTGGTATTTAAATTTATTGGCGACCCCACGGGGATTCGAACCCCGGTTTGCGCCGTGAGAGGGCGCCGTCCTGGGCCTCTAGACGATGGGGTCGTGCCGGAGGCCGAAGGGCCCTGACTTAGTGGAAGGGCGGCGGGGGATCAAGCCCTTTCCCGCCGCGGATCGGCGGCGCTACGCCGAAAGCATTGAAATCTCGGGATTTCGCGGGACCGGCCCACGTAAGCCTAAGCCGTCATCGTCACCGGGCCGCCGATCGCGAGTTGTTGGGCAGCAGTGACGAAGGCGTCGACGGCCGCCACGTCGGTATTGAACGCCGTCACCAGGCGGATCGTGCGCACGCCGCCCTCACGGTAGAAGCCGAATCCGGCCTGTTCCAAACCGTCGATCACCCGGTGCGGCAATGTCACGAACAGCAGGTTCGCCTCGCGCGGATGCACCAGACGGCAGCCTTGGATCTTGGCCAGCCCGTCGGCCATGCGCCTCGCCATGGCGTTGGCGTGGCGCGCGTTCCGCAGCCAGAGATCGTCGGTGAGATAGGCTTCCATTTGCGCGCTGACGAACCGCATCTTCGAGAACAGATGGCCGCCGCGCTTGCGGCGGAAGGCCACGGTCGCCGCCATCGCGGGATCGAAGAAGATCATCGCCTCCGCCGCCATGGCGCCGTTCTTGGTGGCGCCCAGGGACAGCACATCGACGCCGGCGCGCCAGGTGGCGTCGGCCGGCGAGCAGTTGAGCGACACCAGCGCATTGGCAAAGCGCGTGCCGTCCATATGCACCAGGAGGCGATGGGCATGGGCGATCTCGGCCAGGGCGCGGAGCTCCTCGATGCGATAGACAGTGCCGCATTCCGTCGCCTGGGTCAGGCTCAGCACCGCCGGCTGACTATGATGGACATTGCCGCGCCATTCCTGCGCCAGGGCCGCGTTCAGCACGGGTGGCGTCAGCTTGGCGCCGGAGCCGCCCAGGGGGATCAGCTTGGCGCCGCCGGTAAACAGCTCGGGCGCGCCGCATTCATCCACATGGATATGGGCCAGCTCATGGCAGAACACCGCGCCGAATGGCGGCGTGATGGCTGAGAGCGCGAGCGAATTGGACGCGGTGCCGGTCGCAACGGGAAACATGGCGACGCTGCGCTCGAAGATATCGGCGACGCGCTGTTCCAGGCGGCGGGTGACCTCGTCATTGCCATAGGGCATTGCCGGGCCGCTATTGGCCCGCTCCAGCGCCGCCATGATCTCCGGCGCTATGGTCGTGACGTTGTCGCTGCAGAAGTTATGCATGATCCCCGCACAATCCTAAAACGCCCGGCCCCTAGGGGCTCGGGACAAAATTGAGCCGGCCGGTGACGGCGCCGGACCGGAGGTCGATGACCAGGACCTGGTCGCAGCGGCCGCCGCTGCCCAACCTGACAATCAGCCGGTTGCCGTCCGGCCGCGATTCCACGATCGAACAACCCGCCGGAATCGGCACCGAGGCCTCGCCGAAACCGCCGGCCGCAGCCGCCGGCTTTTCGCCTTCGCCCAGACTACCCAGCCTGATAGCGATGGTCACGCCCACCACCACCATGCCGACCACGATCAAAACGCCCATGAAGATGACAACCGCCAGCAGCGCCCGTAGGTTGGACGAGGATTCAGCTTTCGGGCGCGGGGATTCGGTATTGGACATCGATCTATGCCAGGGAATGACGAGCCAGCGCAGCACCGGGTAACCGCCGGCCCGTCCCAGGCCGGCGAACGGCTGGACCGTCTGCTGGCCGGCACCCTGCCGGACCTGTCGCGGAGCCGCCTCAAGAACCTGATCATCGAGGGCCGCGTCCGCCTGGGCGAGGCGACCTTAAGAGACCCCTCCCACCGGGTCAAACCCGGGCAAATATTCACGATTTCCATCCCGCCGGCCCGCGAGGCCAAGCCCGCCGGCCAGGCCATCGCCCTGGATGTCGTCTATGAGGATGACGACCTGATCGTCGTGAACAAGCCCGCGGGCATGGTCGTGCATCCGGCCCCGGGCAATCCGGATGCCACGCTGGTGAACGCCTTGATTGCCCATTGCGGCGCGTCCTTATCGGGCATCGGCGGCGTGCTAAGGCCAGGCATCGTCCACCGCCTGGACAAGGACACCAGCGGCCTGATCGTCGCGGCCAAGAACGACGCTGCGCACCGGGCGCTGTCGCTCGACTTTGCCGCCCACGATATCGAGCGCGCCTACATGGCCGTGGTCTGGGGCGTGCCGGCGCGGCCCCAGGGCGAAATTACCGGCAATATCGGCCGCCATCCTGTTGACCGGAAGCGGATGGCGATCGTCAAGCGCGGCGGCAAACCGGCGCTTACCCGCTTTAAGGTGATGCGCCGCCTCGGCCGCGGCGCAAGCCTGGTGGAATGCCGGCTGGCCACCGGGCGGACCCACCAGATCCGCGTGCATCTGGCGGCGCTCGGCCATCCGGTGATCGGCGATTCCGTCTATGGTCGTTCAACCCCGGCCCGGCTCGCCGCCCTGGAACCGTCCGCACGGGCTGCGGTTAAGGCTTTTGGGCGCCAGGCGCTTCATGCCTATCTGCTCGGTTTTTCGCATCCGCGAACGGGAGTTTCGGTCCGCTGGGAAGGCCAACTTCCCCAGGATATGATAAGCTTGATCAATAGTTTAGAATGATATCAATGAAAGCCCTATTCTTGACTGATTTGGTCTGATATACTTGATTGCGGAAATCGGGGGGCCATCTTAACGGGTTGGCCGCGTCGGCCGTTCCGACCGGTCACTCAGGGAGCATTCAATGGCTGCAGCCACCAGTACTCGCAATCTTCCGACAGTCGTATCGGAGAGCAATCTCACGCGCTATCTCCAGGAGATCCGCAAGTTCCCGATGCTCGAGCCGCAAGAGGAATACATGCTGGCGAAGGGCTGGCGTGAGCATGGCGAAGTGGAGTCCGCCCACAAGCTGGTCACCAGCCATTTGCGCCTGGTGGCGAAGATCGCCATGGGTTATCGCGGCTACGGCCTGCCGCTTAACGAGCTGATCTCCGAAGGCAATGTCGGCATGATGCAGGCGGTGAAGCGCTTCGAGCCGGAGCGGGGCTTCCGCCTGGCCACCTACGCCATGTGGTGGATCCGCGCCGCCATCCAGGAATACATCCTGCATTCCTGGTCGCTGGTGAAGATGGGCACCACCGCCGCGCAGAAAAAGCTGTTCTTCAACCTGCGCAAGATGAAGAACCAGATCAAGGCCGTCGAAGAAGGCGATCTGACGCCGGAGCACGTGACGAAGATCGCCACCGAACTCAATGTCGCCGAGGACGACGTGGTGCAGATGAACCGCCGCCTTGCCGCGCCGGATCATTCGCTGAATGCGCCGCTGCGCATCGACGGCGATGGCGAGTGGCAGGACTGGCTGGTCGACGAGACCGCGAGCCAGGAAATCACGCTGTCGGAGTCGCAAGAACTTTCCCAGCGCAAGAAGCTGCTGGAGAAGGCGCTGAAGGTGCTGAACCCGCGGGAACGGCGCATCCTCATGGAGCGGCGCCTGAAGGAAGAGCCGACCACGCTCGAGGACCTGTCCAAGGAATACAACATCAGCAGGGAGCGCGTGCGGCAGATCGAGGTCCGCGCCTTCGAGAAATTGCAGAAGGCGATCCGCAACTCCGCCATCGAGCAGCGGCTGACGACCTAGCAAATCCGGCGGACAACCCGCGAGACTGAAAGCAAAGGGCGCCCCTTGGGGCGCCCTTAACCATTTCGGAACTCCCGAATATATCTGCCGCCGATGGCTGGCGGACGGCATCCCGCCGGCAAACGTCCGGAGAGCTTCCCGTCGAAGGAAGCGCCGGAACTGCGTGGTGCGGTGTTTGGCGTTCCCGACATATCCTGGGAGATCAACGTGAAAAGGCAATTCCTGGCGGCTACGGCGGTCGCCCTCTTCCTGCCGGCAGCGCAACTCAGTGCAGCCGAACTCACGGCACTCGCGCCGATCAGCAACGTCATCGTCTATCCGGACCGGGCCGAAGTCACCCGCAGCATCGAGCTCAGGATCCCGGAAGGCTCGACCACGCTGGTCGTGCCGGGATTGCCGGCCGATATCGTTCCGCAGTCGATCCGGGTCTTCGGCGAAGCCGATGGCGGCGTGCAAGTGACGACCATCGCCACGGAAATGGTGCGGCCGGAGATCATCCCCTTCAAGCCCGACCCCAAGATAGAGGCCGAGATCCAGGCGCTGCTGAAACAGAAGCCGCCGATCGAGGACCGGATCGCGATCGCGCAGATGCAATGCGATTACTACAAGCTGCTGCTGGCGGAAGCGCCGCAGGTCTCCGACAAGGAGCTGATCAAGTCGCTGGACCCGCAGCAATGGGACAGCGTGTGGTTGAAGCTGAGCGCCAAGCTGGCGCAGGCGCAGGACACGATCCGCTCGGCGAACGCCGAGCTCCAGGCGATTGACGAGGAAATCGGCCGGCACCGGGAGCGGCAGAAACCTGGCGAGAGCAAGCCAGTCGAAGGTCCGACGCTTGCCGCCCATGTAGGTGTCGATGCGGAACATGCGGCGACCGCCAAGCTTCGCATCTCCTATCAGATATCGGGCGTTTCCTGGCAACCCTTCTATCATGCCAGTCTGAATTCCGGCACCGGCGAGGTCGCCCTCGTGCAGTACGGCGAAGTGCGTCAGCACACTGGCGAGGATTGGCACGGCGTTTCGCTGATTTTGTCGACCGCGCGCCCCGCCGTCGGCGCGGTATTGCCGGAACTGACCACCTGGCGCCTGCAGGATTATCTACTGCAGCGATCGAGAGAGGAATTGTCGAAGACTGCGTTCGGTGCGGATATTGCCGGCGGGCTCGCGCCTCAGAATGAAATTGTGATTCAGCCTGCCGTTGCGCAGGTTGCGGCAACGGAATTCGCCGCGGAATATCGGATTCCCGGAAAAGTCGACTTGGTTTCCGGCGATGATGCACAACGCGTTGCCATCGCCGAGCATCGGCTGAAGAGCCATCTGGCGGCGCGCATCGTGCCGAAAGTTTCGCTGCAGGCCCACC
This sequence comes from Verrucomicrobiia bacterium, assembly GCA_035544395.1. Taxonomy (GTDB): domain Bacteria; phylum Pseudomonadota; class Alphaproteobacteria; order Dongiales; family Dongiaceae; genus DATKFM01. Next base: position 6,840 of record DATKFM010000159.1, read on the forward strand.
TCTATGCCACGGCGGCCTATGACGGGCAGGATCCGCTGCTGCCCGGCGCTCTCACAGTCTTCCGCGACGGCGCCTTGCTGGGAACCAGCAGCCTGCCGTTGCTGCGCCCCCAGGAGGAATTCCAGCTCGGCTTCGGCGCCGACGACAAGATCCGCGTCGCGCATATAGAGACGCCGGTCGATCCGGAAGCCGCCGGTCTATTTGGCGACAAGCGCCGCATCGAACGCCAGTTTGTAACGACGATCGTCAACTATCATCGGCAGCCGATCGACATTACCCTGCTGGACCAACTGCCAGTCAGCAGCAGCGAGTCGATTGACGTGGAGCTGACGCGCAATACGACGCCGGCATCCGAAATGAAATGGCAGGATCAGGATGGCGTGATCGCCTGGACCGGCAGCTATGCGCCGGCTGAGGAGAGGGCCATCAGTTTCGGATACACGATCATCTATCCGCAGGAGATGGTGATCGGCGGCATGTGATCGCCGGAGCCCGCCGGTGCGTTTACACTTTGGAGACGCGCCCGCCGGCCCTACTCGGCGGCTGCGGCAACGGGCGCCGGCTGCGGCATCGCGGAGGGCGGGGTGCCCTCTTCCGCCGGCGTCTCGTCCTCGGGCGGGCGGAGCTGTAGGGAGCCCGCGGCGGCAAGCGCCTTGGCCAGCAGCACGATCTCGCGCTGCGCCGTCTCGGCATCGGCCTTGCGCACATTGCTCAGCATCTGCAGCTCGTCCCGCAGCAGTTTCGCCTGACGTTCCGACATGTTGCGCAGGAAGACGTTCTGCATGGTTTCGTCCGACAGCTTGATCGCCACTGCCAGGCGCGCCTTGTCGACATCGTTCAGCAGGGTCTGGATCGACGAGTCCTGCATCTTGGCGATGTCGATGAAGGTGAACATGTGCTTGCGCACCTTCGCTGCCTGATCCGGCGCATCGGATTCGATGGCGCCCAGCAGACGGGCTTCGGTGTCGCTGTCGACCCGGCCAATCAGGTCGGCCATGAAGGCATGGCGGTCGTCGCCGGATTCGGTCTGCAGCATTGGCTGCAGATCCTGCCACAGGCCGCGCTCGATATCCTCGATGACCTCGGGCTCGATCTTCTCGATCTCCAGCATGCGCAGCATGATGGAGCTGGCCAGCTCGGTGCCGAGGGCGGCCAGCACCTGGGCGGTGAAATCGGGCACGACCCTCGACAGCACCACGGCGGCCGTCTGCGGATGCTCGCGCTGGAGGAAATTGGCGAAGACCTTGGCGTCCATGCTCACGATCTTGTCCCAGATCGCGGCTCCGCCGCCGCCGCGGATATCCTGCATGATCGTGTCGACCAGCTCGTCCTTGCCGATCATGGTCGCGCGCAGCAGCCGCTCCGTCGTCTGCTGGCTGCCGACGATCGAGCCGGCATTGCCGGTGCGCGCCGTGAATTCCTGCACCACTGTCTTGGCGATGGAAGCATCGATCTCGCCGAGCCGGGCCATCGCCTTGGAGATCTGGCGGATCTCCTCCTCGCTCAATAGCTCGACCAGGCGGGAGGCCTGCTCCGGCCCTACGGAAAGCAGCACGATCGCCGCGCGCTCCGAGCCCGACAGGGCCCGCGGCTGCGGTATGGCTGGGGTGGCGCTCATGCTCGATCCCTGATTGTGGGCAAACTCATGACTATGGTCCGATCCATATCGGCCTATGTCCGGCGAAACGCCAGTGGTCCGCAAGACATCGGCGGCAAGTCCGGCGCCATCCATCAAGCGCCGTAATTGCTGAGGCTTGAAGCTATGGGCGGCGGATTAACGGCAGGTATCGTCTTCGCCCCTGGGCTTTGCGGGAATGTTGCGGTTCCCGGGAAACCGCTACCCGGGTAAACTTCGACAACAAGCGGTTAACGCCGGACCCGTAGAATTTCCATGGGAGCCCGGCAAGCAGCTTGGCGAGCCCAACCCGGAGATGGAAATCGGCATCGAAATCAAAGATAGACGGCGATGACCACCGCCCATGACCTCAATGTCCTGCTGGTCGATGACCAGCAGAGCATGCGGAGCCTGGCGAAGATTTGCCTCAACCAGATCGGCGTCCTGCATGTGACGGAGATGGCGGACGCCATCGGCGCCTGGGCTTGCATGCATGAGCGCCGCTACGACGTCGTTATCTGCGACTGGATCATGCCGGACATGGATGGGCTGGACCTGCTGCACAAGGTCCGCGACAACGCGATCCTGCGGCGCATGCCCTTCATCATGATGTCCGCGCAAAGCGCCCAGCACCGGATCTCGCAAGCCCTGAATGCCGGCGCGTCCGTGTACATCCAAAAACCCTTCGCGCCGCCGGAATTGCGGAAGGCGTTGGAATTGGTGTTCGGGAAATTGCACTGAGCAATTCGTCGATAGCCGCCTCACCCTACCCTCTCCCCACATTCGTGGAGGAGAGGGGGCAGATCGAGATCTATGGGTTTATGTTGTCCCCTCGCCCCGCGTTTGCGGGGCGAGGGTCAGGGTGAGGGGATTCGGCGAAAAGTGCTTGAGCTCTACGCCGCTTGTTGCAACGCCGCAGTGCGGTTGGATTGCGCCGCCGCACGGGCCTTGTCGGCGGCCGGAATGTCGCCCAAGCCGTCCAGCGACCGAGCCGTCAGGATCCAGTTGAACGGGCTGGAGGGCTTCAGCTCCGTCCGCTCTGCTGCCAGCTCACGCGCCAGGCGCGACCGGCTGCCCCGCAGTGCCGCCTCGATCAAAGTCAGGCTCAGCACGTCGCGCTGCGCATGGCTCCCGCCGAAGCGGTTGGCGATTGGCCGCACCGGCTGCAGCAGATCGACGGTCTTGCTGTAGTCGCCGTCGGCAAAGGCCGCGATCGCCTGACAGACCGGCAGGCCGACATCGCGGGTCATCATGGCGTTGGTGCCGCCATTCTTTGCCCGCTGCTCCATCCCCTTGAGCAGTTTGCGCACCGCGGCAGAACGGCCATCGCCGATGAACGCCATCATCGCGTGCATGTCGTTGAAGGCGTAGTAGAGATCGCCCGTGCGCTCTTCCCACTTGTCCGCCAGCTCTTTCCAGCGGGAGCCGACATCGACGTCCCGGAGATGCAAGCGCCAGAGCATGGCCGTCGCGTCCAGCATTTCCAACGGGAGGGTCGAACCGCTGGGCCGGATGCGGGTGTCGTAGAGATCCAGCACCCGGTCATGCTCGCCGAGATCCAGATGGTAGAGCGCGAGATGCCACCAATTATGGAAGGCAAAGCCGTTGTCAGGCGCCCAATCGCCGATGCGCTGGGTCATGAACTTGATGCCGTCGGCCTGGCGGCCCTGCATCTCCATGACATGGGCGGCCGCATGCACCGCCCAGGGGTCGCGCTGGTTGAGGTCCAGCGCCTTGCGGGCGCGGTCTTCGGCGCGGGCGTAGTCGCCCATCTCCTCCAGGCCGAAAGCGTGCATGCCCAAAACATAGCCGTAACCGGGCGTCTCCTCGTTCCAGAACGGCAGCACCCGCGCCACGCGGTCTCGCAGCTGCAACGCATGACCCAGGAGAAAGTCACCGAGATGCGCAACCTGGAGCGCCAGCCCGTCGAGCGGATAGTCCTCGAGGATATGGCCGTAGCGGGCGACGCTGTCCGCATAATCACCGTCGAGCCAGGCCCGCGCAGCAGCGATATGCTGGCGCTCGCGGTCGTTGGCCTTGGACGCCAGCGCCTCGAGCCGCGTCACCGTGCTCTTCAGCTCTGGCTCATAGCCGCGGTCGGTGGTGGTGACGATCAGCGCCGCGCGCAGGCAGAGGCCCATGATGAACTCGGGGTCTTCCGCCAGCGCCGACTCGATGGTCGCGAAGGGATCGTTGAAGTAGCTTTGGAAGAGATCGGCTGCGCGTTCGTACTTCTCCAGCGAGGCTCGATTGGTCGTCGAAACAGGGACACCGCGAATGTCCGTCAGTGACATGGAATTCTTCCTCCGAATTTCCGTCGCCATGATAGTTCTTTCTCGAGTTTGGGTGCTTGGTCTTCACGCGGGCCTGTTGGCCTGCGGGACCGGGAACCTATGGCGGCGCCGTCATTGAAGCGTGATAATGCGGAGTATAACGCGTCACAAGCTGGGAACGAATCTTTCCTTTTTCCGCCAGCCGCGATAATTATACGCTCAGCGAAGCGCCGGTAGCAGGCCGCGACCGCAGCACGACCTTCCGGAAATGGCTATGGATATCAGACTGCTGGGTCAGTTCGAAGTACGGACGGGCGATCCCGAACCGCTCAAATTGCCGACGCGCAAGGCCGAGGCATTGCTCGCAATGCTGGCGGCAAAGCCCGACTCGCGGCATCGCCGGGACCATCTGGCGGGCCTGCTTTGGCCGCAGAGCGACAGCAAGCAGGCCCGTGGCAGCCTGCGGCAAACCCTGAATCTCCTGCGCAAAGCATTGGGTGAAAAAGGCGCCGCGGCGGTTTGCGCGACCGGCGACGACCTCTGGCTCGATCCGTCCAGCGCGTCGATCGATACGCGGTTATTCGAGACCGGCGCGTTGGCCGCCACGGCGGCGACGCTTGAGCAGGCCTGCGCACACTATCGCGGCGACTTCCTCGAAGGGCTGGAGGTGGAAGGCGAGGAATTCGAAGACTGGCGCATGTCCGAGCGGATGCGCCTGCGCGAGATCGCCATCGCCGCGATGTCCCGTTTGCTGGAGCAGCATGTGACCGACGGCGCCGCCGAGAAGGCGATTGCCACCGGCGAGAAGCTGCTGTCGCTGGATCCCACTTCCGAGGCGGCCTACCGCTCCCTCATGCAGGCCTATTTGACCCAGGGCGCGCGCGGCGGCGCCATCAGGCAGTATCAGCGCTGCCGTAAGATTTTGCGGCGCGAGCTGTCGGTCGATCCCTCACCGGAGACGGAAGACCTCTATCGGAGAATCACCGACGGTGTCGCCGTGTCGGCGCGGTTGCCCGCGCGGGAGCGGCCGAGCATCGCCATCATGCCCTTCGATGCGCCGCAGGGAGATGAAGACATCTACTTCGCGCAAGGCGTGGTCGACGACATCCTCAGCGAGCTGTCGCGGTTCCGCAGCCTGCGGGTTATCGCCCGCCATTCTTCCTTCTCGGCGGCGCGGCTCGAGCGGTCGGCGAAGGAGATCGGCCGCGAGCTGGGCGCGGATTTCGTCCTGGAGGGCAGCATCCGGCGCAGCGATGGAGAAATGCGCATCGCTACCCATCTCAGCAGCACGGATAGCGGCCTGCATATCTCGTCCGACCGTTATGACGTTCCGGCCAAGGCCGTGTTCGAGCTGGAGGACCGCATCGTCCGCCAGGTTGCCGGCGCGCTGGCGATCCGCATCGACAACGAGATTCTCGACCGCGCGCAGCGCCGCAGCGCCGAGGATCTCGGCGCCTATGATTATTGGCTGCAGGCGATGTATCATCTGCACCGCGACAAGCCCCGCGGCGTCGAGAAGGCGCGCACACTCTTCCAGCGCGCGATCGCGATCGATGTCAACTATGCGCGGGCTTATTCGGGGTTGGCGCTGACTCACTACAACGACTGGAACTGCCACAACTGGGACCGCTGGGCGGAATGCCAGTCGCAAGCTTTCGCCCATGCACGCAAGGCGGCGGAGCTCGATCCCTCCGATCACATTCCGCATTGCATCCTCGGCCAGGTGCATATCTATCGCCGGGAGTTCGAGCTGGCTGAGAAGCATCACGGCCGCTCCCTCGCCCTTAACCCAAACGACGCGGATTGCCTGGCGCGGATGGCGCAAGCGAATTGCCAGCAGGGCGATCCCGCCGCCGGGATCGAACTCGGCGAGGCTGCGCGTAGGCTCAACCCGCGCTTTCCCGATTGGTATGTGGGATTTCTCGGCCTGCCTTACATGATGGCCGGGCGTCCCGAGGAGGCTGTGGCGCTCATGGAGCAGGCGCCGGATGCCTTTATCGATACGCGCGGATTTCTGGCGGCGGCTTACGGGTTCCTCGGCAACAAGGCGAAGATGCGCGAGCATGGCGAGGCGTTCATCGCCGGTTTCGAAGCCAAGATCATGCCGGGCCAGAAGGCCGAGCCCGCCGATGCCGTGCGCTGGCTGCAGCAGGTCACGCCGTTCCGCCAGGAAACCGACGCGCGCTATTTTCGCAAAGGACTGAAGAAGGCCGGCCTGCTCGCCTAGGCGCCGATCAGATCGATCCAGCGGTCAGTGACGGCCTCGGCAAAGCTGCGCTGCGCCGCGGCTTTCTGTTTGTTGTCGGTGCGCGTCGCGGCGATGACCGAGTCGGCCTTTGTCCCGAGATGGCGGCGCAGGCCGCCGTCGCAGACCGTGATCCAGTGATCTACGATCGGCTGCGTCGCCTCGAAATGGCATTGGAAAGCGTAGGTGGCGCGGCCGACGCGGAAGGCCTGGTTGGCGCAGCCCGTACCGGCCAGCAATTGCTCACCCTCGTCGGGGATGTCGAACGTGTCTTCATGGAACTGCATGATCGCCGGTTGCGGCAGGCCCCGCAGCAGCTTGTCCCGTTCGGCGGCTTTGGTTTTGGTCAGCGGCACATAGCCGAATTCCAGCTCGCTGTGGCGCCGCACGGTCTTGCCGAAGCAGCGCGCTAGGATCTGCGAGCCCAGGCAGATGCCGAGCAGCGGCTTGTCGGCGCCGTGGAAACCCCGCAACAGGTCGCGCATCGGCGCCAGGTTGGGAAACTTGCCGTCGTCATTGGCGCTCATCGCGCCGCCGAGGATCACCGCGGCGTCATAACCGTGATGGGAATCCGGCAGCGCGTCGCCATGGAGCACGCAGCGTTTCTCCATCTCGCCGCCGCGGGCGGCGATGCAATCGCCGATGGTGCCGGCCGGCGAAATGGGATCGTTTTCCAGTATCAGGATTTTCATGACGCGAGAGGGTGGCGATGCCCGGGCATTTCGTCAATCCGGACGGTCATGCAATGGCGTTGAGGGAGGGCCGCGTCGACGTCATGGCGGGCCGGGCGGCCATGCGCTGCCACCAGCCAGCCAAAGCAGGCCGTTCCGCCAGCATCGCCGCGCCTTCCGGCGCCGCCAGGAAATAGGCGAACATCGGCGCGGCATGGAGGTCGGCCAGCGTAAGAGCGTCGCCGGCCAAGAACGGCGCCAGGCCCATCAACCGTGTCAGCTCCGCCAGGCAAAGCCGGGCGCGCGGCAAGGCAGCGGCGATCTTGGCCTCGTCAGAGGCGCGGCCTTCCCGCGGCGCATCGGCCCGCTCGACATAGATGTCCCAGACCAGCGTGCGATAGGCGTAGCTGTCGAGGAGGCCGATGATCTGGTTCATGCGCGCGCGCAGCGTCGCGTCATTGGGCTGCATTCGCGGGCCATCGAAGGCTTCATCGACATAGTGGCTGATGGCTGACGTTTCATAGAGACAAAAGCCATCATGCTCGAAGGCGGGAATGCGGCCGAAGGGCTGGCGCGCGAGATAGTCCACCGGTGGCCCGCCGGGCGCGAAGGCATCGACCTCCTGCAGCCGGTAGGACACCTGCTTCTCCTGGAGCGTCAGCCGCACGGTGCGGACATAGACGCTGTAGGCGGCGCCGAAGACGATGGGCTCGCTCACCTTGCATCCTCAATCCGCGAACGGGTCCTTCACCAAAATCGTGTCGTCGCGTTCGGGGCTGGTGGAGAGGAGCGCGACCGGCGCCTCGATCAGCTCCTCGATGCGGCGGATATATTTGATCGCGGTGGCCGGAAGCTGCGCCCAGGAGCGGGCACCCTTGGTGGATGCGCTCCAGCCCTCCATGGTCTCGTAGATGGGCCGGGCGGCGGCCTGCAGTGCCGCGCCCTGTGGCAGGTAGTCGTAGCGCGTGCCGCCGATGTCATAGCCGGTGCAGACCTGCAGGCTGTCGAAGCCGTCGAGCACGTCCAGCTTGGTGAGCGCGATGCCGTTGATGCCGCCGACCTTCACCGCCTGGCGAACCATCACGGCGTCGAACCAGCCGCAGCGCCGCTTGCGGCCAGTCACGGTGCCAAATTCGCGCCCGCGCTCGCCGAGCTTCTCGCCGGTGGCGTCGGTCAACTCGGTGGGAAACGGGCCGCTGCCGACGCGGGTCGTATAGGCCTTGGTGATGCCGAGCACGTAGTTGACCGCGCCGACGCCGATGCCGCAGCCGATCGCCGCCTGGCCCGCCACGGTGTTCGATGAGGTCACGTAAGGATAGGTGCCATGGTCGATATCCAGCATCGCCGCCTGCGCGCCTTCGAAGAGGATGCGCTCGCCGCGGCGGCGCAGCTCGTCGAGTCGCTGCCAGACCCGGCCGACAAAGGGC
>DATKFM010000160.1:0-9867 GCA_035544395.1 Verrucomicrobiia bacterium
TGGCGCGCGACATCGCGCAGAAATTCAACAACGACTTCGGCGTGGATTTCTTCCCGCTGCCGGAGCCGCAGATCTTCGGCACGGCGACGCGGGTGATGTCGCTGCGCGACGGCACCAAGAAGATGAGCAAGTCCGATCCGTCCGATTACAGCCGCATCAACATGACCGACGACGCCGAAGCGGTGGCGCTGAAAATCCGCAAGGCGAAGACCGATCCCCATCCCCTGCCCGGCCCCGATGCGCTCGACGACAAGGGCCGCGTCTTCGCCGCCCGCGAGGCGGAGCGGCCGGAGGCGTTCAACCTCCTGGGCATCTATGCGGCACTGGCGGACAAGCCGCTGAAGGATGTGCTGACGGAGTTCGAAGGCAAGGAGTTCTCGTTCTTCAAGCAGGTGCTGAGTGATCTCTCCGTCGCCACCATCGGCAAGATCGGCCATGAGATGAAGCGGCTGATGAGCGACAAGGCGGAGATCGACGGCATCCTGCGCAATGGCGCCGAACGGGCGCGGGCGATCTCCGGGCCGATCATGCGCGAGGTCGAGGACATCGTCGGCTTCCTGCGGCCGTGAGGCTGTCGTGAGCGCCGGCGCAATCACCTTCCGGTTCGCGACGCCCGATGACCGGCTGATTCTCCACCAGCTCTTCCACGAGGCCGAGGTCCACTATGAGGGTCACAACGCGCCGTCGCGGGACCTCGTCGCCGCCCATGTCGACCGGGATGTGATTCCGGCGCTCGCACGCTGCGAAATCCTGCTGGCCGAATGCGACGGCGCCGTTGCGGCGATGACCAGCTTCGGGCAGCTCTACCCCGCGCCAAATCTCGGCGGGCAGATTCAAGTGAAGGACATCTATGTCCGCGACGGCTTCCGCGACCGGGGCATCGGCGCTGCGATCATCCGCCGCCTGGCCGCCCTGGCGCTGGAGCGGCGCTGCAGCCGCGTCGACTGGACGGCGGAGACCAGCAACCCGCGGGCGATCGAATTCTACGACCGGCTCGGCGTGCCGCGGGTCGAAAGCAAGGTGTATTTCCGGCTGGACGGCGAGACGCTGAAGGCATTTGCCGCCGGCGGGAAATAGGCCATGCCTGCCGGCAATCCGATCCGGCTTCGCGGGAATGCTTGCAGTTTCCGGGACCAGGGCCACCTAATCTGGGTCCGCTCTCTATCGGTTTTCGCCGCATGGGGCGCTAGGCAAGGGTTTTAGGCCATGGCCGACGATGACTTCCTGATCCAGAATCCGCCGAAACAGCGGCGCTGGCTGCCGCGCTTCGGCAGCGGCGGCTGGCGGCGGACTCTGAAGTGGCTGGGCATATTCATCCTCTTCCTCCTGGTCGTCTATTACCCGGTTGGCGCCCTCTGGATTCATGAGATCGACGACGATGTGACATTCGGCCCTGGCGATGTCGCGCCGGGCGCCAGCCGCAGCATCGCCATGGCGGCGGCGCTGATTGATCGCGAGGTCAATCAGCATGAATGGCCGGCCAACGATCCCTGGTTCCTGCCGGGTGCCGTCCTGGACAACATGCCCAATTTCCAGGTCGGCATCATCACATCGCTGCGCCGCTTCCTCCAGGAGATGACCGACCAGGTCAGCCGCGTGCGCGGCTCGAGCGCCTCCGATACCGATCTGGAGGCGGCGCGCAGCCGGCTCAACAATGATCCGGATATCTGGGTGGTGGATTTCCGCATCTCCGTTGTCGGCGTCACCAGTTCGTCGGAGCGGTTGTACCGCACCGGCCGGGATTCCTTGCTCAACTACAACCGCCGTCTGGCCGCCGGGCAGGCCGTGTTCGAGCGCCGCGCCGACAATTTGCAGGCAACTCTGGACCGGATCGCCAAGGATCTGGGTTCCGCCTCGGCGAATGTCGAGCGACAGGTGGAACAGGGCTCGCTGAAATGGATCGATTTCAACGCGGATAACGTGTTCTACCAGACCAAGGGACAGCTCTATGCCTATGCGCTGCTGCTGCGGGAGCTCGGCGCGGATTTCGATTCCGTAATCAAGGAGAAGAATCTGACCGCGGCTTGGACCGACATGGTGGGCAATCTGGAAAAGGCGGCGCAGCTGCAGCCCTGGGTCGTGGTCAATGGCGCGCCCGACAGCGCGATTTTCCCCAGCCATCTCTCGGGCCAGGGCCTTTTCCTGCTGCGGGCCCGTACGCAGCTGGGCGAGATCAGCGACATCCTGCTGAAATAGACGGGGATTCGGCCCGCGCCGGCGGGATACGCTTTCAAGCCTAGGGGTCGGCGTGTAAGTTCAGGGCATCGCTCCGCCTGCCTAAGCGCCCGGTTCATGCAGATTTACCTGCCGATCGCCGAAGTTTCGGTCAACATCCTGCTGCTACTCACCATGGGCGCGGCGGTTGGGTTCCTCTCCGGCCTGTTCGGCGTGGGTGGCGGCTTCCTGATGACGCCGCTGCTGATCTTCGCCGGCGTGCCGCCGGCGGTGGTGGTCGGCACCTCGGCCAGCCAGATTGTCGCCTCCTCGGTTTCCGGCGTGCTCGCCCATTGGAGCCGCGGCAACGTGGATTTCAAGATGGGGCTGGTGCTGCTGGTCGGCGGCTTCCTGGGCTCCAGCTTCGGCGTCTTGCTTTTCACCGTGCTGAAGCAGATCGGCCAGATCGACCTGGTGATCACCCTGTCCTATGTCGTGCTGTTGAGCATCATCGGCGTGCTGATGCTGGTGGAAGCCACCCGCGCCTTCCTGCGCCGCCGCAGCCTGACCGCGCCGTTGCGCAAGCTGCACCAGCATACCTGGGTGCATGGACTGCCGTTCAAGATGCGCTTCCGCCAGTCGCGGCTCTATATCAGCGCCCTTTTGCCCATGGCCATCGGCTTCATCGTCGGCATCCTGGTGGCGATCATGGGCGTGGGCGGCGGCTTCGTCATGGTGCCGGCGATGATCTATCTGCTGGGCATGCCGACCCGGGCTGTGGCCGGCACCTCGCTGTTCCAGATCATCTTCGTCACCGCCAACGTCACCTTCCTGCAGGCGGTGCAGAACCACACCGTGGATATCGTGCTGGCGATGGTGCTGATCATTGGCGGCGTCATCGGCGCCCAGCTCGGCGGCCGCATGAGCAGCCGGGTGCCGGCCGAGCAGCTGCGCATCCTGCTGGCGGTGCTGATCCTGGCGCTCGGCGCGCGGCTCGCGTTCGAGCTGGTGGCGACGCCGGAGGACATCTACAGCATCGTGGTGGAGAAGTGACGCCGATGCGCCGGTTCCTTCATCGCTGCGGCCTGGCGCTGCCGGCCTGGGCGCTGATCCTGGTGGTCCCGGGGGCGGTGTCGGCCGAGGAGCTGCTGTTCGACTGGTCGCCGCACCGCATCCAGATCACCTCGGATTTCACCGGGGCGCCCATCATCGTCTTCGGCGTCGTCGATGGGCCTGGCGACGTGATCGTGGTGGTGCGCGGCCCGACCGACAGCGTCAGCGTGCGCCGCAAGCGCCGCTTCGCCGGCATCTGGATCAACCGGGACGAAGTCGAATTCGACGATGTGCCCGCCTATTACGCGGTCGCCAGCAGCCGGCCGCTGAACGAAATCCTCAGCGCCGACACCCTGAAGCAGCGTCAGATCGGCATCGACACGCTGCAGCTGGTCACCGCCGAGACCGACGAGGATGCGGGCCTGTTCCGTCAGGCCCTGGTGCAACGGCGCCAGGCGGCGGGCCTCTATAGCCGCGAGCCCGGGAGCGTGAAGCTGGTGGGCAGCCAGCCGCGGCTGTTCCGCGCCAATTTCTTTTTCCCGGCCAGTGCCGCCGTCGGCTCCTATCGCATCGAAACCATCCTGGTCCGCAACGGCGCCATCGCCAAGGCGCAGAGCATCGCGCTGCCGCTCAGCCAGGAAGGGCGGGTCGCCGATGTCACGCTCTGGGCCCATGAGCAGGCCCCCGCCTACGGCCTGGTGGCGATCATCCTGTCGCTGCTGTCGGGCTGGGCCGCCCACCTTCTGTTCCGGAGGCTGTAACCGTCATGACTGAAGCACCTGCCGCCGATAAGGCGATCAACCGCATCTTCCTGGTGGTGGTCGACGAATCCCCGGAACTGAAAGTGGCGCTGCGCTATGCCTGCATCCGCGCGCGCAAGACCGGCGGAAGGGTGGCGCTGCTGGCGGTGGTGGAACCCGCGGAAGCGCAGCAATGGATGGGGGTCAATGAACTGATGCGCGAGGAGGCGCGGATGGCGGCGGAGCAGATCCTGCAGAAGGTCGCCGCCGACGTGCAGAAGACTTCGAACGCCATGCCGATCCTCTGCATTCGCGAAGGCAACCGGCGCGACGAACTGCTGAAACTAATCGACGAGGAGCCCTCGATCTCCATCCTGGTGCTGGGTGCGGCCACCGGCGCCAAGGGGCCGGGACCCCTGGTGTCAGCGCTCACCACCAAGTTCGTCGGCAAGCTGCGGGTCCCCATCACCCTGGTCCCAGGCAACCTGTCGCTTGAGGACATCGACGCCATCGCGTGAGGCCGTGATCTCGCGGCAATCCACGTCCGGCGCGGCCGCGCCGTCGCGCTTCAGGATCAGCGCCTCTTGTCCCACCTGGTCCGGGTTATCGCTGGTCCAGACTCCGCACCAGATTCCGGCCCCCGCCTGCTCATAGAGCACGATGTTGGCATTGGCGAAGCCGGCGCCGACGAAAGCAAACGCCAGCCCGTTGCCGTAGGAAAGGCCGCGCCCCCGGTAGGTGTCTTGGCCTATCTGCCAAAGAATCTCGTATGTCTTGCCGGCGGCGCTGATCTTGGCGACGCCCTCATAGGCCCTGCCGCCCTGATTGGTGCCCTTGACGATGTAGAGGCCGGCTACGCTGTTGTCGGCACGGCTTGGCTGCGGCCATGCGCAAAGCGAGGCCGCAAGCAATGCAACGGAAGCCAGCCGCGAGAGACCGGTCTGCATGGCGCAATCCCCTTGTGACTTTACGCGTTCACGGCGTCGAGTTGACGTTCGGCCAGTTCAGGCAGCGTGTAGATCTCCTGCGGCGCCGCGACACCGCGCAGCCGGTGCAGGCCGATGGAACGCAGCGTCGAGCCGCACGGTGAGGCGAACGGCGCCGAGGTCAGCAGCGGATAATGCAAGTCGCGGCACAGGTTTTCGATCCGCGACACCAGGTTCACCGCCGGGCCGGTGATGGTGAAATCCAGCCGCTCGGCGGCGCCCACATTGCCATACATGACGCTGCCGATATGCAGCGCAATGCCCACCTCGAGCTGCTGCTTGCCGGCGGCCTCGCGGCTGACGTTCAACTCCCTGAGCGCGGCCAGGGATTCCATCGCCGCTTTCAGGGCGGTGTTGCAGGCGCGGTCCCGGTCCAGATCGTCCTTGATCGGGAAGATCGCCAGGAAGCCGTCGCCGATGAACTTCAGCACCTCGCCCTCGTGGCGATGCACCGGGGCGCTCATGCAGTCGAAATAGTCGTTGAGCAGCAGCACCACATCCTGGGGCGACATGCCTTCGGTGATGGCGGTGAAGCTGCGGAGGTCGCAATACCAGAGCGCCGCGGCGATGCTGTCCACATCACCGCGCTTGATCCGCCCTTCCAGCACGCGGCGGCCGGCATTGCGGCCGAGATAGACCTCCAGCAGCATGCCCGCGGTTCGCTTGGTCTGCTTGATGTCGAGCACCAGCGACAGCACCGGCATCAGGCGCCGGATGACCGTCACATCGCGCTCGGTGAAGCCGCCGGGCCGGTCGGTGGAAGCGCTGAAGCTGTTGGGCCGCTTGCCAGAGGAACGCAGCGGCAGCAACAGCACGTCGGTCATGCCCTCCTGCTGCAGATCCCGCATGATCGGGAAATCCAATACCGCCTCCGGCCCCTCCAGCCGCCGGCGGATTTCCGGCACGCCGTCATGGATCGCCTTGATCGGGCTCTCCAGGTACACCGCGCTGGTGGAGATGTCGTGGCCGCGCTGAATCTCCTGGGCGGCGGCTTGGCCGCGATACCAGAGATAGCCGATGGCGAAGAGCTGGGGATGGAGTGTGCGGGTGCCGACCTGGATGCGGGCGACCGGTACGCCGGCCTTGTTCAGGCGGGCGCCCAGGTCGGCGATCATCATATCGGTCGAGGGCATGGCGGGGGCTTCGGTCAGCAGCCAGTCGACCAGCGGGTCGGCGCAGTCGATGACGGGCGCCGGCGGGGCCGTGACGGCCTGTGGGGGTCTGCCCATGGCGTTTCGAATCGTCCTTAAGTAACAAAAAGATAAAGCTTGACGTTGAAGATAGGCGCGGATTGCACCATGTTCCACTCACAATCTCATGTAAGGCGCCGGGTGGGCGCGCGAAAGGGCTGATGCCATGTTCATCCAGACGGAAGAAACGCCGAATCCCCAGACCCTGAAGTTCATCCCCGGGCGTGCGGTGATGGCCGAGGGCACCCTGGATATGGCTACGGCCGATGCCGCCAAGCGCTCGCCGCTGGCCGAGCGTCTGTTCCAGGTCGAGGGCGTTAACGGAGTTTTCCTGGGCAGCGATTTCATCAGCGTCACCAAGCGCGACGAAAAGGAATGGTACCTGCTGAAGCCCGCGGTGCTGGGCATCATCATGGAGCATTTCACCGCCAACCGGCCCGTTGTCGCTGCCGGCGCGGAGGCCGCCGCGGAAACCGATGGCGAAGACTCCGAGATCGTCTCCCAGATCAAGGAGCTGATTAACACCCGGGTGCGCCCCGCGGTGGCCCAGGATGGCGGCGATATCGTCTTCCGCGGGTTCGAGCAGGGCGTGGTGCTCCTGCATATGCAGGGCGCTTGCTCCGGCTGTCCCAGCTCCACCATGACGCTGCGGATGGGCATCGAGAACATGCTCAAGCACTACATCCCGGAAGTCACCGCGGTGCGGGCCGTCCAGTAGCCCGCAACCCACTCCAGCTTTCAACGGTCGGCGCAGTCAGGCGGGGGCAGCCATGAGCGTTATCGACGATCAATTGCCGCCGGCCGCCAAGATCGTCGGCGATGCGGCCATGGACCGCATCTTCCGGCAGGCACGCACCCACCGGTCCTGGAACGGCGATCCCGTCAGCGACGTGGTGCTGGCCGCGGTCTATGAGCTGGCGCGCATGCCGCCCACCAGCGCCAATTGCAGCCCGATGCGCGTGCTGTTCCTGAAATCGAAAGAGGCCAAGGAACGGCTGCGGCCGGTGCTGTCGGAAGGCAATGTGAAGCAGACCATGGCGGCGCCCGTCACCGCCGTCATCGCCTATGACACGCAGTTCTACGAGTTGCTGCCGCGCCTCTGGCCGTTCGCCGATGCCCGCAAATGGTTTGCCGGCAAGGAGGCGCTGATCAAGGAAACCGCGCTGCGCAACGGCTCGCTGCAGGGCGCTTACCTGATCCTCGCCGCCCGGGCGCTGGGCCTGGATTGCGGGCCGATGTCGGGCTTCGACAATGCCAAGCTGGACGCGGCGTTCTTTCCCGATGGCCGCTGGAAGTCGAACTTCCTCTGCAATCTCGGCTATGGCGACGGGCAGAACATGAAACCGCGCGCGCCGCGGCTGGATTTCGACGAGGCCTGCCAGATCCTTTGAACGGCCCCCGGAATTCCGCAGACTCGCGGCCCTACATCAGCCCGAGCTTCAGGTCCGACTCCGCGTAGAGCGGAAAGCTGCGGGAATTGAATAGCTGATAATGCCACCACTCGTTCTTGTAGAAATCCCAGCCCGCCGCCGACATCAGGCCCAGCAGGATCGCCCGGTTGCGCTGCGCCGCCGGCGGCACCGTCAGGGCGCCATGATGGGCATTGGGCGTCATGTCGTCGAACGGCGTGCCCATCTGCAGCTCATTGCCGGACGCATCCACCAGCGTCAGGTCGACGGCGACGCCACGGGAATGGGGCGAGCCCTTGCGCGGGTCGGCGAAGAATTCCGGATTGGGCGCGTGGTTCCACAACATCCATTGCGCCTCGGTCGGGCGGTAGGCGTCGAAGATCTTGAGCGTCAGATCGATCGCCTTGGCCAGCTCGATGGCGCGCGCCAGCTTCGGCTCGGCGTCGCGGTGCAGATAGCACTTCGCCTGACGGTAAATCGGCTTGCCCGTGATGTTCTGCGGCGTCGCGTAAGCCAGCGATAGGATGACAGCGTGGCTTTGAGGCGTTATCTCGACGAGATCCATTCGCGTCGGTGGCTCCGGCAACTTGTTCTACGCAGGCGCGGCGCGCCCGTTGCGGCGCAGACAGGTATCACGGTCAGCGGCGGATGCAAGAGAGAAGCGAGAGGATGTAAGCGGTTCGAGGCAAGATGAAAGACGGCAAGACCATCCTGGCCTTCGACAGCTCCGGCGCCTGCTGCTCGGCGGCGCTGTGGGCCGGCGGCGGTATCGCCGCGCGCCGGAGCGAGCCGATGAGCCGCGGCCAGGCGGAACGGCTGATGCCGATGATCCTGGCGGTGATGGATGAAGCCCGCTGCGGCTTCGGCGATCTCACGAGAATCGCCGTCACCGTGGGGCCTGGATCTTTCACCGGCATCCGTGTCGCGCTGGCGGCCGCCCGCGGCCTGGCGCTGGCCGGCAATCTGCCGGTGGCGGGCATCACCACCTTCGATGCCGTCCTGGAATCGCTGCCGTCCTCGGCCACCGCTGGCCGAGCGGTGGCCGTCGTCATGGACTCAAAGCGCGGCGATCTTTTCACCCAGTTCTATGACCGCGACCGGCGGCCGCTTTCCGGTCCGGCGATCCTGCCACCGGAGTCCGTCGTCGCGGCGGCACCGGGCCAGCCACTGATTGTCGCCGGCGACGGCGTGGCCCTGCTGCAGCCCCATCTGCCGGCTGGAACCGGGATAACGATGGCGGCAGTCGCCCATATCGACGCCGTCCATGTCGCCGCGTTGGCGGCGCGCCGCAATCCGGCGGAGCTTCTGCCGCCGGTGCCGCTCTATCTGCGGCCGGCCGATGTCACCATCGCCGGGCGCAAGCGGCCTTCGCCCCAGGCCACGCCGGGAGCGTGAGATCCGGTGGCCAGCGGCGTCACGATCAGGCCGTTGGGCCCCTTCGATCTGGAACTGGCGGCGGCGCTCCATGGCGGCTCCTTCGAGACACCTTGGAGCGGTCAGGCCTTCGCCGAACTCCTGGCCATGCCGGGATCGGCCGGGCTTCTGGCGGCGAGGAACGGGCAACCGGCCGGCTTGATCCTGCTGCAGATGCAACCGCCCGACGGGGAAGTGCTGACCCTGGGTGTGCTACCCGCTCTCCGGCGCCAAGGAATTGCGACGGCGCTGCTTGGCCGGGCGCTCGATCTGGCGCGGCCGGCGGGGGCGACGCGCTTGTTGCTGGAGGTCGCCGCCGATAATGACGCGGCGCTGGCGTTCTATCGCCGCCATGGTTTTCGGCCCTTGAGCCGCCGGCCGGGTTATTACCGCCGGCCATCGGGACCGGCGGTCGACGCCGAAGTGCTGTCCTTGTCGCTGGCACCGGAGCCGGAGCCGCAACAAAGCTGACAGCCCGGCCACACGAATTAGCTCAATGGACCCAAGTGCTTGTAAATGACTGTCCGCGGACCGGCTCTTGCATTATGATATTCACTCTCAATCTATTGGGCTTGGATGACGGGGTTGGAAGGCATGCATTCACGCATCGAGCAGATCTGCATCGACCGGGGCTTGAAGATGACCGAGCAGCGCCGGGTGATCGCCCGCGTGTTGTCGGACGCCCATGACCATCCGGATGTCGAGCAGGTCTACCGCCGCGCCGTCGAGATCGATCCCCATATCAGCATCGCCACGGTCTACCGCACCGTCCGCCTGTTTGAAGAGTCGGAGATCCTGGAAAAGCATGATTTCGGCGACGGCCGCTCGCGCTATGAGGAAGTGCCGGAGACACATCACGATCATCTGATTGATGTACAGTCCGGCCGGGTCATCGAATTCCAGGACGAGGAAATCGAGAAAT
>DATKFM010000161.1:0-6854 GCA_035544395.1 Verrucomicrobiia bacterium
CCCTGGGGATTCGCCGGCGAGCAGACATAGGCAAGCGCGGTGCGCGCCAGCACATCCTCGGGCACGTCCTGCGGCCGCGGCTGGAATCCGTTAGCGATCGTGGAGGAGAGGAACACCGGCTCGCCGCCGGCCATCGCCGCCGCCCCGGCATAGACGTGATAGAACGGATTGGGCATCAGGACGGCCGGTCTTTTTCCATTGCCGGCTTCGGGAACGGCCGAGAGTGCGATCATGAACAGCGCCTCGCGGGTGCCGGCCACCGGCAGGATATGTCGGTCCGGATCAATCATCGCCGCGGGCAGGCGGTAGCGGCGATTGAGCCAGTCCCGCACCGCCATGCGGAATGCGGCCGTGCCCGGCGCCAAGGGATATTTACCCCATTCGCCTGAAGCCCGATGCAGCTCGGCCATGACCATCGGCGGCGGCGACTGCTGGGGTTCTCCCACCGACAGCAGCACCGGATCCAGCCCGGCGGGCGGTTTCAGGCCGCTCAACAGGCCGTTCAGCCGGGTGAACGGGTGAAAACTGGTCAATGCCTCGAGCCGGTCTGCCACCATGCCTGCCGATCACCCGCGCCATTCCGCGCTCAGCGCCCTATTTCTAATCAGAAACTCGCGAGAATCCCTGGAACCGATTGTACCGGCGCGGGAATCCCCGGACAAGCTTTCCCGTGCGCGAAATGTTCCCGGCTGCTGGGGGCATTCGCGGCCTGGAAGCGCAACTGCAGCCCTGATTTGGCCCCGCCCCGCCCTGCGGCTTTCCCGCCCTGGACATTGTGGAACCGGGGGCGGAAAGTCGAGGGAGCCAAGTCAGGAACCGACAAATGACGGGAAATCAATCGGTTGAGGTGGCGATTGCCGGTGGCGGGCTGGTCGGCTTGACCCTGGGCATCGCCATCGCCGACGCCGGGTTGGACGTCGCCGTCATTGACGCCGAAACCCCCGATCATATGACCGGCGACGCCTATGATGGCCGCAGTTCCGCCATCGCCTTTGGCTCGCAGCAGGCACTGGCGGGCATCGGCGTCTGGCGTCACCTGAAGGATGCCGCCCAGCCGATCCTCCATATCCGGGTGTCCGATGGCGATGGCGCCGGTGTGGTCAGCCGTCTGTTCCTCCATTACGACCATCGCCTGCTGGCCGACCGCCGCGGTCCACCGCCGCCCCTGGGCTTCATCGTCGAGAACCGGGAGATCCGCCGCGCCCTGCTGGCCCGCGCGAGGGAGCTGCCGCGGTTGCGCCACCTGGCGCCGGCGCGGGTTGCGGGCACGGAGCGAAGCGCCGGTAAGGCGACGGTGCATCTCGCAGACGGCAGCGCCATCGCCGCCGGGCTGCTGATCGCCGCCGACGGGCGCACCTCGCCGCTTCGCAGCGAAGCGGGAATCAACGTCACGCAGTGGAACTATGCGCAGACCGGCATCGTCTGCACCGTGCATCACGAGCGGCCCCATGATGGCGTGGCCCATGAACATTTCCTGCCTGCCGGGCCGTTCGCCATGCTGCCGATGGTGCCGGTCGATGGGCAGAATCGCTCTTCCATCGTCTGGACCGAGCGCAATGAAATCGCCGGCGCGATGCTGGCGCTCGACGACGGGACCTTCGGCCTGGAGATGGAGCGCCGCTTCGGCCTCACCCTCGGCCGCCTCAAACCCGCCAGCCGCCGCTTCGGCTATCCGCTCTCCCTGTCCCACGCCGACCGCTATGTGGATCACCGCCTGGCGCTGGTGGGCGACGCGGCCCACGCCATCCATCCCATCGCCGGCCAGGGCCTCAATCTCGGGCTGCGGGACGTGGCCGCGTTGGCGGAGTGCATCGTCGATGCCCATCGCCTCGGCCTCGACCCCGGCCAGTCCACGGCGCTGGAGCGCTATGAGCGCTGGCGCCGCTTCGACACCATGGCCTTGATCGCGGTGACCGACAGTCTCAACCGGCTGTTTTCCACAGATCTGGCGCCGGTGCGGCTGGTCCGTGATCTCGGCCTTGCCGCGGTCAATCAAATCGCGCCGCTGAAGCGCCTGTTCATGCGCCATGCCATGGGAGTCGTCGGCGACCTGCCGCGCCTGGTGCGCGGCGAACCGCTGTAGATTCCGGCGATCCGGCCTATAATGTCCGGCAGATTTCAGCCGCCAGGCCCGCAACTTCCTGATGCCGGCACCGTAGGAATGTTTGCGGCAGCCCAAAACAGCCGCGATAGTGTTCACGAAATTAGGCAAGGCAGATCATGAATCCCTGGCTGACAAGATTTCTCGCGGTTGCGCTGTTGATAGGCCTCTCGGCGCCGCCGGCCATGGCGGCCTGCAATGCGGCCCCCGGTCCGGGCGTTGACTGGAAAAAATGCGACAAGACCAAGCTGGATTTCAGCGGTGTCGATCTCAAAGGCGCCATGATGCAGAGCGCCGATCTCAGCCGCAGCGATTTCGCCGATGCCGATCTCAGCGGTGCCGATCTCACGGAAGCTACGTTGGCGAAGGCGCGGCTCGCGGGTGCCAAGGTCATCGGCGCCAACCTCAGCAAGGCGATGTTCGATCGCGCCAATCTGAAGGGCGCTGATTTCTCCAACTCGACCCTGGAAAAAACCGAGTTCCATCGCGCCGATCTCTCGAACGCCCGTTTCACCGGCAGCAATCTGGACAAGGCGGAGTTCGGCCGTGCCGTACTCAGCGGCGCCGATCTCAGCGGCGCCAATCTGCACGCAGCCTATCTGGCGCGTGCCGACATCAGGGGCGCGAATTTCTCCGGCGCCGATCTCAGCGACACGGATTTCTACCGCGCCGATCTGCGCGGCGCCGATCTCTCGCAGGCGAAACAACTGGAGCAGGGCCAGCTCGATTCCACCTGCGGCGACGAGACAACGAAACTGCCGGCTGGCCTGACACCGCCGCCGGCTTGGCCCTGCGCCAGCGCCGAACTTGAAGACGAGTGACATCGGCCTGGAGCGAGCCTCGCCTCTGGGATCGGGCAAGGCCAGCTTCCCTCTTGCAGCGCCGGAAATGATGCTATGCTCGGCGCGGTCCAAGCCTGCCGTCAGCCGAAATCCCCGCCAAGCAGCAACAGCCTCATGGCCCGTCCCATGACCAAGCCGAAGCCGCCCGCCTTCGATCCCGCAGATGTGTCGGAGAGCAACGCCACCGGCTATCCGGAGCCTTATCGCGCCGCCAACATGAAGCGCTATAACCGCCGTCTCGGCACCCATGCCCAGTTGAAGAATTTCGGCGTCAATATCACGCGCATCGTGCCGGGCGGTCAGTCCTCCTACCGCCATGCCCACAGCACCCAGGACGAGTTCGTTTATGTGCTGTCGGGCGAAACGGTGCTGGAAACCAACGGCGGCGCGCAGACTCTCGGGCCGGGCATGTGCGCGGGATTTCCGGCCGGTACCGGCGATGCCCACCGCTTCCTCAATCGCACGGACGCGGACGTGGTTCTGTTGGTAGTTGGCGACAAGAGCGCCAATGACGAGGTGGCCTATCCCGATATCGACATGCATGGCAGGCTCGGCGCCGACGGAAAATTTTCCTTCACCCGCAAGGACGGATCGTCCTTCTAGGCCGCGCCCCCGACCGTGGACGCAATTTCCCTGGTCATCTTCGATTGCGACGGCGTGCTGATCGACAGCGAACTGATCAGCGCCACCGTGCTGATGCAGCAGCTGGCGGCCGAGGGCATCGACGTCGATCTCGCCTACCTGTTCGAGCAATGCCTGGGCCGCAGCTTCGCCACCGTTGCCGAGACTGTGACGCAGTATTCCGGCCGCGACCTGCCGCGGGAGTTCGAGGCCCGCTACCGCGAAGCCCTGCTGCAGCGGTTCGAAACCGACCTCAGGCCGATGCCCGGTGCGGCCGATGTGCTGGCGGCGCTGCGGGTGCCGGCCTGCATCGCCACCAGCAGCGGCACCGAACGGGCGACCCGCTCGCTCGCCATCGCCGGCTTCGGCAATGGCAACGGCAAGCGGCGCAAGCTCTTCACCGGCTCCATGGTCAAGCGCGGCAAGCCGGCGCCGGACCTGTTCCTGCTGGCCGCCAATTCCATGCGGGTGCTGCCGGGGGAATGCCTTGTGATCGAGGACAGCGACATGGGCGTGCAGGCGGCGCGGGCCGCCGGCATGCAGGTCTGGCGCTTCACCGGCGGCAGCCACTTCGCCGCCGGTTATCGCACGGGGTCGCAGACGGCGCGCGCCGACCGCGAACTGTCGAGCATGGCCCTGTTCTTCCGGGGGTATGAAGGGCTGGGGCGGTAATTGGTTGAGGCGGTATGAGCCGAAGATAGCGTAGCACTTTCAGCGCGCACCTTGTTGTCCCCTCTTCCCCAAAGAGAGAGGGGAGGTTGTTCGGTGACACAGGCTTTTCATTCCCGCAGCGGCGGGTCTATGTTTCCGGCCCTCACGGGGAGTGACCACATGGCCCGAAAGCCTGATTCTGAAGCCGACAGGCTGGACGATGCCGCGCGCGCGGGCTGGCTCTATTACATCGCCGGCAATACCCAGGACGAGATCGCCCGCAAGCTGGGGGTGAGCCGGCAGACGGCGCAGCGGCTGGTGTCGCTCTCGGTCAGCGAGAAGCTGATCAAGGTGCGGCTCGATCACCCGATCAGCCACTGCCTGGAATTGTCCGAGCGGCTGAAATCCGTCTACGGCTTCGAGATCTGCGAAGTCGTTCCTGCCGATCCCGAATCCGATTCCACGACCATCGGCGTTGCCGAGGCGGCGGCGGCGTCGCTGGAACGCTACCTGGTTTCGCAGCATCCGATCATCGTCGCCATGGGCACCGGCCGCATGATGCGCGCCATGGCCGAACAAATGACGCCGATGGATTGCCCGCAGCATAAGGTGGTGTCGCTGGTCGGCAACATCGCGCCCGATGGCTCGGCCTCGCAGTACGATGCCGTGAGCCGCATCGCCGATGCGGTGAAGGCGCCCCATTATCCGATGCCGCTGCCGGTCATCGCCACCACCTCCCATGAGCGGGCGCTGCTGCTGTCGCAGCAGCCGCTGCGCAACGTCACCGAGCTGGCCCATCAGGCCGACATCACCTTCGTCGGCGTCGGCAGCATCGGCGACGACGCGCCGCTGCTGCGCGACGGATTCGTCAAACCCGACGAGATGCGCGCCTTGGTGAAGGCCGGCGGCGTCGGCGAGATCATCGGCTGGGCCTTCGATGCCGACGGACAGCTCATCGACGGCCTCACCAACGACCGGGTGCTCAGCGTGCCGTTGCAGCAGCCGGTGCGCCGCCGGATGATCGGCGTCGCCATGGCGCCGTCGCGCCTGCGGGCGATTCGCGGCGCGCTGCGCGGCAAGCTGCTCAATGGCCTGATCACCAACGAGCTCATGGCTGAGCGTTTGCTGAAATAAGCAGCGAATGCTCAATTCGAGATAATAATTATATATCAGCAGGTAAGTGCCCATGTTGCACTGCAATGGTGCATTGCAGCGACGAATCTTGATTGACTCGGCCCCCGTTCCCGCCTGTGTATATGCCCTATAAGTTGGCAAAAGCTCACAATGAGCTCATGGGAGGAGGACACATGAAACGCGTCTTGCACGGCGTTCTCGGCGCCGTTCTGTTGGCCGCCACAGCAACAACGGCCACGGCTCAGACCAAGCTCACCATCGCCACCGTGAACAACGGCGACATGATCCGAATGCAGGGTCTGACCGAGGATTTCACGGCGAAGAATCCGGATATCACGCTCGAGTGGGTCACGCTTGAGGAAAATGTTCTCAGGCAGAAGGTGACCACCGACATCGCCACCAAGGGCGGCCAGTTCGACGTGCTGACCATCGGCACCTATGAAGTGCCGATCTGGGCCGCCAAGGGCTGGCTGGTCCCGCTCGACAATCTGGGCGCCGACTACGACGTGGACGATCTCCTGCCGGCGATCCGCGCCGGTCTTTCCTATGACGGCAAGCTCTATGCCGCGCCGTTCTACGGTGAGAGCTCGATGGTGATGTACCGCACCGACCTGATGGAAAAGGCCGGGCTGAAGATGCCGGATGCGCCGACCTGGGAATTCGTCGCCGACGCGGCGCGCAAGATGACCGACAAGGCCGGCGAAACCTACGGTGTTTGCCTCCGTGGCAAGGCCGGCTGGGGCGAGAACATGGCCTTCCTGACGGCGACAGCGAATTCGTTCGGCGCGCGCTGGTTCGACGAGAATTGGAAGCCGCAGTTCGATCAGCCGGAATGGAAGAAAACGCTGGATTTCTACGTCAACCTGATGAAGGACGCCGGCCCGCCGGGCGCGTCGTCCAATGGCTTCAACGAGAACCTGGCGCTGTTCAACTCCGGCAAGTGCGGCATGTGGATCGACGCCACGGTCGCGGCCTCCTTCGTCACCAATCCGAAAGACTCCAAAGTCGCGGACAAGGTCGGCTTCGCTCTGGCGCCGGACAACGGCCTCGGCAAGCGCGGCAACTGGCTGTGGGCCTGGTCCCTGGCAGTGCCCGCCGGCTCGCAGAAAGTGGACGCGGCGCAGAAGTTCGTCGCTTGGGCGACGAGCAAGGCCTATCTGGATATCGTCGCCGCCAAGGAAGGCTGGGCCAACGTGCCGCCCGGCACCCGCACCTCGCTCTACGAGAACGCGGACTACCAGAAGGCGGCGCCGTTCGCGAAGATGACGCTGGACTCGATCAACTCCGCCGATCCGACCAAGCCGACGGTGAAGCCGGTGCCGTACGTCGGCGTGCAGTTCGTGGCGATCCCTGAGTTCCAGGGCCTCGGCACCAGCGTCGGACAATTGTTCTCCGCCGCTTTGTCGGGCGAGACCACCGTCGACCAGGCGCTGCAGAGTGCCCAGGCATTGACGACCCGTGAGATGACCAAGGCAGGCTACATCAAGTAAGGGAGCTGCCTCCCA
>DATKFM010000162.1:0-12846 GCA_035544395.1 Verrucomicrobiia bacterium
GAGGCTGGTGATAGCCATGCCCTCCGTTTCTCCGCGCCTTTGCGTCCGTGCGGTTCATTAAGTGTAAAGCTGGCACGCCATCGGCCCGCCATCCAGCGCGACTACGAATCCGTGCGCTGGATCCATGCCAAGCGGAAACCCTTCTCGCTGCTGGCCTACAGGTTGCGGGAACTACGCATTATACGTTAATTCTGCCGGGAAATCAAGTCGTGCGCACAGGCGCCCAGCTGACGCCAGAGTGTGATCACCCTTGCAATTCAGCACCGGCTGGCGCGGCCGGACCGATTGGCAATCAGCGTGGCCAAGGTTTCGGCGAACAGCTGCGCATATTCCTCAGAGGCATTCTGCACGGACTGTGCCGGCAGGATTACGTCCTCCAGTGGGAACAGGCACTGGCAGCGCATGCAGTAGGGGCGGAACTTACCGGCCACCGCTGCGAGATTTACGAATTCCACCGTGGCGCAATTTCGGCAAACGAGGTTCATGGTATCCCCTAAGATCGAGAGCCGATGTCCCACACCAACCCCGACGGGAGGTGCGATGTTCCATTCCAGGGCAACAGACGAGAAGCCCCGGGGCGGGGGGCACCGGGGCTTCGGAGGTCACTATGACTGGTCAGCGCGCAAAACTCGGGGGTGGGAAGGACATTCCAAACTGCATTCATCCTTTTTACGGGATAACTACTGTCTGGTCCGTGCCTTCCCATTTAATCAATTCCCGAGCACCGCAAAGGTTGCGTTCGACGCGAGAATATTTTGTTGGGTCGAAGGTGCCTCGGTCTACAGAAGTCCCAAATTCTTCAGATCCGCCAGCATCTCTTCTGACGGCTGCCCTCGGCTCCTGCCTGACGCGCGTTTACCCACGTCCGGCGGCACGTCGGCGGGGTCGAAGTAACGCCAGCCCTGGAAGGCGCGGAAGGAACGGAGCGCGGTGGGGATCAGCGGCGGATCGAGCACGATGGCGCAGTAAGGCTGGCCTTCGTCATCGATGCGCTGGTCCAGATCGAGGATGCGCTGGCGGGCGCGGATGAAGCCTTTGATGACCCAGTAGATGGAGCCGCCGTCCAGGACCTCGTCTTTCTTCTTCGGCATCATGCGCGTCCAATGAAACAGCTCCGGCTTCTGCCGCTTCTTGCGCTTCTTCGCCAGGATCTCTTCCTGCCATTCGCGCAGGCTTTCGACGCTCTCGCTGCCAACGGAGAGCTTGATCATATGCAGGGTCACGGTACCGGCGTCTCCTCAGGCTGATTTTTTCTTTCCGGCCAGCGCCTGCGCCACTTTCGAAGCGGGCGCGCGGCCGAGCTCTTTGCAGATAAAGGCACCGGCATCGGCCAGCGCCTGCAGATCGACACCCGACTCGATGCCAAGTCCGTTGAGCATATACAAGACATCCTCGCTCGCCACATTTCCGGATGCGCCGGCCGCATAGGGACAGCCGCCGAGGCCGGCCACGGATGAATCCACCGTGGCAATGCCAGCTTCCAAGGCCGCGAGAATATTGGCCAATGCCTGGCCATAGGTATCGTGAAAATGGACCGCCAGTTTTTCGCGAGGCACGGCGGCGGCCACCACCTCGATCATCTGCGCCGCCTTTGCCGGCGTGCCGACGCCGATCGTGTCACCGAGCGAGATTTCATGGCAGCCAAGCGCCGCAAGCCGTTGTGAAACATGGGCGACCTTACCCGGCGCGATCTCACCTTCATACGGACAGCCGAGCACGCAGGAAACATAGCCGCGAACGCGAATCCCCGCGCTCTTTGCCGCCTCGCAGACCGGTGCGAATCGATCGAGGCTCTCATCGATGGAACAGTTGATGTTCTTCTGCGAGAACGACTCGGAAGCCGCCCCAAACACGGCGATTTCCTCCACTTGCGATGCCTTGGCGGCGTCGAAGCCTTTCATGTTCGGCACCAACACGGGATAGCTAACGCCGGGCAAACGCGTGATGCCGGAAAGAACCTGCGCCGTATCCGCCATCTGCGGAACCCATTTCGGCGAAACGAAGCTGCCGGCCTCGATGGCCTTGAGGCCAGCTTGGCCCAGGCGGTCGATCAGCGCGATCTTGATAGTCGCCGGCACGGTCTTGGGTTCGTTCTGCAGGCCGTCGCGCGGCCCGACCTCAACCATGCGCACCCGCGCGGGATAGCGGCTCACGGCCCCTCCTCGGCGAAGGACAGCAGCGCCGCCCCCTCCTTCACCAAGTCGCCGACACGAAAATGCACGGCTTCCACCACGCCGTCGGCGGGCGCCGTAATACTGTGCTCCATCTTCATGGCTTCGAGGATGACGAGCACGGCGCCGCGGCGGACCTTCTCGCCGGCCTTGGCGCCGATCTTGATGATCTTGCCGGGCATCGGCGCCGTAAGTCCGCCCAGATGGCCGTCGACGCGGTCAGCCGCGGCCACCGGATCCACCAACTCGAATTCGAAGCTGCCGTCGGCCGTGGCCACCAGCAGAGTGCCGCTTTCGCGGACAACGCGAGCCGTCGCCTGACGGCCGTCGATGATCAGGCGCACGCCGCCATCGGCCAGGTTTTCGCCGCTGACGGTCTTGGGTCCCTGAGGCAAATCGAAGCGATAGTCGCCGCCATTGTAGGTCACGCCGAGACGAAGAACCTCGCCGCCATAGCGAAGTTGGATCTCCTCGCAGCCTTTCATATTCAGCCGCCAGCCATCGGTGCCGTTCCAGGGCGACCAGGGATCGCCGGAGTTTCGCGCCAGCGCGGCCGCCGCGTTCCGGCGATCCAGCAGGATCGCCAGGCCGGCAAAGGCCCAGGCATCCATGTGAGGTGCTGGTGGCGGGGCAAAGACGTCGTCCTTGTGCAGTTCGATGAAATCGGTCGAGACCTCGCCGGCCTGGAACGCGCCATGGCCGAGCACGGACTTCAAGAACTCCAGATTGTTTCGCAAACCGAGGAGTTGCGTGCCGGCCAACGCACCTTGGAGCCGGGCCAGTGCCGACGGCCGGTCCTCGCCCCAGGTGATGATCTTGGCCAGCAAGGGATCGTAGTTGAGGCCGATCTCGTCGCCTTCGCGGATGCCGGTATCGACGCGGATATGATCCGACGTCATTGGCCAGCGCAGATGGCTGACGCGGCCTGTCGCCGGCAGGAAACCGCGCGACGGATCCTCGGCATAGAGCCGCGCCTCGAAAGCATGGCCGTTCATCGGCACCTGGTCCTGGCTCAGCGGCAGAGGCTCGCCGGCGGCGATCAAAAGCTGCCAGGCCACGATGTCGAGCCCGGTGATCATCTCCGTCACCGGATGCTCCACCTGCAGCCGGGTGTTCATCTCCATGAAATAGAACTGCCCGTCGGAATCCAGGAGGAACTCCACCGTGCCGGCACTGACATAGCCGACGGCCTTCGCCGCCGCCACGCCGGCCGCGCCCAGCTTGCGCCGTTGTTCCGCCGTGAGGCCCGGCGCCGGCGCCTCCTCGATGATCTTCTGGTGGCGGCGCTGCACCGAGCAGTCGCGCTCGAAGAGATGGATCGCGTTGCCCTTGGTATCGGCAATGACCTGCACCTCCACATGGCGTGGCCGCTGCAGGAATTTCTCCACCAGCATATGCTCGTCGCCGAAAGCGCCCTTGGCTTCGCGCTTCGCACCCGCCAGCGCATCGGTGAACTCGGCGGCATTGTCGACCCGGCGCATGCCCTTGCCGCCGCCGCCCGACGAGGCCTTGATCAGCACGGGATAGCCGATCTTGTCGGCGGCCTGGCGCAGTGTTTTCTCATCCTGCGCATCGCCGTGATAGCCCGGCAGGATCGGGACATTGGCCTTGTCCATGGTGGCCTTGGCCGCGCTCTTCGAGCCCATGGTGCGGATGGCGCTGGGCGGAGGGCCGATGAAGGTGACGCCGTTCTCACTGCAGGCCACGGCGAAGGCGGCGTTCTGCGACAGGAAGCCATAGCCGGGATGGATCGCATCAATGCCCGTGCGGTGCGCCGCGTTCATCAGGGCATCGATGTTGAGGTAGCTTTCCGCGGCCGGCGCGGGGCCGAGCCGCACAGCCTCATCCGCCGACTGCACATGCAGCGCGTCGCGGTCAGCATCGGAATAGACGGCCACCGTGCGGATGCCCATCTCCCGCGCCGTGCGAATGATCCGGCAGGCAATCTCGCCGCGATTGGCGATCAGGATTTTCCAGAACGCGGCCACGGGTTCTTCCGGTCCTCAGAGCCAGTTGGGCTTGCGCTTTTCGAGGAAGGCGGCCACGCCCTCCCTGCCCTCATCAGTAGAACGGATCGAGGCGATGCGGCGGGCGGTTTCGTCCAGCATATCGGGAACGATCGGCTTGCCGGCAATGTCGTTGATCAGGCGCTTGGCGGCAACCTGGGCCTTGGGGCCGCCCAGCAGGATGGAGTCGGTAATCTTCTCGAGGGTGCGCGCCATGGCGTCCGGCGCCACCACCTCGTGGACCAGGCCGATGCGCAGCGCTTCTGCGGCGGTGAACTTCTCCGCCGACAGGAAGTAGCGCCGTGCGTGCCGCTCGCCGATGGCGACCATGACGTAGGGGCCGATCACCGAGGGGATAAGGCCCAGCTTGACTTCGCTGAGGCTGAAGGTCGCCAGTTCGGAGGCGATGGCAATATCGCAGGCGGCAATCAGCCCGACGCCGCCGCCATAGGCAGCGCCCTGCACCACCGCGATCGTCGGCCGTGGAAAGAGTTGCAGCCGCCGGAGCATGCCGCTGAGTTCCTCGGCGTCGCGCTGGTTCGCCTCCATCGAAGCGCTGGACATGCGCTTCATCCATTGCAGATCGGCGCCGGCCGAAAAACTGGAGCCTGTGGAGGCCAGCACCAGCGCCCGTAATTCCGCTTTCTTCTCCAGGTCGCGCAGCGTGGCGGTGACCTCGCGGATCAGCGCGTCATCGAAGGCATTGTGGATGACCGGCCGGTTGAGGGTGAGCGTGGCGATCTGCCGATCGTCGATCTTAAGCGTGATTGCAGTCATGCGGTTACATCCTGAAGATTCCGAAATCGGTGGTTTCGACCGGCGCGTTCAGCGCTGCCGACAGCGACAGGCCAAGCACGCGGCGGGATTCCGCGGGGTCGATCACCCCGTCGTCCCAAAGCCGCGCACTGGCATAATAGGGATGCCCTTGCGTCTCGTACTGATTGCGGATCGGCGCTTTGAAAGCCTCCTCCTCTTCCGCGCTCCAGGCCTGCTTCTTCGCCGACATGCCGTCGCGCTTCACTTGCGCCAGCACATTGGCCGCCTGCTCGCCGCCCATGACGGAGATGCGGGAATTGGGCCACATCCAGAGGAAGCGCGGGCCGAAGGCGCGGCCGCACATGCCGTAGTTGCCGGCGCCGAAGCTGCCGCCGATCAGCATAGTTATCTTCGGCACCCGGGCGCAGGAGACAGCCGTCACCATCTTGGCGCCGTCCTTGGCGATGCCGCCGGCCTCGTACTTCTTGCCGACCATGAAGCCGGTGATGTTCTGCAGGAAGATCAACGGCAGGCCGCGCTGGGCGCAGATCTGGATGAAATGCGCACCCTTCAATGCGGACTCCGAGAACAGGATGCCATTGTTGGCGATGATGCCGACGGGATAGCCGTAGAGGTGCGCGAAGCCGCAGACCAGCGTTGCGCCGTAAAGCTGCTTGAATTCGTCGAACTCGCTTCCGTCGACCACGCGGGCGATCACCTCGCGCACGTCATAGGGCTTGCGCGTGTCGGCGGGGATGATGCCGTAGAGCTCGCGGGGATCGTAGAGCGGCTCCGCCGGCTGTGAGGTGCGCAAGGCCGGCTGCTTCACCGTGGTCAGGTGGCCGACGATGCGGCGGGCGATAGCCAAGGCGTGCAGATCGTTGTCGGCGAGGTGGTCAGTGACGCCGGAAACCTTGCTATGCACTTCGGCCCCGCCGAGCTCTTCGGCCGTGACCACTTCGCCGGTCGCAGCGCGCACCAGCGGCGGGCCGGCCAGGAAGATGGTGCCCTGGTTGCGGACTATGATGCTCTCGTCGGACATCGCCGGGACATAGGCGCCGCCGGCGGTGCAGGAACCCATGACCACGGCGATCTGCGGAATGGCCTGCGACGACATGGTCGCCTGGTTGTAGAAGATGCGGCCGAAATGATCCCTGTCGGGGAAGACCTCGTCCTGGTTCGGCAGGTTGGCGCCGCCGGAATCCACGAGATAGATGCAGGGCAGCCTGTTTTCCCGCGCGATGTCCTGGGCGCGCAAATGCTTCTTCACCGTCAGCGGATAGTAGGTGCCGCCCTTCACCGTGGCGTCATTGGCCAGGATCACGCATTCCCGCCCGCTGACCCGGCCGATGCCGGTGATCAGGCCGGCAGCGGGAATGTTGTCCTTGTAGACCTTGTGCGCGGCGAGCTGGGAGAACTCCAGGAACGGCGAGCCCGGATCCAGCAGGGCCTCGACCCGCGCCCGGGGCAGCAGCTTGCCGCGGGCGGTGTGCTTCTTCTGGGCGTCCGCGTCGCCGCCCTGTGCGATATCGGAAATCTTGGCCCGGAGGTCGGCGACCTGCGCGCTCAGCGCCGCGGAATTGCGCTGAAAGTCCTCGCCCCCGACATCGATATTGGATTGGAGAATCGGCATGCCCGATACCTAGCACCAGAACCGGCCATCGTCACCCGGGCTAATCCGGCTTCCGGGATGCCGCCGTCCTGGAGCCGCGAGCAGCTTTTCCCTACCGACCAATGGGTGGGTCTGTTGCAGCGCACTCATTCTTGAGATTTTTGCTCGGGCCGCAGTAGTGTCGATGCATAACAAACATGTGGTCAGGGAGGTTGCTATGTTGAAACGATTCTGCGCGGTACTCGCGCTGTCCATGCTGCTGGCCGGGCCGGGCGCCCAGGCCCAGGACTATCCCTCAAAAGTCATCACCATTGTGGTTCCCTTCGCAGCCGGCGGGCCCACGGACACGGTTACGCGCCTGGTGGCGCAGGCCATGAGCCCGGCATTAGGCCAGCAGGTTATCGTCGAGAATGTCGCTGGGGCCGGCGGCACGCTCGGCGCCGACCGCGTCGCCAAGGCGGAAGCGGATGGCTACACCCTGCTGATGCATCATATCGGCATGGCCACCACCATGACGCTGTACCGGAACCTGCCATACAACTCGATCGAGGATTTTGAGCCTATTGGGCTGGTGACCGAAGTGCCGATGACCCTGGTGGGCAAGAAGGACTTTCCTGCCGCCAGCCTGGCCGAGCTGATCGACTATGTGAAGGCGAACAAAGATACGGTCACATACGCCAATGCGGGCATCGGGGCCGCGTCTCATCTCTGCGGCATGCTGTTCATGTCGGCGATCCAGACCCAGGTGACCACGGTCCCCTACAAGGGCACGGGTCCAGCGATGAACGACCTGCTGGGCGGCCAGGTGGATTTCATGTGCGACCAGACCACCAATACCAGCAGCCAGATCAAGGCCGGCGAAATCAAGGCCTATGGCGTGACGACCAAGGCCCGCGTGGCGTCGCTGGCCGACGTGCCGACGATGGATGAGGCCGGCCTGCCCGGCTTCGAAATCTCGGTCTGGCACGGGCTGTACGCGCCGAAGGGCACGCCGCAGCCGGTCATCGAGAAGCTGACGGCGGCGCTGCAGACGGCGCTCAAAGACCCGACAGTCGTCGCGCGGTTCGCCGAGCTGGGCACCGAACCTGTCAGCGCCGACCGCGCCACGCCTGAAGGGCTGCGCGCCCATCTCAAGACCGAGATCGACAAATGGGCGCCGGTGATCACGGCGGCGGGCGAGTACGCAGACTAGGCCGCGCCGGCTGGTCCGGATTTCGCGATCCCTCCCGCGGCGCTTGCATTGCACCGCGGGAGTGCGATCCTATCAAAATCGTCTGACAGGGGACGCGTGATGCGGCTGGTCGTCCGGCATCCTAAGGATTTCTGGGCCGGGTTGATCTTTACCGCCGCCGGTTTGGGCTTCGGTTTCCTCGCAAGGGACTATGAATTCGGCACCACAACGCGCATGGGGCCGGGATACTTTCCCATCGTCCTGGCCTGTCTGCTGGTGATCCTCGGGCTGGTAACGACCATCCGCGCTTTCGTTATCACCGGCCCGCCGGTCCAGGGATTGGCGCTGAAGGCGATCCTGCTGGTGCTGGGGCCGATCGTGCTGTTCGGCATCATCCTGCGCGGTGCAGGGCTGGCTGCCGCCCTGCTCATCCTGGTGATGGTCTGCGCCTATGCCAGCAGCCGATTCCGCTGGCCGATTGCGGTCGCCTTATCGGTTGGCTTGACGGCCTTCGCCTTGCTGGTGTTCGTGATGGGCCTCGGCCTGCCGATCCCCGTCATCGGCCGCTGGTTCAGCTGAGCCCCGCGTCCATGGACCTCCTCGCCAATCTCGCCCTGGGGTTCGACGCCGCCATCACACTGAACAACCTGATGTACTGCTTTGCCGGCGTGCTGCTGGGGACGCTGGTCGGCGTGCTGCCCGGGCTGGGGCCGGCGGCGACCATCGCCATGCTCCTGCCCATGACCTTCACCCTGCCGCCGCTCTCGGCGCTGATCATGCTCGCCGGCATCTATTACGGCGCGCAGTATGGCGGCTCGACAACCGCGATCCTGATCAATCTGCCGGGCGAGACATCCTCCGTGGTTACAGCCATCGATGGCTACCAGATGGCGCGCCAGGGCCGGGCCGGCGCGGCGCTGGCGACCGCAGCGATCGGCTCGTTCGTCGCCGGCACCTTCGCCACCTGCGTCATTGCTATCCTGGGGCCGATTCTGGCCCGGCTGGCATTGAAATTCGGGCCGGCGGACTATTGTTCGCTGATCCTGCTGGGGCTGGTTGCGTCGGTGGCGCTGGCCCACGGCTCGCTACTCAAGGCCTTCTGCATGATCGTGCTCGGCCTGCTGCTCGGCTTGGTCGGCGCCGACGTCAATTCCGGCGAACTGCGCTTCACCTTCGGCATCCCGGAGCTCAGCGAGGAGATCGGCCTGGTTGCTGTCGCCATGGGCATGTTCGGAATCTCCGAAATCCTGCACAACCTTGAAAATGAGCTGACCCGCGAGCCGATGGTGAAGAATGTTTCCGGCTTGATGCCGACACGGGAGGATCTGCGGCGGATCGCCGGTCCGATTGCCCGCGGCACGCTGCTGGGTTCGGCGCTCGGCATCCTGCCGGGCGGCGGCGCGATCCTGTCGTCCTTCACCGCCTATTCGCTGGAAAAGAAACTGTCGCGGGATCAGAGCCGCTTCGGCAAAGGCGCCATCGAGGGCGTGGCCGCGCCGGAATCCGCCAACAATGCGGGCGCGCAGACATCTTTCATTCCCATGCTGACCCTGGGCATCCCGCCCAATCCGGTGATGGCCCTGATGTTCGGCGCCATGATCATCCAGGGCATTGTGCCCGGCCCGTCGGTCATGACCGAGCGGCCGGAACTGTTCTGGGGCATCATCGTATCGATGTGGGTCGGCAATCTGATGCTGGTGATTCTCAATCTGCCGATGATCGGGCTTTGGGTGCGGCTGCTGCGGGTCCCCTATCACCTGCTCTATCCGGCAATTCTGGTGTTCTGCTGCATCGGCGTCTACAGCGTGCGCAATGTGGAGTTTGACGTCTATCTGATGGCGCTGTTCGGTCTGATCGGCTATGTGCTGGTCAAGCTGGATTGCGAGCCGGCGCCGCTGCTGATGGGCTTCATCCTCGGCGACCTATTCGAGGAGTATCTGCGCCGCGCCATGATCCTGTCCCGCGGCGATCCCATGGTGTTCATCGAGCGGCCGATCAGCGCCACCATGCTGGTGCTGACGGTGCTGGCCTTGATCATCGTCCTTAGCCCCGCAGTCAGGCGAAAGCGCGAAGTAGTATTCCAGGAGGAATCGTGAGGGAAAAGGACCTGACCGCGATGCGCACAAGCTTGCCGTCATTGACGGCGATCGAGCAGGCGGCCAGCCTCGTGCATGCGGTGCTGCCACCAACACCGCAGCATCGCTGGCCGCTGCTCTGCGAGCGCGCGGGCGCCGAGGTCTGGGTGAAGCACGAAAATCATACGCCCGTCGGCGCCTTCAAGGTGCGGGGCGGGCTGACCTATATGGCCAACCTCAAGCGCACGGAGCCAGCGGTCAAAGGCGTGGTCGCGGCAACAAGGGGCAACCATGGCCAGAGCATCGCGCTCGCCGCCCGGCGGAACGGCCTGGCCGCCATCGTCGTGGTGCCCCACGGCAACAGCGTGGAGAAGAATGCCGCCATGCGCGCCCTGGGCGCCGAGCTGATCGAGCATGGGCATGATTTCCAGGCGGCCTATGAGCATGCCGCCGCCCTGGCGCAGGAGCGTAAACTGCACCGCCAGCCTTCGTTTCATCCCTGGCTGGTGACGGGCGTGGCGACCTATGGCCTCGAGCTTTTCGGCGCCTTGCCCGACCTGGATACGGTCTATGTCCCGATTGGGCTCGGCTCCGGCATCTGCGGCACGATCGCCGCGCGCAATGCGCTGGGCCTGAGGACCAAGATCGTCGGCGTGGTTGCCGAGAACGCAGCCGCCTATGCGCTGTCCTTCGCCAAGCGCGCGCCGGTCTCCACCAACAGCGCCGACACCATCGCCGACGGCATGGCCTGCCGGGTGCCGGACGAATCCGCGCTGGCGGTCATCTTCGCCCATGCCGAGCGCGTGGTCACCGTCAGCGAAGACGAGATCAAGGCGGCGATGCGGCACTACTTCACGGACACGCACAACGTCGCTGAAGGCGCCGGCGCGGCCCCGCTGGCGGCGCTGCTGAAAGAGCGGGAGAAGATGGCGGGGAAGCGTGTCGCGCTGGTCCTTTCCGGCGGCAATATCGATCGGGAGAAGTACGCCGCTGTTCTGCAATCCGCAGGCCCCTCTGCATGAGGTCGGCCGACGCGCTGCTGGGCCGCACGCCGCCGGCTGCGCTTCTCCTGCTCGCAATTCTATCGATCCAGGTCGGGTCGGCTGTTGCGGTCACTCTCTTCCCGATTTTCGGCCCGCTTGGCATTCTCTTCCTGCGCAACGCCCTCGGCGGGCTGATTCTGTGCATCCTCTGGAGAACCGCACTGGTCCCCGCGCTACGGCGCGCGCCCGGAGGAGTCTGCATGCTCGGCTTGGCCATGGCGGTGCAGAGCGCCGCGTTCTACGAGGCTCTGGCGCGCATTCCCATGGGCATCGCGGTCGCCATCGAGTTCCTGGGACCATTGGGTATCGCGCTGGCCGCCTCGCGGCGCAGGCTCGACGTCGCCTGCGTATTGCTCGCCGCCTTGGGCTTGCTGCTTCTGACGCCGTCGATCAATTCCAGCCTCGACCCCATTGGCGTTCTCTTTGCACTTGCCGCCGGAGCCGGCTGGGCCTGCTTTGTACTGGCGAGCCGTCGGCTCGGCCAATCGGTGGATGGCGGCGTCGGACTGGCCCTGGCGATGGCCGTCTCGGGAATGCTGCTGTTTGCGTTCGCCGGACCCGCAGCCTTGGGGACGCTCGCGGCAAATCCGCCAACGCTCATCACAGTCGCGGCGGTCACAATCTTCTCGGCCGCGCTGCCATTGCTGTTCGAGTTCATCGCGTTGCGCAGGATGCCGCCCAAAACCTATGGCATCCTCGTGTCGCTGGAGCCGGTCGCCGCGACATTGATCGGCGGCGCCATTCTCGGCGATCGCATTGGCCTCCGTGCCTGGATTGCCATTGGCCTGATCTCCCTGGCATCACTGCTTGTCGCCGTGGGTAAAAAGCCGAGAGGAGATCCCGCGCCGCTGCCTTGAAGCGTCACCAGCCGCCCGTCTTCAGCCAGCGCTCCACCTGCGGAAAACGGTCATGGCCCCAGAAGGGTTCGCCATCGACGAACAGGAAGGGCGAGCCGAAGACGCCGCGGGCGATGGCCGCGTCGGTTTCCGCTTTCAGCCGTTCCTTGATCGCCGGCTGTTCGATGGCTTCGCGCAGCGGCGCGGGATTGATGCCCAACCGCTGGCCGATGGCGGCGACCGTGTCGACGCTGCGCACGTCCCGACCCTCGCCATAGGCAGCGTGGTAGACGGCGCGCGCGAGGGCCGTTGCCTGTGCGGGCTCGCGATCGACGAGCCAATAGAAAGCCCGCGACGCCGCCAGCGCCGGAAATGGAAACGGCTCCGGCAGATTGAAGGGAACATTCAGCAGCCGCGCCGAGCGGGCGAAATCCCGAAGATGATAGGGCCCGCGCATCGGCTGCTGGGTCAGCGGCGACTGGCCCGTGGTCTTGAAGGCGGCGCCCAGCATGAACGGGCGCCAGGTCACCTCGCGGCCGTGGCGCTCCGCCAACGCCTCGATCTGCGTCGAGGCGAGGTAGCCATAGGGCGAGGAGAAATCGAAGTAGAAGTCGATCGGCGCGGCCATTGGTCCCTCGCCTACTTCGCCGTGACGAGGTCCGGTGCCGCGGCCGACGGGGCTGCAAATCGTGCCTTGAAGGTGAAGGCCTCCGGACTTGGGCCGCGCTGCTGCAGCAGGTCGAGCCGCTCCTTGGCCTCGGCCATATCAGGCAGATGGCCGGCCGGAATCCACCAGAGCACCATGTGGGGCTGCGACATCTTCTCGAACCAGTCGCGGCGGCGCGCCATGATCCTGGCGTGGCCGCTGCGGTAGGTGAAATCGAACAGCGCCTCGATCTCGTCCCAGACGGTGAGATTGACGATCATCAGCGGGTCGTCATAGGCGCGGATATCCGTAGCGTTGCCGCTGTCGCTCTTCAGGCGCCAGACGAAGCCAGGGCTGCGCTCGGCCAGGGCATTGACGTCGTCGAGTGCCGCCACGAAATCCTGCAACAGCGGATCGTCCATGGGCGCCAAAGCGCGGGCGATGTTCAATTGGGCGAGGTGAAAGCCGTTCGATGATTTGCGTTGATCGTCCATGCCAATTCCTACCAGGGGATCGATTGGCCGTTGTAG
>DATKFM010000163.1:0-12281 GCA_035544395.1 Verrucomicrobiia bacterium
AGAAGCACATCGGGCAGTTGGCGCGTGGCCAAGGATTTCTCCGGACTGCCGGCCTGGATCGTCAAGGCGGTCGGCGGCTCGACGGTGCATTGGGCGGGCGCGTCGCTGCGTTTCCAGGCCCATGAGTGGAAGGCGAAGACCACCTACGGCAACATCCCAGGCGCCAATCTGCTGGACTGGCCGATCGATGCCGCGGAGATGGATCCGTGGTACGGGAAGGCCGAGGACCGCATGGGCGTGACCCGCACCCACGGCATCCCGGGCCTGCCGGGCAACAACAACTTCAAGGTCATGGCGGCCGGCGCCAAGCGTCTCGGCTACAAGGAGTTCCATACCGGCAACATGGCAATCAACTCGCAGGAGCGCGATGGCCGCGGTTCCTGCCAGCAGATCGGCTTTTGCTTCCAAGGCTGCAAGTCGGGCGCGAAGTGGTCGACGCTCTATACCGAGATCCCGAAAGGCGAAGCGACCGGCAGGCTCGAGGTGCGGCCGAGCAGCCAGGCGCTCAAGATCGAGCACGACGCCGCCGGCAAGGTGACGGGCGTGCTCTATGCCGACAAGGACGGCAAGCAGCAGGTGCAGAAGGCCCGCGCCGTGGCGCTCGCCGGCAACTCCATCGAAAGCCCGCGGCTGTTGCTGAACTCTGCTTCGGCGAAGTTCCCCGACGGTCTCGCGAACTCCTCGGGCATGGTGGGCAGGAACTACATGCGGCACATGACCGGCTCGGTCTACGCCATCTTCGACAAGCCGGTGAACATGTATCGCGGCACCACCATGGCCGGAATCATCCGCGATGAGGGCCGCCTTGATACCTCGCGCGGCTTCGTCGGCGGCTATGAGATGGAGACGCTGTCTTTGGGACTGCCGTTCATGGCGGCGTTCCTGGATCCAGGCGCCTGGGGCCGCGACTTCACCTCAGCCATGGATGGCTATGAGAACATGGCCGGCATGTGGTTGGTGGGTGAGGACATGCCGCAAGAGAAGAACGGCGTCACGCTCCATGCGACCGAGAAGGACCAGTTCGGCCTGCCGGTGCCGAACGTGAACTTCGACGATCATCCCAACGACATCGCCATGCGCAACCACGCCTACAAGGCGGGTGGCGCGGTCTATGCGGCGGTGGGAGCGAACCGGGTGATCGAGACACCACCCTATCCCTCGACGCATAATCTCGGCACCAACCGGATGAGCGAGAACGCGAAGGATGGCGTGGTCAACAAGCATGGCCAGACTCACGACATCAAAAACTTGTTCATCTCCGACGGCAGCCAGTTTACCACGGGCGCGGCGGAGAATCCGACGCTGACGATCGTCACGCTGGCGATCCGGCAGGCGGAGTACATCGCCGATCAGATGGGCAAGAACGAGATCTGAAACACGGGGCGAACGCCTCGGCCTGGGCCGGTCCGACTCCGCTGTGAGTCGGCCGGCCCTTTCTTTTGCGCTGCCGTGGTTCCTTGACAGGCGGGACCCTGTGGTCAGGATGGCCTGGAACTCAGCTTCTCAGCCATCGTTGTTCCATCAATGGGTTCTCCAGGTCCGGAAATGCGGCGCGACGGCAATCAGGTCATCGGTCTGGTCGGCGATTTCGGCGGTTCCAACGCGCGCTTTGCCGTGGCCGCAGAAGATGGCGAGGGCGGCATCGCGCTCTCGGCCGAGCAGGACCTGGTGACATCGGCCTATCCCGACGTGGTGACGGCGGCGCGGCATTTTCTCGGGCAGCAGCGCATCGGGCCGGTGAAGGCAGCGTGCTTCGCCATCGCCGGACCGGTGACCGGCGACCGGGTGGAGCTGACCAATGCGCGCTGGCGCTTCTCGATTGCGGAGTCGCGGTCGGCGCTCGGTCTCGATCATCTGGACGTGGTCAATGACTTTTCCGCGCTGGCGCTGTCTTTGCCTTATCTCAGGGCCGCCGACCTGCAGCAGATCGGCGGCGGCGAGCCGGTGGCGAACGAGACGAAGGCGGTGATCGGCCCGGGGACGGGCCTTGGCGTGTCCGGTCTGATCTGGAGCGGCCGTGCCTGGATTCCGTTGAAGAGCGAAGGCGGCCACGCCACGTTTTCGCCGGTGGGCGAGCGCGAACGGGAGGTCGGCCGCATCCTCGAGCGCCGCTATGGCCATGTGTCCTGCGAGCGAGTGCTGTCCGGCGGCGGACTGGTGAATTTGTACGAGGCGCTGCGGGAAATCAGCGGCCAGGCGGCAGAGGATCTGGCGCCGCCGCAGATCACGGCGAAGGCGCTGTCGGCGGAAGGCAGCCTGTGCAGCGAGGCGGTGGAGATCTTCTGCGCGGCCCTCGGTGCGGAGGCCGGCAGTTTGGCGCTGACCCTGGGCGCGCGGGGCGGCGTCTATGTTGGCGGCGGCATCGTGCCACGGCTGCTGCCGCTGCTGCGGCGTTCGGCCTTCCGCAAGCGGTTTGATGAGAAGGGTCGGCTCGCCGACTATGTGCGCGCCATACCCGCTTACCTGATCCTGCGGCAGCATGCGGGGCTGCTGGGCGCGGCGGCGGCATTGGTGCAAGAAAAGAATAACGGCAAGGGAGACTAGAACATGGCGGCCGTTCAGGTCATCCGCTTCGGCGTCAATGCGCCGGAAGCGGAGACGGGCAAGCCCGGCAACATCCTCAGCGGCGCGCCGCAGACCAGCGTGCAGAACTATTACACCGACAAGGGGGGTGAATTTTTCTCCGGCCTCTGGGAATCGACGCCGGGGAAATGGACCATCAGCTATACCGAGGATGAGTTCTGCATCTTCCTCGAAGGCCGTGCCGTGCTGACCGACGAATCCGGCAAGGCGCAGACATTCAAAGCCGGCGATGCCTTCGTCATTCCCGCCGGTTTCAAAGGGACATGGGAAACGGTGGAGAAGGTCCGGAAGTACTACGCAATAAGTGAGCGGAAGAATTAGGGCGCCGGCATCTTGAACGGTGCCACCGATTCGTAGGCCCGCGCTGCCTGCAGCACCTTTGCGTCCGCATACATCGGCCCAATGATCTGCAGGCCCACCGGCAGGCCGGCCTTGGTGAGTCCGCAAGGCACCGTCGCTGCAGGCTGGCGCGTCAAATTGAACGGATATGTGAAGGGTGTCCAGTCGGGCCAGCGAGTCTGGCCGGAGCCCGGCGGCACTTCGACGCCGGCCGTGAAAGCGGGGATCGGAATGGTGGGCGTCAGCAGCAGGTCCCATTTCCGGTGCAGCAGATTCATGGCGACGCCCAGCGCCTCGCGCTCTTTCACCGCCGCTAGATAGTCCATGAGCGAGAGCCGCGCGCCCTGTTCGGCGATGTCGATCAGGCCGGGATCCATAAGCTTGCGCTGTTCCGGCGTGTAGGCGCGAAGCGCATTGGCGGCGCCGGGGAACCAATGCTGGGCGAAGCAGTGGGCGCTATCGGGCAGGCCCGTTTCGACTTCTTCGACTTTGGCCCCGAGTTCGGTAAAACGCTTTGCCGCTGCGGCAACCAGCGCCGCGACTTCGGCGTCCACTTTTGCACCTGCAATCGTAGGTGCATAGGCGATACGCAGACCCTTTACACCGGCGTCGAGCTTTTCGAGGTAGTTCGCGCCATCCGCGGGCAGCGCATACCAATCGCGGTCGTCGGGCTGCGACAGCACGGTGAGCATCAGCGCACCGTCGGCGACAGTGCGCGTCATCGGCCCTACATGGGCCAGGGTGCCGAACGGACTCAGGGGATGGGCCGGCACGCGGCCGAAACTTTGCTTGATGCCGAAGATACCTGTGAAAGCCGCGGGAATGCGAATCGAGCCGCCGCCGTCGGTGCCGATATGCAGCGCACCCATGCCGGTCGCTGCGGCCACGGCGGCCCCGCCACTGCTGCCACCTGGTGTGGTTTCCGGATTCCAGGGATTGCGCGTGATGCCCGTGAGCGGGGAATCGGTGACGCCTTTCCATCCGAACTCGGGTGTCGTGGTCTTGCCCAGCAGCACCGCGCCGTTGTCCCGCAATCGCGCCACCGATGGCGCGTCCTCGTTCCAGGGCTGATTGCGGTCGACAGCCTTTGAGCCGCGCAACGTAGCCCAGCCCTTGGCGATGATCAGGTCCTTGACGCTTGCAGGCACGCCATCCGTCAAGCCTTTGGGTTCGCCGCGCTGCCAGCGCTGCTCCGATTCTCGTGCCGACGCCAGCGCGGCAGTCTCATCGACGAAGCAAAAGGCATTGAGCTTCTCATTGTGCCGCTCGATCTGCGCCAGCGCCGCCTTCGTGACGTCGACCGGCGACAGTTTTTTCTGTTTGTAGGATTTGAGCAGTTCGACGGCGGGCAGCATCGCCAATTCGGAAGACATGAGAACCCCGACCTCTTGCTGGTGGAATGCGTTGCACGCATTCCTGTCATGCCCGCCAGTCCTTGTCGAGAGCGCCTCCGACCGCGTACATTCGCCGCCGGGGAAGGACCTCATTTCATGTCCGTCGCAGCCTACAACAGCGCGCAACGCACGCGCAGCCTGGTCGCTGTCATTGCCGCCGCGCTCAGCGTCGGCATTGCCGTCGGCGCCCTGGTGCCGCTGATTTCGCTACGGCTCGAGGCGGCCGGCTACAGCAAAACCCTGATCGGCATCAACGGCGCCATGTTTCCAATCGGGCTGCTGGCGATTGGCTACTGGCTGCCGCGCATCCTGCGGTTCTTCGGTCCGCTGCGCGCGGTCTATTTCGGCGTCGGCGTGACATCGATCAGCGTTCTGCTGCTGCCGGTATTAGACAACTACGTCGCCTGGAGCCTATTGCGGTTGGGCGCCGGCGCAGCGGGCGGCGTCTACTGGGTCATGAGCGAGACCTGGATCAACATGATGGTGACGGAGAGAACCCGCGGCCGGGTGATGGCGCTCTATACCGCCACCATGGCCTTCGGCTTTGCCGTCGGGCCGGAGATCGTCGCTCGAATCGGCATCGACGGCTTCCTGCCATTTGTCATCGTCAGCGCTTTGCTGGCGGTGAGCGCGGTGCCGTTCCTCTTCGTCCACGACGTAAAACCTGACATCCCCGAGCATGCCGGCGTCAATGTGCTGGGCGCCGTGCGTATCGCGCCTCTCGTCCTCTTCGCCGGCCTGGCCGGCGGCGCCGCCGAGAGCGCGCTCTATGTGATGCTGCCGCTCTATGGCACCGAATCCGGTTACGATCAGGCCAGCGCCGCGCGGTTGTTGACCTGGTTCTACATCGGCAATGTCGTGCTGCAGTTCCCGCTCGGTTATATTGCCGATCGCTTCGGCCGGTTTCGCCTGCTTCAGCTTTGCGTCGCGGGGACACTTGTCGGCGCAATTCTTCTGCCGCTGGTGTTCGCGCAGGAGCTGCCGCTCCGCTCCATGCTGCTCCTGTGGGGCGGAATGACGATGGGCATTTACACGCTGTCCCTGGCGCTGCTGGGCGAGCGTTTCAAGCCGGGCGATCTTTCCGCCGCCAATGCCGCCTATGTCATGATGTACGAGATCGGCGGCCTCGGCGGGCCGGTTATGGCGGGAGGCATGATGGACGTGATGGGCCGCCATGGCCTGCCGCTGTTCGCGGTGATCATCACGGCGCTGTATCTTGTTTATGCGGCGGTTGCCGGGCGAAGGACGCCGGCCAACCCCTAGCGCGTTTCCAGCTTCGCCAGCAGATGCTGCGCGGTGCCCAGATCTTCATGACCGCCGCCACCGGATTTGAATAGCGTGATCTCATCATCGCTTTGCCGGCCCGGCTTTTCGCCGCGTGCGAGTTGGAATGTGTCGGTAATGGCGTCCTTGGCGATGAGTCCGGCTTCCAGCGGCTTGCAGATATCGCCGCAATGGGCGCCGGCGGTGAACCAGGCATCAATGAAAATGCGGGAGCGCCTGACGGAATCGTCGTCGGCCTCGCGCATATCCGGCCGGAAGCCACCGACGAGATCCAGATGCTGGCCGGCGCGAAGCCAGGCGCCCTTGATCAGCGGTTCCTTCGCCATGGTGGCTGCGGAGATCACGTCGGCCCAGCGCACCGCGCTTTCCAGATCGCCCGCTATTTCCACTCGCACCCCCGGCAGCCGCAACGATGCCGCCATCTGTTCTGCCTTGGCTGCGTTTCGGTTCCAGACCCGCACTTCGCGGATCGGTCTGACGGCGCAATGGGCCATGGCGAGATGGGGCGCAAGCTGCCCGGCGCCGAGCATCAATAGCCTACTGGAATCCTTACGAGCCAGATATGTAGCTGCCAACGCCGAATTCGCCGCCGTCTTGCGCAGGGTCAGCGCCGCGCCATCAATCACCGCCAGGGGATAGCCGTTGGTGCCGTCGAACAACACATAGACGCCGACGACGGAGAGCAGGCCCTTCGCCTCGTTGCCGGGGAACACGCTGACCAGCTTCACGCCCTGATGCCGGCCATGCTGCCAGGCGGGCAGCAGAAGCCAGATATTCTCGCGGCCATCGGGCAGTGCTTCTGTGAGATGGATTGCCTTCGCCTCGTCGACGCCGCGGCGGAATAGGTCGCGCAACGCTTCCACGAGCGGTGGATAGTCGAGGAGGGCGTGGACCTGTTCGGCGGTGACGTTGTGCATGGGAATCTTCGCAGCGATCTGGAAAAATTGGCAGCTCTAGTGCGCCGCCGTGGCAACGGCCGTACCCGCCAGCGGATAATGGCACGCCACCTGTCGCCCGTCAGCTAGCGGCTGCAGGAGCGGGCGCTCTGTCCGGCATAAATCGGTGGCATAGCGGCAGCGGGGATTGAAGCGGCAGCCCTGCGGCGGATTCATCGGGCTCGGTACGTCGCCTGTCAGCACGATGCGCTTGCGCCCGGCGGCACGGTCGGGATCGGGCACCGGCACTGCCGAGATCAGCGCCTGGGTATAGGGATGAGCGGGCGCTTGATAGATCGTTTCCGTCGGCCCGGTCTCGACGATCGAGCCGAGATACATGACGGCGGTGCGGGTGGAAATCTGCCTGATGACGCTGAGATCGTGGGCGATGAAAATGTAGGTGAGGTTCAGCCGCTCGCGGAGATCGAGGAGCAGGTTCACGATCTGCGCCTGGATTGAGACGTCCAGCGCCGACACAGGCTCGTCGGC
Source organism: Verrucomicrobiia bacterium (assembly GCA_035544395.1). GTDB lineage: Bacteria > Pseudomonadota > Alphaproteobacteria > Dongiales > Dongiaceae > DATKFM01. The sequence continues at coordinate 7,025 of DATKFM010000163.1, forward strand.
GACAATCAGCCGCGGCTCCAGCGCCAGGGCGCGGGCGATGCCGATGCGCTGCCGCTGGCCGCCGGAGAATTCATGGGGGAAGCGCTGCAGATGGTCGGGGAGGAGGCCAACGAGGCCGATCAGCTCCTGGACGCGGGCCTTGATATCGCCGGCGCTGCGCTTGCCATGGACACGCAGTGGTTCGGCGATCAGGTCGCCGACGCGCCGCCGGGGATTGAGCGAAGCATAGGGATCCTGGAACACCATCTGCATCTCGCCGCGCAGCGGCCGCATCTGGCGCCGGTTTAGCTGGCCGATTTCCCGGCCCTGAAATCTTAGCGCGCCACCCGAGATATCGTAGAGCCGCACCAGGCAGCGGCCGAGGGTGGATTTCCCGCAACCGGATTCGCCGACCAGGCCCAGTGTCTCGCCCGGCCAGACCTTCAGCGAGACCTTGTCGACGGCATGGACGATCTGCCGGCCCCCTGGCGTGAAGCGGCCGCCGACGGCGAAATCCTTGCTCACCTCGGCAGCTTCCAGCAGGGGCGCGGCGCCGGTGCCTGTCATGATGCACCAGCCGGCGCCGCGATCCGGCCGGCGCGCGCGGCTTCACGGTCGGCCGGGGGTATGAAGCATGCGGCCCGATGGCCGTCCGCACCGGTCAGCTCCGGCCTCTCGCTGCAGCGATGAAAGCTATGGCGGCAGCGCGGCGCGAAAGCGCAACCCGGCGGCAGCGCCAAAAGCGAGGGCGGGTTGCCGCCGATGGACTTAAGGCGGCGCGGCCGCGCGCCTTCGAGCGGCGGAATGGAATCCAACAGGCCCCAGGTGTAGGGATGCCAGGGCGATTTGAAGAGGTCTCGCGTAGCGCCCTGTTCGGCGACGCGGCCGGCATACATCACCATCACCCGGTCGGCGACTTCAGCCACCACGCCCATGTCATGGGTAATGAGGACCACCGCCGAACCATGGTCGCGCCGCAGCTTCTGCACGAGATCGAGGATCTGCGCCTGGACCGTGACATCCAGCGCCGTCGTCGGTTCGTCGGCGATTAGCAGCGAGGGATTGCAGGACAGCGCCATGGCGATGACGGCCCGCTGGCGCATCCCGCCAGACAACTCGTGGGGATAGCGGTCCACCGCCGCGGACGGATTGGCAAAGCCGACTTCGGCGAGAAGATCCACGGCGCGCTGCCGCGCCGCCGATTTCGACATCCTATTGTGCGTCATCACCTGTTCGGCGATCTGCCAGCCGATGGTGTAGACCGGCGTCAATGCCGTCATCGGATCCTGGAATATCATGGCGATCTCATTGCCCCGCACATGCCGCAGTTCCCGTTGCGGCAGGCCGATCAATTCGCGGCCCTTATAGACGATCGACCCTTCGATGATCGCGTTGGGATCGATGATCAGGCCGATGACGCTGAGCAGCGATACGGTCTTGCCGGAGCCGGACTCGCCGACGATGCCGAGGATTTCCCCTTCGCCCACATCGAACGACACATGGTCGACGGCGCGCACGACACCCCGCTCGGTGCGGAAGGAAACGCAGAGATTCCGCACGCTCAACATCGCGCTCATCGGCCGCGCCCCCGGGTTCGCACGCGGGGATCGAGCACGACATAGACCATGTCGACCAGCGCATTCGCGGTGACGACGAAGAACGACGCGTACATCACGGTGGCCATGATGATCGGCAGGTCCAGATTCTTCAGCGCGTCATAGGTCAGTTTGCCGATGCCCTGCAGGCCGAACACCACTTCGGTCAATAGAGCGGCGCCGCCGACGAGGGCGCCGAAATCCAGGCCGAACAGGGTGACGATGGTAACGAGCGAGGTGCGCAGCGCATGGCGCACAAGGATGCGCGTCTCGCTCAGGCCCTTCGCGCGCGCGGTGCGGATGTAGTCTTCCTGGCCCGCCTCCACCAGGTTGGCGCGCAGCACCCGGCCATAGAGGCCCATATAGAGGATCGCCAAGGTGATCCAGGGAATCACCAGCGTGAGAAACCAACCCGCCGGATTCGACAAGAGCGGCTTGTAGCCCAGGGGCGGCACCCAGGAGAACAGCCAGGTATCGTGCAACCGGCTCTGGGTCAGCAGATTCATCACCTCGCCGAGCCAGTAGACCGGCATCGAAACGCCGATCAAGCCGAGTATCATCAGCGACCGGTCGAGCAGGCTGCCCCGCGTCGCGGCGGCGATTAGGCCGATGGCGATGCCGCCGATCATCCAGAGGATCGCACCGCCGATCACCAGCGACAGCGTTACCGGCACCACGTCCAATACCGCGGGAATCACTTTCCAGCCGCGATTGACAAAGGAAGTGAGGTCCCGGGTGATGAACAGTTTGCTCATCATCTTCGCATATTGCACCGGCAGCGGCTTATCGAGGCCGAAATCCAGGCGCACGGCCTGAAGCGTCTCCGGCGAGGCATTCCGGCCGGCAATGCGGGCGGCGGGATCCGAACCGGGCGTGGCAAAGAAAATCAGGAAAACTAGCACGCTGATGCCGAACATCACGAAGAACATTTGTCCGATGCGGCGGATCAGCGCGAACAGCATCAGACGGTTCCTATGCGCAGCTTGGAGCGTGGATCGAGGGCATCCCGCAAGCCGTCGCCGAACACGTTGAGCGTCAGGACCGTCAGCGCGATGGCAATGCCCGGCGCCAGCGCCACCATCGGCCGCGTATAGAGCAGACCCTGGCCGTCCTGGATGATGGTCCCCCAGCTTGCATCGGGCTGTTGTACGCCGATGGAAAGAAAGGACAGGGCGGATTCCGTGACCATGTTGATCGCCATCAACAGAGGTACGAACACGATCAGCGTCGTCGTCACATTCGGCAGGATGTCGCGGATGAGAATCCGATGTGCCGGCACGCCCAGGCCGACGGCCGCCAGGACGAACTCACTCTCCTTCAACGCCAGCACTTGCCCGCGTATCGGGCGGGCGACATAGGGGACGAAGATGATGCCGATAATAAAGATCGGTAGCGCCAGGCTCCCCGCGTTTATGGATATGGGCCCGATATCGATGCCATGACTGATCAGCACGATCGACAGCGAAATCGCCAGCAGATAAACGGGAAACGCCCAGAGCACGTCGAGACAACGCGACAGCACCCAATCTATCCAGCCGCCGAAGAATCCGGTGGCGAGGCCGACAATCGCCGCCAGGAAGAGGCAGATCATCGTCGACGCGCCGGCGATCAGCAGCGAATTGCGGCCGCCGTGCAGCAACCTTGCCGCGACATCGCGGCCCTGGCTATCGGCGCCCAGCATATAGGCGGTCGGGTCCCAGGTGGGACCGATGGGCGTGAACCCCAGGCCGAGACCTTCTGTTGATGTCGCCATGATTGGGACGGTCTCACCGCCGACCACGATCTTGCCGCTGAGATTGGAGCGGAAGGGGTCGGTCTTGGCGATATGCGCGGCGTAGAACGGCGCCAGAAGGCAGAGCGCGACGATTATCAGAAAGAGCAAGAGGGCCAGCATGGCGGCCCTGTCGCTCCTGAGTTTGCGCAGCGCCGTGACCCAGGGTCCGCGGCCGGCTTGAGGCGCCCGTGCCGCGCTGGCGAGATCGGCGGGCGATGCTGCCTGGTCAGTCATACCGACTCAAATTCTAGGGGCGATCCCAGTGCCGCCGGCCGCTTGCCGATGGCGTGGAAATCGCCCCTACGTCACCATTGATCCGAACCGTCACTGTACCCAGGACTGCGTGACGACCCAGTAGTACTGCGCGTTGAACTTGAAGTTGCCGACGCGCTTGGACAGGAAGTCCACATGCTTCGGCGTGAATAGCGGCACGGCCGGTGCCTTGTCCATGACAGCCTTGTCGATTTCCGACCACATTTCGTCGGCACCCTTCTGATCGGTGACGGCCAGCTTCAGCGCCTCTTTCATCTTGGCGTCGATCTCCTTGTCGCAGAATCCGGCGATGTTCACCGAGGAGTCGGAACCGGGATGGAAGGAATCACAGCCGAACAGGATGTTCAGGAAGTCCGACGCCGCCGGATAGTCCTGGTACCACTGGCTGACACTGATTTGCACATTGTTGTTGGTGTTCTGGATATAGGTGAACTGGATATTCGAGGAAATCGGCTTCACGCTTGCCTTGTAGCCGATCTCATTCAGCACGCTCTGCAGATAGGTGCCGACCGCCTTGGATACCGCGCTGTCTTCGGAGATCACGGTGACCTCCTGGCCCGCGGTGCCGGATTCCTGCACGAGCTGTTTTGCCTTTTCGATATCGGGGGCGGACCACTTTTCGCCCGGATCCTTGCTGTAGGTGCAGAACGGCTTGTGGCCGGGGAAGCCCGGGGGCAGCACCTGGCAGACCGGTGACGCCAGCACGGGGCCGCCGAACAGATTGACCAGCGCGTCGCGATCGACGGCATAGTTCACCGCCTGCCGCGCCTTCTCGTTGTTGAAGGGCGGGATATTCACGTTCATCGGCGCGTACCACCAGGCCGTCAGCGTGTTCACATGCACCTGGTCCTGATACTTGGTGCCGATTTCCACGAGCCGGTCGGCCGGCGGCGGGTCGAGCGTCCAATCGGCCTCGCCATTGATGATGGCGTTGATCTCCGCTTCGTCGGTCAGGCCGAAATCATAGTTGATCTCGTCGGGATAGCCGTCGGGTTGCGCATCTGCGCTCCATTCCTTGAAATGCGGATTGCGCACCAGCTTCAGCTGTTTGTTCGGGTCATAAGCCGCGATCGTGTAGGCGCCGGTGCCGGGCAGCGGCTGGGTTCCGACATCCGTCATCGGCGAATCCGCCGGTACGATCACGGCATGGGGCACGGCGAGCTTCTGGAAGATTTCCGGATCGGGCTGCGAGAGATTGATGGTGACAGTGCCGGCTGCCTCATCGCCGACGACACCGCCCTCGAGCGTGCAGGTATCCGGCGCGTCCAGGCACTTATCCGCGCCGACAATAACCGAATAGAAGCCGCCGGCGGTCGGGCTTTTCACCTTGAAGATGCGCTGCAGGGACGCGACCACGTCCTTCACGGTCAGCTCATTGCCGTTGGAGAACTTGATGCCCTTGCGGATCTTGAAGGTGTAGCTCTTGCCATCGTCTGCAGGCGAGGGAAGTTCCTCCGCCAGGTCCGGAACGATGGTGAAACCTTCGACGCCGTCGGCGTGCTTGAAGGTCACCAGACCATCATAGATCGACTGGTAGAGCTGCCAGTATTGCAGGGTGTAGTTGATCTGTGGATCGATCGTGCCGCCGGCGGCGGTGGCGAGCGCGCGCAGCGTGCCGCCCTTGTGCTCGGGCAAC
>DATKFM010000164.1:0-2540 GCA_035544395.1 Verrucomicrobiia bacterium
TACGGCTATGAAGGCGGCCGCGAAGGCATCGAAGCCTTCCTGCATTTCAAGCTGGTGAGCGAGACGCGGCTTTAGGGCCGTCGTTTCTAAATTGCCAAATCTTCCTTTCTTGCCCCGCGGAAGCGGGGATCCAGGAATTGCAGCGCGCCCTGCCTCTCCTTGGCCCCCCTTTCGCGGGGGAAGAAAGATTAGAGTTCGAACACCATTATAAAACACGAGGGTCATGTAATTCATCGTGCCTTTGCGCCACCGATGCGCCGCTGATACCGTTCACTCGCAAGGCTTGATTTTCCAAAGGGCGGCATGGCGGATTTCATCATCAGAGCGGTACGCAACATCGAAGGCGTATCGACCGATGTTGCGGTACGAGACGGCCGCATTGTTGCACTTACGTCAGCCGCTAAGAGCGTGGTCGCAGCCGCCGACATCGACGGCCGCGGTTATGTTCTCCTGCCGCCGCTGGTCGAGAGCCATGTGCATCTGGACAAGACCCTCTGGGGCGAGCCTTGGCGGCCCAACAGTGCCGGCCCGACGCTCAAGGATTACATCGGAAATGAACGGCGCATCCTGGCCACGGTCGCCACGCCGATCCGCAAGCGTGCGGGCGCACTGCTGGAACATTGCATCGCCCAGGGGTCACTGCACTTCCGTTCTCATATCGATGTCGCACCCGATATCGGAGTGAAGCATGTGCAGGCGATGCTGGAACTGCGCGCTGCCTATGGCGATGTCGTCGATATGCAGTTTGTCGCATTTCCGCAGACGGGATTGCTGACGGCGCCGGGTACGGCGGAGCTGATCGAAGAGTCGCTGAAGATGGGTGTGGAGACGGTGGGCGGAATTGATCCCCAGGGAATCGATGGCGATGTCCTCGGCCAGCTTCGCGTCGTGTTCGGTCTCGCGGAACGCTACGATCGGGGCGTCGATATCCATCTGCATGACCGCGGCGAAATTGGCATCGCGCAAGTGGAGCAGATTGCCGAATTCACGGCGGCTTCCGGATTAGAACGGCGCGTGATGATCAGCCACGCCTATTGCCTGGGGATGGCCACGCCGGCGCGGCTGGAGTCGGTGGGCCGGCGGCTGGCGGACCTCGGCATTTCCCTAATGACGTCGGCGCCGGCAGATACGACGGTGCCGCCGGTGGCTGCGTTGCGTGCGATGGGCGTCAACATCTGCTGCGGTTCCGACGGCATCCGTGATGCCTGGTCGCCGATGGGCAATGGCGACATGCTGGAGCGGGCCATGCTGCTGGCCTATCGCTTTGATTGGGGAAAGGATGAGGAGCTGCGTCAGGCGCTGAATGCCGCGACGTCAGCCGGCGCGAAAGCACTGGGACTAGAAGGGTACGGCCTCGAAGTCGGCCGGCCTGCGGATTTCGTATTGGTGAAGGCGGAGAATGTTGCCGATGCCGTCGTGCGCCGGCCTCGGGAACGCCTGATCTTCAAGAGCGGCAGTGTGATCGCAAGAGAGGGCGTATTTCTTGACAGCCGGCTGAGCGCATAGGACGACCGCTTACCACATCGTCTGCTTTGCCCGCTCTGGCCAGGCCTTATCATACGATTCGCCGCCGACGCGATCATCCGTGAGGGCCGCGAGGATTTGGCCAGGCGTGGGCAGGCCGCCGGGCGCCACGTGTTTCGCCGGATTCCAGAGATCGGCCCGCAAAATAGCGCGGGCGCATTGGAAATAGACCGCATCAACCGCCAGCACGACGACCGAGCGTGGCGCCTTGCCCTCCAGCGCGAAAGACGTGCACAAACCAGAATCTACGCTGAGATGGGCGCGGCCGTTCACCCGCAGCGTCGTGCCGCTGCCGGGGATCAGGAATAGGAGGGCGGCGCGAGGATCGCGGATGATATTGCGGAGGGAGTCCGCGCGATTGTTGCCACGGCGATCGGGCATCATCAGCGTCCGCTCGTCATGGACGCGCACGAAGCCCGGCAGGTCGCCGCGGGGCGAACAATCCAACCCCTCCGGCCCGCCAGTGGCGAGAATGGCGAAGGGCGACGCCTCGATGAGCCTGCGATAGTGTGGCGTGACCCCAGTGGTTTCCTTGGCGATCGAGGCCTCCTGCGGCAGGCCGTAGAGCGCCTCGAGCTGCTCGATGCTGGTAATGGTCGACATGATGCGGTCCTAGTCCAGAATATTCTGATAGAAGCATGGCATAGCCACCCCCGCACGCCCAGGGCGAGATCGCCATCTTGTACTTGCGGAAATTTTGGAATGGCCATGCAGCAAAGCCCTGACGATCCCGTCTATTGCGAGCCGATATCGATGTTCACGCGCGTCTTTGTGCTTCTAGCAGGGTTGGTTCCCTTTCTTGCGCCATACGAGCTGCTCATCAAGCCGGGCGTTCCCGTCTTCCGTTTCGGTATGATTCCGTTCTGGGTGATTGCGATCGGCGCAACCTGCCTCGGTCTATTGCTGATTGCTGCGGCGGTTCTCGGCTTCAACAAAACGGTTTGCTTCGACCGCAAGCGTCGCTTGTTGATCCTGCGCGCAGACGGAATTCTTGGCTTCAAACGCATCTGGGCCTA
>DATKFM010000165.1:0-20402 GCA_035544395.1 Verrucomicrobiia bacterium
CTGATCTGGCCGGTCTTCGTTCATGAAGGGGGCAAGGTGGAGGCCGTGCCTTCCATGCCCGGCGTGTCGCGGCAGACAATCTCGGCAGTGGTGGATCAAGTCGGCATGGCCGGTGAGCTGGGCGTTCCCGCCGTCGCGATCTTCCCCGTGATACCCCTGGACCGGAAAACGCCCACAGCCGAAGAAGCCCTCGACCCCGACAACCTTTGCAACCGTGCCGTCCGCGCAATCAAGAAGGCGGTGCCGGATGTGGGCATCATCTGCGACGTGGCGCTCGATCCCTATACCAGCCACGGCCATGACGGCGTGATGGCCGGCGACCGCATCCTCAATGACGAGACCGTCGAGATCCTCTGCAAGCAGGCGGTGGCCCAGGCCGAAGCCGGTGTCGATATCTGCGCGCCCTCCGACATGATGGACGGCCGCATCGGCCGCATCCGCGATGCGCTTGACGCCGCCGGATATGATGCCATCCGCATCCTCTCCTATGCGGCGAAATACGCCTCCGGCTTCTATGGCCCGTTCCGCGACGCCGTCGGCTCCAAATCCAATCTCGGCCAGGGCGACAAGCGCACCTACCAGATGGACCCGGCCAACGGCGACGAGGCGATCCGGGAATGCGCCCTCGACGTGGCCGAGGGTGCGGACATGCTGATGGTGAAGCCCGGCATGCCCTATCTGGATGTCCTCTACCGCGTGAAGCAGGCCTTCGCGCTGCCCACCTATGCCTATCAGGTGAGCGGCGAGTACTCGATGATAAAGGCGGCGGCGGAGCGCGGCTGGCTCGATGGCGAGCGGGTGATGCTGGAATCCCTGCTGGCCTTCAAGCGTGCCGGCGCCGACGGAGTCCTCACCTATTTCGCCATCGATGTGGCGCGCCGGCTGAAGGCCGGCTGATGCCGCTGTCGCAGCCGTCCCGGCTAACAACGACAACCGCTAGATTTGGCGGACTTGCTCTGCTCGTCCTGCTGGCGCTCGGCGCCTGTGCCGAGCCGGCGCCCAAAGCCACGACCCAGCCCTCGCCACCGCCTGCAGCCGCCACGGCGCCCACGTCGCCGCCTTCGGCAGCCACGACGGACGTCCAACTGGGCAACCTGCCGGCGCCGAGCCCGTCAGTGGTGCAGCAGGACGGGGTGACGCTCATCGCCGCCCGCACCTCCGGGATCAGCGTCCCGCCGCTGCCGCGAACAACGGGCCGCGGCGAGCTCATCCTCCATGGCGGCGGTCGCTTTGGCCGCGGCATTGCCGAGGCGATCGTCGCCCGGGCCGGGCCTGATCCGCGCCTCTGCTTGATCGATACGGCCGATATCGAGGGCCAGGATATCGAACGGCTCTTTGCACCGTTCGCCGGCGTTCAGATCGCGGTTCTAGACATCAATACCGACGATATAGCTCGGCCCGATGTGTTGGAGCTGTTGGATAAATGCACGGCCTATTTCTTCGGCGGCGGCGATCCGAAGCGGCTGTCGACCATCCTCCGGCCCGACGGCCGCGATACGCCGGCCCTTGCCTTCATCCGCCGGCGCTTCGAGCAGGACGGCGTGCTTGTCGCGGGTTCGAGCGCCGGCGCGATGATCGCCGGCCCGGTCACGCTTTGCGAATGCGCCGCCAACAGCAGCGTCCAGGCCGTGCTGAACGGCCGCCTGTTCAAGGCGCCCGGATTCGAGTTCATCTCGGCGCCTGTGCTGATTGACGCGCATTTCTTCGCCCGCGGGCTGATGGGGCGGCATTTGTTCGCCCTGGCACGGGATACCTTGCCCGTGGGCGTCGGCATCGATGAAGACGCCGCTGTCCTGATCAGCAGCGACCAGCAGACCTGGCGTGTCATCGGCCGGCGTGGTGCGGCGCTGATCTACACACCTCCGGAAGCATCGATGCAAAAGCTCGAAGGTTTCGGATTGGCGTTGCTGGTGCCCGGCGATGAATTCAATCCCGTGACCGGCAAGATCGCGCTCTACGGAAAGCGGCAGCGGTTTGCCGGCAGCAGCCTGCCGGCGGATATCCGAGAGGCAGGGCTGCACATCACGCCCAACCTGCCGATCACCTATGATTTCGAAGTCCTGGACGACACGGTCATCGTGACCGACAGCCCATCGCCGCGCGCGCCGGACTGGCTGACAGGGACCGGCGAGGAAAGCGTGCTCAACGCCAGGGTCAGCGTCCGCGCGGCGGAATAGAGACGCAGCTAACCGAGACGGCGCAGGAACTCGGCGATGCAGCGGTCGTGCCAGGGCACGGAGCTGCCGACGCCATGAAAGCCCACATGCCCGCCACCGCGGGGCAGCAGCGGAGTCAGCTTCGGATTGGCCTTCCAGTCGAAGGATAGATAGGCGCCCGGAAGTATCCAGGGATCGTTGCGGGCGTGGATGATCAGGGTCGGTACCTTGATCTCCTTCATGAAGCCTTGGGCCGCAGAGCGCGCGTAGTAGTCGTCGGCGCCGGCGAATCCGTTGGCCGGCGCCACCAGCCGGTCATCAAAGTCATAAACAGTCGAAATGTTGGCGAGATCAGCGCGCTGCTCGGGCGTGATCGTGCTGTTGGGCGCGGCGATCTCCGCCTTCATGCGGCCGAGGATGGAGTCGTGATAGGCGCGGTTGCGACGCTGCATGAAGCGGATCTGCGTCGCCTTCAGGTCGATCGGCGCGGAAACGCTGACGGCGCCCAGCACCGGCGCCCGCCGCCCCTGCTCCCCCAGATATTTCAGCAGCATGTTGGCGCCGAGCGAATAGGCGACCAGCAGAATGCCTTGGGACGCCAGCCTTCCATCGAGCTGCATCAGGACTTGGCGCAAATCCTCGCTGCGGCCGGCGTGATACTGGAACCGGCAGCGCGGCCGCGACGGCCCGGCGCCACGCAGATTGAGCCGCATGACGGGATGGCCGAGCCCCAGCAGGTGCCCGGCGGTGACCACCATGTAGCTGCTGTCCTCATCGCCCGTGAGGCCGTGGATCAGGATCGCCAAAGGCCGCCGGGCGCCATCGGACGGCGCCACTGCGGGCCGATGCAGGATGGCCAGCAGCGTGTCGCCGCTGCCGTCGCTCATCGGAAACTCGAGCCGTTCCTGCGAATACGCGCCGAGATCTACCGGCGTCGACCGGAAATGATTTCGCAGTGTCTGCAGATCGCCGCCCCACCAGGGCGGCCGGGCGCGGAAACGCGGAAACCCGGCGGCCACCGCGCCGCCGTCTGACGTCAATGCCGGCATGTCATGCCGTCTGCGCCAGCCAATCGCGGATCGCTGCGATCTGGTCTTCCGTCACCAGGCCCGGCGCATGGCCGGCGCCTGCGCAGTCGATGACCTTGGCCTTGGGCCCGCGCTTCTGCATTTCCTTGGCGGTGCTCGCGGTCAGGAGATCGGAGTTCACGCCGCGCAGCACCAATACCGGACAGGTGATCTTGTCCCAGAGTGCCCAGAGATCGACGTCTTGCTTCACGCCGGCGACGACACCGGCGGCGATGCTGGGATCATAAGCGAGGCCGAAGCCGCCATTCTCGCGGCGGCGGTAACCCTGCAGCGCCAGATGCCGCCAGTCCTGGTCGGTCATCGGCCCGAAGGGCGCGTGGATCTTGCGCAGATGCGCCTCGAGTTCATCAAGCGAAGCGAAATGCGGATCCTTCCCGACATAGTCGGCGATGCGCGTGAGCGCCGCCTTGGGAATGAATGGTCCGACATCGTTGAGGATCAGCCGGCGCACCGGCGATTGCGCCGCGGCAGCGAGCTGCATGCCGATCAGCCCGCCCATGGACGTGCCCAGCCAATCCACATCGCCGGCGCCGAGACGCGCGATCAGCACGGTCATGTCGGCGAGATATTGCGGATAGGTGTACTCGGCCGCCGGCAGCCAGTCGCTGCGCCCACGCCCGGCCACGTCCGGGCAGATCACGCGATAGCGCTCCGACAGCGCCGCCGCCAAGCGATCGAAGTCGCGGCCATTGCGCGTCAGGCCGTGGACACAGATCAGCGTGCGCGGCGCCGTTGCAGCACCCCATTCGGCATAGACCAGGCGGTGAAAACCGCTCGGTCCCAGTCCCATGTAGCTCTCGGTCTTCATGGACAGCGCCGGCCCCCGCATGGTACCCACAGCGTTGAATTGTTAGCATCTTCGCGGCGGGAACGGAAACCCATTAGACGCAGACCGGGATACGCGTCGGCGCAGATCATCCCGGATCTTCAAGACACCATGCCGAGTTCGTCCGCAATGTCCTCCGCTGTCATCGCCCAATCGCATCACCGGACCGGCGTGATCTTGATCGCCGCTGCCGCGGTGATCTGGAGCACCGGCGGCTTGCTCGGCCGCATGGTCGAAACGGAGCCGGCGACAAAGCTGTTCCTGCGCTCCGGCTTCGCCTGCCTCGCGCTCCTGATCTATGTCGCCATCCGCCATCGCGGAAAAGTGATCAAGGCGTTTCGCGACTTGGGCTGGGCCGGCATCATCGTTGCCTGCTGCTTCGCCACGGCCTCGAGCTGTTTCATCTTCGCGCTCGAATACACGACCGTGGCCAACATCCTGTTCATTCAGGCGGCGGCGCCGGTCTTCGCCGGCCTGCTGGGGTGGGTGCTGATGCGCGAGCCGGTGGGGCTGCGCACCTGGATCTGCATGGCCGCCGTGCTCGGCGGCATCGGCATCATGATGCTCGAATCACTGGAGGGCAGCGGCCTTATCGGCAACCTGCTGTCCATCGTCATGATGATGGGCTTCAGCAGCGCCATTGTTGTCACGCGGCGGCACCGGGAAATACGCATGGCGCCGGCCACCTGCCTAGCGACCCTGATCGCCGCCTGCGTGGCGTTCCCCATGGCGGATCCCTCGATGCTATCCACGCAGGATATCGGCATCATGGCGCTTTTCGGCGCCGGGCAGATGGCGTTCGGGCTGGTGATGTTCACGGCGGGCACGCGGCTGATCCCCGCGGCGGAGGCCGGGCTGATCTCCAACCTGGAGCCTGTGCTGGCGCCGGTCTGGGTATGGCTGGCATTCTCGGAAATGCCGTCCGACTACACCATCATCGGCGGCCTGCTGGTGCTCTGCACGCTCGTGATCTACACGCTCATGGATTGGCGGCAGGAGCGCGCGGTGCCGCCGGCGGTCTAGCAACCGATCGGCGCGTCCTCCACGACCACCAGCGTCTCCGGAAACATGCCGTTGAACCGCGTCGCCAGCGCGTGGCTGTAAGCACCGACGCGGTCGATCTCGATCCAGTCGCCTTCCTGCGTATCCTCGGGCAACGTGAACTCGCCGGGCAACACATCCAGGGAATCGCAGGTCGGGCCATTGAGCTGAAAGCTGTGCATCTGCTTCGAGGGCTGGCTCTTCAACCGAACCAGCCGCGCCGGCAGCCGCACGCCGCCCTGCACCATCTCGCTCAGCGAGCCATAGATGCCGTCGTTGATGTAGAGCTTGTCACCCTTTCGAAGTTGCACCTGGGTGACCAGCGAGATGCCGTGGGCCACCAGTGCCCGGCCCGGCTCGCACATGAGGATGCAATCGCGGCGAAGCTTGAGCTCCTTAACGCCGGCCTCGATCTCCTCGATATAGGCCTCCAGCGGCGGCATGTTGGTGCCGATATATTCGGCCGGAAAGCCGCCGCCCACATCGAGGATCTGAATCGGCGTATCGGCTGCCTTGGCCAGCACCTGGCCGATGATCTTCAGCGCCATCGAGTAGGCGCCGGGCACCAGGCATTGCGATCCCACATGGAAGCAGAGCCCCACTGCGCAGCCGCGCGAGTGCGCTTCCTTCAGCAGCGCCGCCGCCTCGTCCGGCTCGGCGCCGAACTTGTCGGCGAGATGATAGAAGGTGCCTTCAACCGGCGGCGTCTTGACGCGGACGACGATGGTGAGACCCTCCGCCCCGCCGGTCTCGTCCAGCACCTTGGTCAGCTCGTCCGGATGATCGACGACGAAGGTATCGATGCCGTAGACATGGTCGGTCGTATTGATCACTGCTCGGCCCTTCACCGGATGCATGAAATAGGCGCCCGCATCGGGAAAGTTTTCCCGCACCAGGGCAATCTCAGGCAGCGAGGCCGTGTCAAAATGACGGATGCCGGACCTGTACAGCTCCTGCAGCACCCGTGGATGGGGATTGCATTTCACCGCATAGAGCACGCGGCCGGGAAACAGGTCGAGGAACCGCTGCGCCGTCTTGCGCAGCACATGGGGGCGCAGGCAATAGACCGGGTAGCTCGGCTTCAGCGCCGCCACCATCGAGCGCACATCGGGGAACTGGGCTTCCATGTCTGATTCGGGGCTCGCGGCGGCAAGAGACGGTCCGCCTTCTAGCTCAGGGCGGTGCCGCTGTCACCTGCGCTGCTGTTACGGTTTGAGGAGAGCCTTGATCGCGGGCGAGGCCACCACCAGCCCCTGGCCGACATAAGCGTCGTGGTTGGCCTCGATATCGGGCAGCCGGTAGAGGTAGTTCACCATCATGCCGTAGGATTCCTTGAGTCCCTTCGGCGAGCGGTCGGCGAGCCAGTTGATTCGCTCCAACCGGGCGCCGTTGGCCAGATGGAACCGCGCCACGGAGTCCAGCGCCTTACCCTGGGATTTCTCCTGGCAGAGATAGCGGGCGCACCACCGGCGCATCGGCTCGGCCAGATGTGCGGCCGCGTCGGCGTCCAGCGCCCAGTCCGGCCGCGCCAGCGCGTCGCGCAGTTTCGCGGCGGACATATCGCCATTGCCGTTGCCGAAGCGCTTCTTCGGCGGCTCGTCGTTGGCCGGCGCCGCCGCAAGCGCCGTATCGAGCCAGCGCCTGAACCCGGGGATTGGCGACAGGGTCGCGAAGTTCTTCAACTGCGGCAGATCGCGCACCAGCGACTCCACCACCTTCTTGATCAAGAAATCGCCGAAGCTGATGCCGCGAAGTCCCTTCTGCGTGTTCGATATTGAATAGAAGATCGCCGTGTCGGCGTCCGCCAAGTCCACCCGCGGCGCGCCTTCGTCCAGCAGCTTGTGCACATCGTCGGCCAGGCCGTTCACCAGCGCCACCTCGACAAAGATCAGCGGCTCCGCCGGGATACTCGGATGGAAGAAGGCAAAACAGCGCCGGTCGGAATCCAGCCGGTTCTTGAGGTCGCTCCAGGAGCGGATCTCATGCACCGCCTCATAAGCGATCAGCTTTTCCAGCAGCGCCGCCGGCGAATCCCAGCCGATGCGCTCCAAGGTCAGCAGGCCGATATCGAACCAGGAGGTGAAGAGCTCCTGCAGGTCGCGATCGAGGCCGCGCAAATCCGCATCGTCCTTCAGATGATCGATCAGGTCGGCGCGCAGGTCGATCAGGAACTTGAATCCGTCGGGCAGAGTAGTGAGCTGTTTCAGCAGCCGCACCCGCGGCGCCACCAGCGCGTCCCGCAATTGATCCTCGGCCGCCGCGATCTGCACCCGATCCTTTGCCTGGCGATAGCTCACGATCGCCTTGTCGACGGCGTCGCGTTCCGCGGCGAAATCCTTGGCCAGGATCGACAGGAACCGCTGTCGCCCCTCGGGCGCCAGCGACACATAGGCACGGCCGATCTCCGCCGCCCGCGCCCGCGCCGAGACCTCTCCGCCGCGGCTGGCGACGCATTCGGCGATCCGCTGCCGCAGCCGAGCCGCATCGTCGTCGGGCAAGTTCGGGCGAAAACCGTTGCCGCCGCCGCCCGGCCAGGCGCGCAGCGACAGGTCGCGCCAGACATCGCGCAGCTGCGCGACGGTGCGGTCGAATAGAGAGGGTGTCGAGGCCTGCGCCATGTCAGTGCAACAATCCGATCATCGATTGGTTTCGGCTGACGTCCATTTTACATAGGGATGGTTACGATAATGGTAAGGCTAAGTCCTGGGGCAAAATTGATGTGCCCTCAGCAGGTTGCGGGTGCCCTGCGCCTCGGCTAAGAAGCCCGGTCCTTCTCCTGCATGGAGCCGATACATGGCCGTGGCGGGCCCGCTTTCCGGCATCGTCGTACTCGATCTCACGCGCGTCCTCGCCGGTCCCTATTGCACGATGATCCTGGCCGATCTCGGGGCCCGCGTGCTGAAAGTCGAGTCGCCCGGCAGCGGCGATGACTCCCGCGGCTACGGCCCCTTCGTCAACGGCAAGTCCGCCTACTTCATGGCAATGAACCGGGGCAAGGAGAGCATCGCGCTCGACCTCAAGGCGCCTGGCGACCGCCGCATCTTCGAGCAGCTCCTGCCGAAGGTCGACGTGCTGGTGGAGAACTTCCGGCCGGGCGCGATGGAACGGCTCGGCTATGGCTGGGAAACGCTCTGCGAGCAGTATCCACGCCTGATCTACGCCGCAGCCTCCGGCTTCGGCCAAACCGGGCCGTACAAGGCGCGGCCCGCCTATGACATGGTGGTGCAGGGCATGGGCGGCATCATGAGCATCACCGGGCAGCCCGGCGGCCCGCCGACCCGCGTCGGCGCGTCCGTCGGCGATCTGACGGCTGGCCTGTTCACTACCATCGGCATTTCCAGCGCACTGCATCACCGCGCCGAATCCGGCAGGGGCATGAAGATCGACGTGGCCATGCTGGACTGCCAGGTGGCGATCCTGGAGAACGCGCTCAGCCGCTATTTCCTTTCGGGCAAGTCGCCGGCGCCGCTGGGCGCGCGGCACCCGTCGATCGCGCCCTTCGCCGCCTACAAGACTGCCGACGGCCACATCATCATCGCCTGCGGCACTGATGCCCTCTATCGCAAGTTCTGCGCCGCCATCGAGCGTCCTGCACTTGTCGACGACGCCCGCTTTGTCATCAACGACAAGCGGTCGGACAACGTGGATGCTCTGACTGCAGAAATCGAGTCCGCCCTCGCCGGTCATGGCACGGCGCATTGGCTGGAATTGCTGGAGAAGCTCGGCATACCCTGCGGACCGATCAATGATATCGCCGCCATCGCCAACGATCCCCACATCGCCGCCCGCAACATGATCGTCGGCATCGAGGATCCCGAAGCGGGCTCGCTGAAGGTCGCCGGCAATCCGATCAAGATGTCGGCCTTCGCCGACCGGAAGACGCGGGCCGCGGCACCCGGCATCGACCGCGACCGTGCGCGAATCCTCGAGGATTTCGGCATCAGCGAGGCGCCGGGCAAGCCATGAAATGGCTGCGCCGCATCCTGGGCGCGCTGCTGGGCATCGTCATTCTCGCCGCCCTCGTTATCGCCGGCGTGGTGTTCCTGTGGATGCCCACGTCGCTGCCCCAGACCACCGGCGAGGTAACCGTTCCCGGCCTTGCGGCGCCGGTGCAGATCCTGCGCGATGCCGACGGCATCGTCACCATCCGCGCGCAAAATGACGCCGACGCCGCCTTCGCCCTCGGCTACGCGCACGCCCAGGACCGACTGGTGCAGATGGAGATGATGCGGCGGCTGGTCGCCGGACGGCTGTCGGAGGTGATCGGCAGCATGACGCTCTCCACCGACCGCACCATGCGAGTGCTTGGCCTCTATCGCACGGCGGAACACAGCGAAGCCTTGCTTCCTGACGACACACGGACTCGGCTCGAAGCCTACGCGGCCGGCGTGAACGCCTACATCGACGGGCATAGCGGCGCCTGGCCGCCGGAGTTCGAAGTGCTCCGTCATCGGCCCGAACCCTGGCGCGTGGCGGACTCGCTCGCCTGGGGCCGCATCATGGCCCTGCGGCTCAGCAATAACTACTGGATGGAATACTTGCGCTATCGTTTGTCGCGCAAGCTGACGCCAGATGAGCTCAATTCGCTAATGCCGCTGGGCGAAGGCGCGCAGCAGGCCGCAAATCTGCCGTCAATTCCAGAGGCGCAGGCAAGTCTTCTTGCGACCCTTGATCCCATTCTCCAGCCGTCGCGCGGCGCCTCCAACAGCTTCGCGGTCAGCGGCAGCCGCACGGCATCAGGCGCACCGATCCTTGCCAACGATCCCCATCTCAGCCTGGATTCGCCGATCGTCTGGTATCTTGTGCGGATCGAGACGCCGGAGCGTCTGCTGGTCGGCGCGACGTCTCCCGGCGGCCCCTTCGTCATCATCGGCCACAACGGCCATCTCGCCTGGTCGCTGACGACGACCCATAGCGACACCCAGGATCTGTTCCTGGAGAAACTGGACCCGGCCGACCTAGCCCGTTACGCGACGCCTGACGGCACGGTTGCTTTCGAGACGCACACGGAGACGATCCATGTTCGCGGCGGCGAGGACGAGCAGCTCACGATCCGCAACAGTCGTCATGGACCCATCCTCTCGGATCTCCCCCGCTTTCGATCGGTCGACAAGGGTTATGTGCTGTCCCTGAGTTGGACGGGACTGCGCCCCGATGACCGGACCGCCACGGCAATCCACCGGCTGAACCACGCGGCAACGGTGGATGAGGCGTTTGCCGCGCTCCAGGATTTCCACACCCCCCAACAGAATTTTGTCTTGGCCGATACCGCCGGCAATATCGGCTTCGTTGCCGCCGGCCGTGTACCGGTGCGCAAAACGCTGAGCGCCAATTCGATGATGCCGGTGCCGGGTTGGGACGGTGATTATGATTGGGCCGGCTTCCTGCCATTCAAGGAACTGCCTCAAGTCAAGAACCCGCCCGAGGGATTTATCGCCACCGCCAACAGCAAGATCACGCCGGAGGGCTATAGCCGCTTCATCACCGGCCACTGGCAGGAGTCCTACCGCCAGGACCGCATCCGGGAGTTCCTGCGCGCGGATTCAAAGGTGACGATGGATTCCGCGGCGGCCATCATGCGCGACACCTACTCTGCCGCGGCGAAGCAGCAGCTCGCGGCGCTGATGCCGAGTCTCGAGACGATGGGCGCGGTCACCGATGAGGAAAAAGCAGCGATAGAGATTCTCAAGCAATGGAATTTCCATGTCGATCGTGGCCAAGCAGCGCCGCTCATCCTGACGACTTGGCTGCGCGAGGCCGACAAGACGCTCTTTGCGGGGCGGCTCGGCGATGAGTTCGTCGACTACATCTGGACGAACCCGATGGCGGCGATCGATGCCCTGGGCCAGGAAGTTCCCATCTGGTGCCGCCTGCCCGGCCAGGATCAGATCGGAGTCTGCCTGGGGAAGCTGCAGAACTCATTCCGCACCGCGATAAAACAGCTCACCACGCATTACGGCGATGATGCCAGCAATTGGCGCTGGGGCGATGCGCATCAAGCGCGGTTCGCCAACGCACTGCTGGATCGCGTGCCCCTGCTTGGAAGCTGGCTGTTCGCCCCACTGGAAACCGATGGTGACGAATATACAGTGAACCGCGGCACCGCTGACATCGACTACGAGTCGGATGATCCCGTCTATCCCCATGTGCATGGCGCGTCGATGCGGGCCATCTTCGATCTCGCCGACCTGAGCAATTCGAAGTTCATGCTCGCCGGCGGCCAGTCGGGAAATCCGTTCTCGCCACATTATCGCGACCTTCTCCCCCGCTGGCGCGATCAGCAGTATTTCACTATGGTGGGACAGGGTGTCGACACCCTGACACTCCGCCCCGCGCCTTGATCGACGAAAGCCGCTGATGACCGTAACCATCGACGATATCCGCGCCGCTGCGGACACCATCGCCGGCCATGTAGTGCGCACGCCGGCCGTTTCGGCGCCGCGCCTGGCGGCCGCCACGGGTGCGGCCTCGATCACGCTGAAGCTGGAGAACCAGCAATTCACCGGCTCCTTCAAGGATCGCGGTGCCTGCAACAAGCTGCGCAGCCTCACGCCCCAGGAAGCCAAGGCCGGCGTCATCGCCATGTCGGCCGGCAACCATGCCCAGGGCGTCGCCTATCACGCCCAGCGCTTCTCCATCCCCGCCACCATCGTCATGCCCCAGGGCACGCCCTTCAACAAGGTGGAGCGGACCAAGAGCTTTGGCGCGCGGGTGCTGCTGGAGGGCGACAGCATCGATAGCTCGGCGGTGTTCGCCCGCGAGGTGGCAAAACGCGAAGGCTTGATCTTCGTCCACCCCTATGACGACCAGAAGATCGTTGCCGGACAAGGAACGATCGGATTGGAACTGTTCGCGGACGCGCCGCAGTTGGACACCGTGATCGTCCCCATTGGTGGCGGCGGCATCCTGGCGGGCATCGCCACGGCGTTGAAGGCGCTGAAGCCCGCGATCGACATGGTCGGCGTCGAGGCCGCGCTCTATCCCTCCATGCACCATGCGGTGCGCAGGATTGCGCCGGCCAATGGCGGTCAAACGATTGCCGAGGGCATCGCCGTCAAATCGCCCGGCGCCATTCCCAAGGCGATCATCGAGAGTCTCGTGAGCGAAATCCTATTGGTCGATGAAGATCCGCTGGAGCATGCCGTTCAGCTCCTCGTGGAGACGCAGAAGATCGTCGCCGAGGGTGCCGGCGCCGCGGGACTTGCGGCCGTTCTCGCCCATGGCAAGCGTTTTGCCGGGAAGCATGTGGGCATTGTCATCTGCGGCGGCAACATCGATTCCCGCATCCTGTCGCAAGTACTAATGCGCGGCATGGTGCGCGACGGCAGGGTGACGACACTGCGCATTCAGATTTCGGACTCGCCCGGCGTTCTCGGCACCCTCGCCCGCACCATCGGAGAGGCCGGCGGCAATATCATCGAGATTTATCATCAGCGCATGTTCTACGATCTGCCGGTGAAGAAGGCCGATGTGGACGCGATGATCGAGACGCGCAACTCGGACCACGTCAGCGAGATCGTCAGCAAGCTGCAGGAGGCGGGATTCCCGACCCGCGTGCTCAGCAGTCATTCCGGCGCCGAAGGCGAATAGAGAGCGACAGGAGCAGACATGACCGCCTATGGGAATGTACTGGAGATGATCGGCGGCACGCCGCTGGTGGAAGTGAAGCGGCTGGATACCGGCAAGTGCAAACTGTTTCTGAAGCTGGAGAATCAGAATCCCGGCGGCTCGATCAAGGACCGCATCGCGCTTTCGATGGTCGAAGCGGCGGAGCGGGACGGGTCACTCAAGCCGGGTGGCACGCTGATCGAGGCGACGGCGGGAAACACCGGTCTCGGCCTCGCGCTTGTCGCCGCGCAAAAGGGCTATCGCCTCATCCTCGTCATTCCCGACAAGATGGCGCAGGAGAAGGTCTTCAACCTGCGCGCCCTAGGCGCAGAATGCCGCATGACCCGCTCCGATGTGGGCAAGGGTCATCCCGAGTACTACCAGGACATCGCCGAACGGCTGACCAAAGAGACGCCGGGCGCCATTTATGTCAATCAGTTCGGCAATCCCGCCAATCCCCTGGCGCACGAAGCCAGCACCGGTCCGGAAATCTGGCAGCAGATGGATCACCAGGTCGACGCGGTGGTCTGCGGTGTCGGCTCCGGCGGCACGCTTACCGGCCTCGGCCGCTTCTTCAAGCGCGTGTCGCCGACGACCAAGATGGTGCTGGCCGATCCCAAAGGCTCCGTGCTGACGGAGCTGGTCAAGACCGGCAACATGATGGAAGCGGGATCCTGGATGGTGGAGGGCATTGGCGAGGACTTCGTGCCGCCGAATTGCGATCTCTCGCTGGTAAGCGAAGCCTACACCGTCACCGACGCGGAGAGTTTCGCCACCGCCCGCGATGTCCTGAAGAAAGAGGGCATCCTCGCCGGCTCTTCTTCCGGCACGCTGATCACGGCAGCGTTGAAATACTGTCGCGAGCAGAAGACGGCCAAGCGCGTGGTCAGCTTCGTCTGCGACAGCGGCAACAAATACCTCTCCAAGATGTTCAACGACTATTGGATGCTGGACCAGGGATTCATCGAACGCGAGAAGCGCGGCGATCTCGGCGACTTGGTCTCGCGGCGCCACTCGGACAAGGCGACGGTGACCGCCGATCCGGAGGACACGATGCTCGCCGCTTATGCGCGGATGAAACTTTACGACATCTCGCAGATACCGGTGCTGGAAAACGGCAAGATCATTGGCATCCTCGACGAGTCCGACATCCTGCTGAAAGTCTATGCTCATGAAGAGAAATTCCGCGACAAGGTGCGCGCGGCGATGACCACGAAGCTCGATATCGTCGGTGCAAAGGCGCCATTATCCGATCTGCTGCCGATCTTCGCCCGCGACCATGTGGCGATCGTGCAGGAAGGCGATCAGTTCCTCGGCCTGATCACGCGAATCGATCTGCTCAATCACCTGCGCCGGCGGATGAAATAGGAATCGGGAACGGAGACCATGAACGACCACAGCAAGAGCAAGCGGCCCTCGACCCGGCCCAACCGGCTCGGCTTCGCCACCCGCGGCATCCATGCGGGCCAGAGCCCCGATCCCTCGACGGGCGCCATCATGGTGCCGATCTACGCCACCTCGACCTATGTGCAGCAGAGCCCGGGCGTGCATAAGGGCTATGAATACTCCCGCTCGCAGAACCCGACGCGCATGGCCTATGAGCGCTGCATCGCCGACCTCGAGAGCGGCACCAAGGGATTTGCTTTCGCCTCCGGCCTCGCAGCGACTTCGACGATCCTCGACGTATTGGACAGCGGCGCCCACATCATCGCCATGGACGATCTCTATGGCGGCACCTACCGGCTGTTCGAGCGGGTGCGGAAACGGTCGGCCGGCCTGCAATTCACCTTCGTCGATTTGCATGACCTGAAGAAGGTCGAAGCGGCGATCCGGCCGGAAACGAAGATGATCTGGGTGGAGTCGCCGACCAATCCACTGCTGCGTCTGGTGGATTTCCAGGCGCTGGCCGAGCTGGCGAAACCCCGGGGCATCCTCGCCTGCGCCGACAACACTTTTGCCAGTCCCTATGTGCAGCGGCCGCTGGAAATGGGATTCGATCTGGTGATGCATTCCGCGACGAAATACCTCAACGGCCACTCCGACATCATCGGCGGCGTTGCCGTGGTGGGCGAGAACGCTGAGCTGCGCGACAAGCTGACCTTTCTGCAGAACGCAGTGGGTGCGGTGGCCAGTCCGTTCGACAGCTTCCTCGCACTCCGCGGGCTGAAGACGCTCTCGCTGCGCATGGAGCGGCACTGTCAGAACGCGATGGCCGTCGCCCGCTGGCTGGAGCGCCACCCCAAGATCGCCAAGGTCTACTACCCCGGACTCGAAAGCCACGCGCAGCATGCCCTGGCCAAGCGGCAGATGCATGAGTTCGGCGGCATGGTGACGGCGATCATCAAAGGCACCCTGGCTGACTCCAAACGCTTCCTGGAACGCTGCCAGATCTTCGCGCTGGCGGAGAGCCTGGGCGGCGTCGAAAGCCTCATCGAGCACCCGGCGATCATGACCCATGCCTCCATCCCCGCCGAAAAGCGGGCGGAACTGGGCATCAGCGACGGGCTGGTCCGGCTTTCGGTCGGCATCGAGGATGAGGCCGACCTGATCGCCGACCTGGAGCAGGCGCTGGCGGCCTAGGGCCTTGCAGACCGGCGGCGGACTTCCCACTTAGGGGGCGTATAACCTATTGGGGAGTACGCCTCCGGTGAGCAGCGATTCTTCGAGTTTCTCCTTCGGGAGCCGGCAGACGTCAGATGACGGCATGCTCGACAATCCCGCCCTCTATGACGGCGTCCTCGGCCGCCGGGCTTGGGCGTATCTAGTCGATGTGCTGCTGATCGTGGCTGCCAACGTGGCGGTGCATGTGGCGCTGTTCATGATGGGCGTGCTCACCATAGGCATCCTGATGCTGCCGGCGATGCTGCTGATGGCGCTGATATCCTTCGTGCCGCTGGCCATCCTTTACGACACGATCACCCTCGGCGGCTACAAGGCCTCGACCCCGGGCATGCGCATGTTCGGTCTGCAGGCGCATAGCACAACGACCGGCGGCCGCCCGGACTATGTCCAGGCCTTTGTCATGTCGCTGTTGTTCTATGTCACGCTGTCCGCGACCGCCGGCCTGCTGCTGGTGGTGATGTTCTTCACCCGCCGCAACATGGCGCTGCACGACATCCTGTCCGGCATCGTCGTTACCCGCCGAATCGGCTAACAGCGTTAACATTTATCCGGTACTGGCCGAACGGCCGATGACTGCGCCATAATAGGCGCCGTCATGTCGGTCCAGACCCGCACCCAGCCGCTCTCCTTTCTCGTCACCACCGAGATGCCCTGCCCCTATCTGCCGGGGCGCATGGAGCGGAAGGTGGTCACGCGGCTCAGCGGCAGCGAAGCCGGCCGCAACTTCCAATTGCTGCAGCGCGCCGGCTTCCGGCGCAGCCACGCCATCGCCTACCGGCCCGCCTGTTCCGGCTGCCAGGCCTGCACGCCCGTCCGCATCCGCGCCCTGGAGTTTCAGCCCGGCCGCACGCTGCGGCGCACAGAGGCGCGCAATGCCGACCTCACAGCGAACATCCGGCTCGCCCGCGGCACGGCCGAGCAGTACGCGCTGTTCCAGGCCTATCTGGACGGCCGGCACAGCGATGGCGAGATGGTGGGCATGGGCCTCTCCGACTACCGCTCCATGGTCGAGGACAGCTCGATCGATACCCGGCTGGTGGAGTTCCGCGACGGCGGCGGCAAGCTGATCGCCTGCGCCCTCACCGACTGGACGGATGACGGCATTTCCGCGGTCTACAGTTATTTCGATCCAGCGCAGGCGCCGCGCAGCCTCGGCAGCTACATGATCATCTGGCTGGCGCGGGAGGCACAGCGGCGCGGGCTGCGCTATGTCTATCTCGGCTACTGGATCCGCGAGAGCCGCAAGATGGCCTACAAGACGCGGTTCCGGCCGGTCGAGCTGTTCGGTCCCCAGGGCTGGCAGCCGCCGAACGGCCAGCGCTAGAGCGTCGCGGGCGGATCTTCGCCGTCGGCGCCTTCGCGCTCCAGCCGTTCCGCCAGGGCGGATGTGCTCCATTCCTTTGCCAGGCTGAAGCCGATGGCCAGCAGCACCGGGCCCAGGAACACGCCGATGAAGCCGAAGGCCAGCACGCCGCCGAGCACGCCCAGGAACACCAGGATGAAGGGCAGCCGGCCCTCGCGGCTGATGAAGTAGGGTTTCAGGATATTGTCGACCCAGCTGATCAACAGCGTGCCCCAGGCCAGCAGGAAGATGCCTTGCCAGGTGTGGCCCTGCATCACCAGCCAGATGCCCACCGGCGCCCAGATGAACGGCGTGCCGAAGGGGATCAACGACATGAAGAAGGTGACGAGGCCGAGGAACAGCGCCGCCTTCACCCCGGCGATGTAAAAACCGATCGTCGCCAGCGCCGCCTGCGCCAGGGCGGTGCCGATGATGCCGTAGACCACGCCGCGCATGGTATCGCCGGCGAGCTGGAGCAGATGCTGGGAGCGCCCGCCGGCGAAGCGTTCCAGCGCCGTCGACAGGCGGAGCACCAATGTCTTGCCGTCCCGGTAGAGGAAAAAGGAAATGATCAGGCTGAGGATCAGCAGGATGAGCCCCTCGCCGACCGTGCCCGCCAGCGCCAGGGCCTGGTTCTGCAGCATCGTCACATAGGGGCGGATGGTCGGCATCAGGTCGACGCCGCTGGCCATCTGCTCGGCCCAGTAGTCATGGAACATCGGCCCAATCCAGGGGACATCGAGCAGCCAGTCCGGGGGCGCCGGCGGGCCTTTCTGCAGCAGGTTGATAATCTCCCGCGCGACGGCGCTGACGTCCTGGGCCATGCTGGGCCCGACGATGGCGAAGGGCAGCACGAAGATGAAGGCCATCAGCAGGGTTGCCAGCGCGGCCGACAGGTTGCGCCGCCGGCCCATGAACTGGGCGTCCAGCCACATGAACAGCGGCCAAGTCGATGAACAGAGGATCACCGCCCAGATCACCGACGACCAGAATGGCCAGAGCACGAGGACGCAGCCGATGGCCAGCACCGCCAGCGCCAGCATCGCCAGTATTTGTTCCAGGCGGTTTCCTTGCATGCCCAGCTGTTCGTGTTATGCGCCGGCGTGGTTGACCAGCCGGCGGGTTTTCGTTCTCGGGATCATGCTAGCATCCCCTGCGCCAATGCAACTGCCACGCTGACGCGTCCGTTTCTCAACTGAATTTGTTGTTGGTCGCGAAGCCGCGGGGCGGCAGGCGGCCGGCCTGGGCGCGCTTGCCGATCCAGTCCCGCAGGTCGGTTTCCGTGCGCACGCGCTCGCCGCTTTTCCAGGTCAGGCCGTCGGCCAGGTTGAACGCCTTCACATCCGAAAGGCCGCCATCCTTGTATTTCTGCAAGGTCACGCCGCGGCCGCGGGTCATCTCCGGCACTTCCTCCAGAGGGAAGATCAGAAGCTTGCGGTTCTCGCCGATCACGGCAACATGGTCGCCCTCGACCGTCGCGCAGGCCTGGGCCTCGATCCCCTCGCCCACATTCAGCACCTGCTTGCCGGCCTTGGTCTGCGCCACCGCCTCGTCCTCGGGCACAATGAAGCCGCGGCCGTCATCGGCGGCCACCAGCAGCTTGCGGCCGGGCTTGTGGACGAAGACGGAAACGATGTCCTGATCGTTGCCGAGGTCGATCATCAGGCGCACCGGCTCGCCATGGCCGCGCCCGCCAGGCAGCTTGTCGGCGCCGATGGTGTAGAAGCGGCCGTTGGTGCCGAAGACCATGATCTTGTCGGTCGTCTCCGCATGAAAGAAGAAGCGGCCGCGGTCGCCTTCCTTGTATTTGACCTCGTCGCTCTCCGCGACATGGCCCTTCATGGCGCGGACCCAACCCTTCTCGGAGCAAACGATGGTGACCGGCTCGCGCTCCACCACCGCTTCCAGCGGCACCACCACGGCCGTGGGCGCATCGCCCAGCTTGGTGCGCCGCTTGCCGAGTGCCGTGTCCGGGCCGAAGCGTTTCTTCAGCGCGGATATCTCGTCGCCGATCTTCTTCCACTGCCGGTCCTCGTCCTTCAGCAGGCCCTTCAGATCCTTCTGCTCGGCGGTGAGTTGATCCCTCTCCCCGCGGATCTCCATCTCTTCCAGCTTGCGCAGGGCTTTCAATTTCATGTTGAGGATGGCGTCGGCCTGGATATCGGTCAGCTTCCAGCGCTGGATCATCTTCGCTTTCGGATTGTCGTCAGTGCGGATGATCTTGATCACCGCGTCGAGATTCAGATAGGCGACGATGTAGCCTTCGAGAATCTCCAGCCGCCGGGCGATCTCGGCCAGGCGGAACTTGCTGCGCCGCTGCAGCACGACCTGGCGGTGATCCAGATAGGCGCGCAGCACGTCGGCCAGGGACATCACCCGTGGCGTGTTGCTGGCGTCCAGCACGTTCATGTTGAGGCTGAAGCGGGTCTCCAGGTCCGTCTGACGGAACAGGGATTCCATCAGCACCTCGGGATCCACATTGCGGCTCTTCGGCGTCAGGATCAGGCGCACGTCCGTGGTCGACTCGTCATGCACGTCCTCGAGCACCGCCAGCTTGCGCTCCTGCAGCAGCTCGGCGATGCGCTCGATCAGACGCGACTTCTGCACCTGATAGGGAATCTCGGTGACGACGATCTGCCAGGTGCCGCTCTTCAGCTTCTCCACTTCCCAGCGCGCGCGCAGGCGGAATGAGCCGCGGCCATTGCGGTAAGCCTCCTCGATGGTCTCGCGACTTTCCACCAGCTCGCCGCCGGTGGGGAAATCCGGGCCGGGAATCAGATCGACCAGCTTGCCGATGGTGGCCTTGGGGAACTTGATCATGTGCAGCAGCGCGTCGCAGATCTCCGCCACATTGTGCGGGGGGATCGACGTTGCCATGCCCACGGCGATGCCCTGGGATCCGTTGGCCAGGAGATTGGGGAACGCAGCCGGCAGCACGATCGGCTCCTGCCGCACGCCGTCATAGGTGTCGCGAAAATTGACGGCGTCCTCGTCGATGCCCTCGAGCAGCAGGTCGGCGACGGCGGTCAGCCGCGCCTCGGTGTAGCGCATGGCCGCCGCGTTATCGCCGTCGATATTGCCGAAATTGCCCTGGCCGTCGATCAGCGGATAGCGCACGGCGAAATCCTGGGCCAGGCGCACCATGGCGTCATAGATCGCCGCGTCGCCATGGGGATGATAGTTGCCCATGACATCGCCAACGACGGCCGCCGATTTCCGCGCCTTCGCCGTGGAGTCGAGGCGAAGCTGCCGCATGGCATAGAGCAGCCGGCGATGTACCGGCTTCAGTCCGTCTCGCACATCAGGCAGCGACCGCGCCATGATGGTGGAGAGCGCGTAGGAGAGATACCGCTCCGCCAGGGCATCGGCGAAGGGCACTGCCTGGGGCGCTTGCGGCGGCGGGGGCGGCGGAACGGCGGCGGTTGCTTTTCTGGCCATCGGTCTTACTGGGGCATGTCAGGGAGCCGCCGGACGGTCCCGGCAGCGAAAGAGGCTGGGCGCTGACTTATCCGATTCGCCGGAGCCTTGGCGAGGGGCGGAGATGAGGCGGCGATGTCCTGGAGGCCAGAGTCGGTCGGAATGCGCATTTTTGCGCTATCTTCCGGCCCACATTTAGGGTTAACTTCTTGCACCGACACGGGAAATGCAGATTGTGCGTGAAATCTGCGACCCCTATTTTTTTGGGAACGATGCCATGCAAGGGAATTCCGACTCTGTCC
>DATKFM010000166.1:0-2315 GCA_035544395.1 Verrucomicrobiia bacterium
TACCCGAGGCCTGTTGGAATGTATCCCCGTGCTCGGGACCGACAAGCATTCCGCGCCGCTGGTGCCGATCCCCGGCTCGGTGCCGCCGGCGCTGAATCGGCCACCGGGCTGCATCTTCGTGTCGCGCTGTAAATTCGCTGATCCGGCCCGTTGCACGACGGGGAGAATTGCTACCGCCTTGGTGGCCGGCGACGCTACGCATCGCGTGCAATGCGTCCGCGCGAACGAGCTGGCGCAATGGGAACGGCCGCAAGGTGCGGTGGCGCAAGCCGCCGAAAGCCGTGAGTCCGATGAAGTGCTCAATGTCGTCAACCTGCGCAAATTCTATGACACCACCGCCAGCATCTTCAGCGGCGGCGAGAGCTACCAGGTTAAGGCGCTGAACGAGATCAGCATGTCGGCGCGGCGTGGCATGACTTTGGCCATTGTCGGCGAATCCGGCTGCGGCAAATCCACTTTCGCCAAGGTACTCACCGGCCTGGAGAAGGCGACGGAGGGCAGCGTGTCCGTCGACGGCCTGGATATCGGCATGATCTCCGTTGAAAGCCGGACGCAGGCGGTGAAGGGCAAGCTGCAGATGGTGTTCCAGAACCCGGAGAGCACGCTGAATCCCAGCCATTCCGTTGGTTTCACCATTGAGCGCTCGCTGCGCCGCCTGAAGCATATGAAGGGCTCGGCGATGCGCGACCGGGCGCGGCGGCTGATGGAGATCGTCAAGCTGCCAGGCGATTTCGTGCTACGGAAACCGCGGCAACTCTCCGGCGGCCAGAAGCAGCGCGTGGCCATCGCGCGGGCGCTGGCGGGCGACCCGGACATCGTGGTGGCCGATGAGCCGGTGTCCGCGCTGGACGTTTCGGTGCAGGCGGCGATCATCAATCTACTGATGGAGCTGCAGGAGAAGCAGCAGGCGACGCTGATCTTCATCTCCCACGATCTCTCCGTCGTGCGTTATCTGGCCGACCGCGTTGCCGTCATGTATCTGGGCCGCATCGTCGAGTTCGGAACGGTCGAGGAAATCTTCGAGCCGCCCTATCATCCCTATACCGAGGCCCTGCTGTCCGCTGTGCCGATCGCCGATCCGGACCGGCAGCAGAAACGCATCCTCCTGGAAGGCGCGATGCCCAGCCCACGGGATATCCCGGCAGGCTGTCCCTTCTCCACCCGCTGCCCGCGCAAGATCGGCAGCATCTGCGACACCACGCCGCCGCCAGAGCAGCGCACCAACGCCGGCCACCGCATCCTCTGCCATATCCCCATGGAACAGCTGCGCGAAGTGGAACCGATCCTGTCGACTGCGGCGGAGTAAGGCGGCCTCGCGCGCGGCTTGCCTAAGGACAGCATTCTTGGTTGGCTAGGCCTGACAACAACAAGAACAGGCCAACGACCATGGCGCGCGATCCCCGTTACGACATTCTGTTCGAGCCGATCAAGATCGGTCCGAAGACCGCCAGGAATCGATTCTACCAGGTGCCCCATTGCAACGGCCTCGGCCATGTGCGGCCGAACGCGGAGGCGGCGCATCGCGGCATGAAGGCCGAGGGCGGCTGGGCGGTGGTCTGCACCCAGGAGACGGAGGTGCATCCCTCCAGCGACATCAGCCCGTCGCCGGAGGCGCGGCTGTGGGACGACCGGGACATCCCGGCGCTGGCGAAGATGGCCGAGTCGGTGCAGAAGCATGGCGCGCTGGCCGGCGTCGAGCTCACCCATCACGGCCCGACCTGCGACTGCATGGAGAGCCGGGAGACGCCGCTGGGCCCATCGGCGCAGCCGGTGAAATCCTTTGCGCCGCTCCAGGCGCGGGCGATGGACAAATCCGACATCAAAGCCTATCGCGACTGGCACCGGAAGGCGGCGCTGCGGGCGAAAAAGGCAGGCTTCGACCTCGTCTATTGCTATGCCGGGCACAACATCACCTTGCCCATGCATTTCCTGCAGAAGCGGCGCAATCACCGCACTGACGAGTACGGCGGCAGCCTGGAGAATCGCGTCCGGTTGTTCCGCGAGATCATCGAGGACACCAAAGCCGCTGTGGGCGACAGCTGCGCGGTAGTGGTGCGCTTTGCGGTTGACGAACTGCTGGGGCCGGACGGCATCACCAGCGAAACCGAGGGCCGCGAAGTTGTGGAGATGCTGGCTGAGATGCCGGATCTCTGGGACGTGAATGTCAGCGACTGGACCAACGATTCCGTGCCCTCGCGTTTTGCCGACGAAGGATTCCAGGAAAAGCACATCGCCTTCGTGAAAAAGCTGACGACGAAGCCGGTGGTGGGCGTGGGGCGGTTCACCTCGCCGGACACCATGGTGTCGCAGATCAG
>DATKFM010000167.1:0-40412 GCA_035544395.1 Verrucomicrobiia bacterium
CAGAGGATGTTGGCCACGCCCATGGCCGCGGCACCCAGCACATCGCCTTGGATCGCGATGCGGTTGCGGTCGCGGCAGGCGATCTGCATCACGACCGCATAGCCGGCCCGGGTCAGCAGGCTGCAGATGCCGACGCTGGACATGTGGGTATTGGCGCCGGAGGCGTCGACGGCGTTGATGGCGTCGCAGACCTCCGCCAGCACCACGGCCCGGTCATAGACTTCATGCGGATCGGCGGAATCCGGCGGGTTCAATTCCGCCGTCACTGCAAATCTTCCGGAACGCAGCACGCGCTCCAACCT
This sequence comes from Verrucomicrobiia bacterium, assembly GCA_035544395.1. Taxonomy (GTDB): domain Bacteria; phylum Pseudomonadota; class Alphaproteobacteria; order Dongiales; family Dongiaceae; genus DATKFM01. The sequence goes on from DATKFM010000167.1 coordinate 303, forward strand.
TCCGTCGGAGGAATGGCCCGATATCCGCGGTAGCGGATCGCCGGGGTCGACAATGCGGTCCATGGCGGTCGCGGTCATGCGCTTTTCTTCGCTTTGGACAGCGGCGCCGGCGGGCGCAGGTCGCGCACCACCTTGAGCCAGGACGAAGTGCCTTTCAGGCTATGGTCGACAGGCTTTTGGATCTCGAGAATCTTGTCGCCGCCGCGCATCTCCCGCGAACCCTCCCATGCGGCGACCCAGACGCATTTCATGTCCGGCTTCACTTCGCAATTGCCGTTGGCGCGCACGCCGCCGCAGGGGCCGTTGCGCAAGGATTTCGGGCAGTTCATCGGGCAAGACATGCCGGTGGAGGACAGCGCGCATTGCCCGCACATCTGACAATCGAACATCAGCCCCTTGGCCTGGCGCTCGAAGGCGGCGACCGGCCGCTCCAGCCGCCCATAGCCGATGCGCTCGAACAACGGCGCCAGCGCGGCGATGGTGGATTCAAAGCGCCGGTAGAGCCCTTCCAGCAAACGGGAATGGCGGATGGACCAGTGGCGGACACTGTACATGGCCTGAGATCAAGCGGCCTTGCGCCGCGCCAGCAGGCCGCTTTCGGCAATGACCTCGGCGCAAGCCTGTTCCTGCTTCGGCGCCATCAGATGAGCACCGGCGACGCCATCGATCTCGGATAGTTCCTGCACCAGCTCGATGCAGATGCGCCGGCCTTCGGCGCGCTGATCCTGGGCCTTCTCCAGCCTGGCGATCAGCGGGTCCGGGATGTGCACGCCGAACAGATTCTCGTTCATCCAGCGCGCCGATTTTGCCGAGGCGATGGGACCGATGCCGACGATGATGAACAGCCGTTCCAGCACGCCGTGATCGCCGAGCGCCGCCAAGTAGCGACGCAACATCGCGAGGTCGAAGCAGTACTGGGTCTGCACGAAATCCGCGCCCGCCTCGATCTTGCCGATCAGGCTGTCGGGCTTCCAGCCGGGCTTGGGGTCGACCGGCAGGTCGGCGGCGCCGATCAGCAGTGCGGGCTTGGGATCGATCTCGCGGCCGGACGGGAAGGTTCCCTCGTCGCGCATTCGACGGGCGATCCGCATCAGCTCGCGGCTGTCGATGTCATAGACGGGCTTGGTCTCCGGCTGATCACCCTTCTTCGGGTCGTCGCCATGGAGGCAGAGGATGTTGTGAATGCCCAGCGCCGCGGCGCCCAGGATATCGGCCTCGAGGCCCATGCGGTTGCGGTCGCGCACGGTGAACTGCAGCACCGGCTCGATGCCATGGCGCGCCAGGATAGCTGCCGCCGCGATCGCCGACATATGGGCGCGGGCGCCGGCGCCATCGGTGACATTGACCGCATCGGCGAGACCTTTCAGGCAGCCGGCGCGATCCAGCACCGGACCGGCCGACGCCGCATCGGGCGGCGAGGTCTCGGCCGTCAGGGCAAAATGTCCGCTGCGCAGCGCGGCTTCGAGCCGGCCGGCCGAACGATGAACCGGCTGCGTCATGGCTTCGGCTCCAGCAGCCCGCCATTGGCAACCAGGACATTCAATCGGTCATCGGGAAATTCTGCTTCGAGCTTGGCCGCCGCCGCAGCCGCTTCGGCCTCGATATCGTCGCCGCAGGCCACGGGATCGGCCCGCCGCCATTCCGCCAGATAGGAGTCGGTGTCCCGCAGCTTCGCCCTCATGGCGGCGCGGTCGATCGCCTTCTCGAAGCGTTCCGTCAATTGCCGCTTGGCCGCCTGGCGGCCCTGCTTGACGATGACTTGCGCGGGTATGTCGCGCCAATAGACGACGGTCAGTTGGGCCATCAGGCCTTCGCTCCCTTGTTCTCTCCGATGGCCGCATGAGCCATGAAATCCGCCAACTCGCCATAGGCGGTGAAACGATACTCATAGGCGAGGCCGAGCCGCTCGGCGGCCCGCTGGGCACGCTCCTGCAATCCGGGATCCTCGGTCTGGGCGAGATAGACCAGCTTTGTGTAATTGCCGAAATAGTCGTCACGCAACTCCGGATGGCGGTCCAGCCCCAGCCCCTCGATGATCAGCCGGTCGAAATGCCGGGTCAGATAATCGGTCAGGAAGAAGCAGCCGGGTTCCGCCTCGGCCAAGGCCTGGAAATCCGCCGTGCCCATGAAGAACTGGTAGCAATGGGGCCCGGCAATGCGCTCCACGCCTTCCTCCCGCAGCACATCGTCCAACAGTCCGCCGGTGCCACAATCGCCATATGCGACCAGAATGCGGCCATAGCGCCCGCGGCTCTCCCGGATCTTGGCCCGCACGCCCTCAGGGATCTTGGCCGGGGTGTTGTGCCAGCCGGCCGGCAGGCAGGTGATGGCAATATCCTTCAGTCCTTGGCCTTCGATCACAGCCAGCACTTCACGGGCGAGAGCGCCGCACGCGATGATGATCGTTCCAGCAGACTGACCTGACGGGTGAGCCATGTGCCTTTCTAATCAATTAATTAAGCCAGGCCGAGGCCGCTCTACCGGCGACGACCGGGGCTCTTCCGAACGCGACGCCATTGCCTGCGCCTTGTGCACGCAACTTATTGAAATTGCTAAAGTTAAGTGCGATTGCTAGCGGCAAGGCGGCGGGACATCGCGCGAAGTACCGCTATCAAGTTAATCCGCTGGAATGATTGACAAAGCTTTGAATTTGTAACGATTGCTTAGGTGCTCGCCAGCATACTTATGTCCTGCGGCAGCCAGCGGAAACAGGCTCACCGGTGAAAAACGAAGCTAGAAGCGAATTGCTTTCTGCGGCGCCGGCGGGGGATTTAAACGCGTCCAGCGAGCGGCCCAGGCTCATCAACAAATCCAATCTGCTGACCGTCACGGCACTGGCGTCGTCGCTCCTGCTTGTCGGTTTCCTCCTCTGGCGCGGCTATGCCGGTGGCGACCCGCTCGAGGTGATCATCGCCGCTGTCGTGGCGTTGATCATCGTCGCCGTCGCCCTCGGCAGCACGCTCGACCTGCGGCGCCAGGTGCAGCGGGCAAACCAATTGCGGATCGCAGAAGCACGCCTGAGCGACATGGCGGCAACATCGTCGGATTGGTTGTGGGAGCTGGGGCCGGATCTGCGCTTCACCTACTTTGGCGGCAAATCCCTGGATAAGAGTTCGCCCGATGGCAGTCTTTTTCTCGGCAAGACTCCATTCGAGGCGTTCGACACGACACTGGAGCCCGAGGCCTGGGCCCGGCATCAAGACAATCTGATCAATCACCGTGAATTCCGCGACTCCGTCTTTCGCCATTGCACCAGCGACGGGCAACCCTGCTGGCGCCGCATTTCAGGCAAGCCGTACTTCGACAATGCCGGCAATTTCCTCGGCTATCGGGGCACCGGCTCGGACATCACCAAGCAGAAAGAGTCGGAACTGCGGCTGGAGTCGGCGCTGGCAAATTTGCGCGAAAGCGAAGCCAAGTTCCGTTCGCTGGTGGGCAACATTCCTGGCGCCGTTTACCGCACGCGGATCGAAGATTGGTCACATGTCTATCTCAGCGAGATGACCGAACAGATCACCGGCTATACCACGGCCGAAATCATGTCCGGCAAGGTGCCGCCGTCGATCGACCGCGTGCATCCCGATGACCGGGAGCTGGTCGTGCAGACGACATTGGAAGCCATCAAGCACCGCACCCCCTATTCCCTGGAGTTCCGTATCATTCATCGCGACGGTTCGACCCGATGGGTGCTGGAAAAATGCATGATCGGGCAGATCGAGGGTAGCGGAGAATACTTCTTCGACGGCGTGATCATCGACATCACCGACCGGAAGCGCGCGGAAGCCGAGCTGAAACAGACCAAGGAACTGGCGGAAAGCGCCAACCGTGCGAAATCCGAGTTTCTCGCCAACATGAGTCACGAGCTGCGCACGCCGCTCAATGCGATCATCGGCTTCTCGGAAATCCTGCGTCACGAGCTCTACGGCCCGCTGGGCGATCAGCGGTACCGCCAATATGCCGCTGACATCCACGGCAGCGGTGCGCATCTGCTGGAGATCATCAACGACATCCTCGACCTGTCCAAAGCCGAGGCGACGGGCTTCGAGCTTTATGAAGAAGCCACCGACTTGGCCGACCTGATCCGGGGCTGCATTGGCATGATGGCGCAGCGCGCCCAGGAAAACGGCATCAGGATCGAGCTGATCTTGCCGGAGGCGTTGCCTCGTCTCACGGCCGATGCGCGAAAACTGAAACAGGTCATGCTCAATCTCTTGTCGAACGCGGTGAAATTCACGCCCGACGGCGGCCGGGTCCGAATATCTGCCGCCAAGCTCCCGGAAGGCCTGCGGCTGGAAGTCAGCGATACCGGCATTGGCATCGCGCCTCAGGACATCCCGACGGTCCTGGCGCCCTTCGGCCAGATCGACAACGCCTTCAGCCGCAGCCATTCCGGCACCGGGCTCGGCCTGCCGCTGAGCAAGCGGTTCGTGGAGGCCCATGGCGGGCAGCTGCAGATCATCAGCGCGCTCGGCGAAGGCACTACCGTCCGCATTGACCTGCCGCGCAGCCGCCTGATCGAGCAGGCAGCGTAACGCCGCGGCTTATTCCGCCGCCGAGCGGTATTCCATGCGCCGCAAGCAGCGGTCGATCCAGGCCACGGTCAGCTTCTCGGCCACCGAGTTCTGGCTCAACCGTTCCCGCAGATTCTTGAAATCGACACGGTCCAACGGCTGATCCTGGTTGAAGCAGGAGAACACCACCGTCCGCTTGCCCGTCGCCGGATCGATATGGGTCTGCAGGCACTGGGCGCAGATTTCCTTCATCATGCATTGCATCGGCGAGTTGATGCTGCCGATCGCATGATGCACCGGCTTCAGCCAGGGCTTGAGCTGGTTGTGCCTTGCGCGTCCCACTGCCGCCATCATGCCGTCGGAGCCAATGGCGATGATGCGGTCGACATCGGCGAGATCGATGGATTTTTCGCCGAGCTTGCCTTCCTGATAGTTCACCATGGCCTGCACGATGTTGCCCACGTGGGTGCGGTCTTGCGGCCGGCCCGGCTCGAAGCCCGGCCCCTCGTCGCAGGTCCAGACCACGGTGTCAGCGGCGGCTTCGATGTCGGCCACCTTGTAGCGGTCGCGCATGGTCTTGTAGCCGGCGAAATACAGCACCTTCGAGCCCGCGGCCCGGAAAGCGCGGCCGATGGAGAACAGCACCGCATTGCCGAGGCCGCCGCCGGCCAGCAGCACGGTTTCTCCGCCAGGCGTTTCCGTGGGATGACCGGTGGGGCCCATCAGGATCACCGGTTCGCCCGGCCGCAGCAGCGCGCAGAGATCGGACGAGCCGCCCATCTCCAGCGCGATCAACGACACCAGGCCCTTCTCCTCATCGACCCAGGCGCCGGTCAGCGCCAGGCCTTCCATCGCCAGGGTGGTTTCGTCGATGCGGAGCGCATGGGTTTCGTAGTTCTGCAAGCGGTAGAACTCGCCGGGCCGGAAATTCCGCGCCGCCAATGGCGCCCGCACGATCACCTCGACGATGGTCGCGGTCAGCCTGTTGACCTGTTGCACCACCGGTCGCAGCCGCTCGCTGAGGCTGGTGAGAAACGCGGCCGACTCGACTTCACCGCCTGAAGCCGGGCGGTTCGCCAGGGCCTTGGCCACCACCGGCCAGCCTTGCTTGGCGCTCCCCATGGCCTTGACCACGTTGCCGGCGAATGAGGGGTGCAGGTCCCCGAAGAAGCTGACCGAATGGCCGTCGGGCCGCAGTTGATGCAGGACGAACGGCTGCGTCGGCTTGGCAAGCAGCTCCGGTTTTGCCGGCTGGCCGCTGTCGTCGATCGCTTTGAAATACTGGCCGTCGAGACCGAACTGCGCCGCATGTTCGCGGGCTAGCACCGTGTTCGGCCGCGTGCCTGCCGCCACCAGCACGGTGCGCGCCGGGAAAACCACCGTCTCCTCGCCGCGCGACAACTGGATCGCCTTGCAGCGGCCGGTGTCGTCCACATCGATCGCCGTCGGCGTCAGCCCTTCGGCAAAGCGGATGCCTTCCTCCAGCGCTTTGGCGACTTCCTCATGATTGAGCGTGTAGCTGGGCGCATCGATCAAGCGGCGGCGATAGGCGATGGTCACGCCGCCCCAGCCGTCCATCAGCTCGCGCAGCCGCGGTGCGCGCAATTCCCGGCGGGCCAGCGCGCGCTCCTCGCGGATGGCGCGGGCATGGGCGACGAACTCGTCCACCACAGGCAGTTCCGCCGCCGACCAGCGGCGCCGCACCGTTTCCTCGCCCTGCTCGGCCGTCAGCACTTCATAGCGCCGCAGGAATTTTTCCACCTGTAGCGGATAATAGGCCAGCGCCTCTGTCGCCGTGTCGATCGCGGTCAGGCCGCCGCCGATCACCACCACCGGCAGCCGCAGCTGCAGATTGGCGATCGAGTCCATCTTCGCGGCGCCGGTGAGTTGCAGCGCCATCAGGAAGTCCGACGCCATGCGAACGCCCGGCGCCAGGCCGTTGGGCAGATCCAGAATCGTCGGCTTGCCGGCGCCCAGCGCCAGCGCCACATGGTCAAAACCGAAATCGAATGCCTGGTCCAAGGTGATCGTGCCGCCGAAACGCACGCCGCCGAACATGGCGAAGCTGTGCCGCCGCTCCAGCAGCAAGCGGATGATCTTGAGGAAGTTCTTGTCCCAGCGCACGGTGATGCCGTATTCGGCAACGCCGCCGAAACCGGCCATGGTCCGCTCGCCCAGATTCTCGTTCAGCTCGCGGATATCGTAGATTGGCTTGAACGGAACGCGCCGGCCTTCGCGGTCGATGCCGGAATACTCCGCCGGCAGCGGCTCGATCTTCAGCCCGTCCACCGCCACCACGGTATGGCCGTCATTCAGCAGGTAGTGCGCCAGGGTGAATCCCGCCGGCCCCAGGCCCGCCACCAGCACCCGCCGGCCGCTGGCCGGCTTGGCCACGGGATTGCGGATGTTCAGCGGATTCCACCGCGTCAGCAGGCCGTAGATCTCGAAGCCCCAGGGCAGCGCCAGCACATCCTTCATGATGCGCGTCTCGGCTTGGGGAATATCCACAGGCTCCTGCTTCTGGTAGATGCAGGCCTTCATGCAATCATTGCAGATGCGGTGGCCGGTGCCGGCGACCATGGGATTGTCCACGATCACCATGGCAAAAGCGCCCAGCGGCACGCCTTCGGCCTTGAGGGTGTGCATCTCCGAGATCTTCTCTTCCAGCGGGCAGCCCGCGAGGGTCACGCCGAAGGGACTCTTGCGATAGTTGCCATCCTTCTCCTTCAGGCCCTTGGCGCAGGAATCCTTCCCCTGGTTGTGGCAGAAAATGCAGTAATGCGCCTGGTCGAGGCCGCGGCGCAGATCCATGCCGGGGTCGGTCAGCGCAAATCCTTCGCGGCGGCGGACATGGCCCGGCGGCGTCTGGAACGCCGGTGTGCCGTGGTGATCCACCTGATCAAGATGCACCAGATGCTGTGGGTCCACCTTTTGCGGCGCCTTGAACAGGATGCCGGAGGCGTGCCGGGCACGGCCATCCGCTGTCAGCAGCGCCCAGGCGGCGTAGCGGGTTGCCAGGTCGAGGCGGGCCGCATTCTCCGCCTCGGCCTCTTGCCAGGCGGTCACCGCGGTGGCGAATGCCAGTTCGAAACCGTCGATCGAGACCAGATCCTGATCCCCGTCGCCGAATTCGGCCGAAAGCTGGGCGCGCAGGCCGTCGGCATCGAATCCGGCCACCTCCTCCGCCTTGAAGGCCCGGGCGGCGCGGCGCTGCACGAACAGGCGCTTGCAGGCATAGAGGGGCGCCAGGGCACTATGCTGGCCCGCCAGGAGGCGTAGATCGCTGCCGATGCCGAAGAGATCGGCAATGAAGGCCTCCAGATGGGGCGCCACGGCTAGCAGGAGCTCGGACTCGGCCTTGGCCTCCAGGGAGGCGGGCGCGGCCCGCGCCGCTCCCAGGCGGTCTACCAGGCCCGTATCGGCTCCGGCCAGCCGTCCCAGAAAGGTCTGGTCGATCCGGGCAAGGCCTGCCGGATGGTACAGATCGGTAAGGCTAAATCCTTGAGAGAGCTTGAGTTCGGGCATCGATCGCGGCGGCTGTGACTGTCGGGGCGCAACACTTAAGGCCCGGAAGCCATCGCGACAAGTATTGGATGGGGATCGGATCCCTACCGGAATGAGCCGTCTGATGCCACCACCGGGCATTGCCGGGCGGGCGTTCAGCTATCGCCTCAGGTCACGACACCAAGGCAAGGTGCCGCGGCAGGCGGCGGGCGCAAAAAAAGTGTGCGGCGCTTGCGCGCCGCACACCCACAACTTGCGTTGTTTTCGGACGACTGCCGATTACGGAGTCGCGCCGGCCAGCTGGTCGGCAACGTACTGGAAGATGTTCGACAGCTCTTCGCCCAGGGCGCCCAGAGCGGTGATGATGGCAACCGCAACCAGGGCGGCGATCAGGCCGTATTCGATAGCCGTCGCACCGGACTCGTCCTTAACGAAATTCTTGATCATGTTGATCATTGTTTGGGTCTCCTTCCTGAATTGTCCCGAGGAGGAGAATGACCGGAACCTATGAACGAAGACTTAAAACGGCCGGTTTTTCGGCCTGAAAATATCGCCTAGGTTGCTGTTTCGATTGTGATTTGTAGCAAATCCCAGGTAACGTCAACCATGCTGAACAAAACGCCGGACGCTAACCCCTTCATTCGTCTCGGTTGTCGAAATCGACCCATAGCGACCTATGGTCGTCGCATTTACCACGACGCCCCAGAGCATAAGGAAGAGATCACCATGCACAGCAATTTTTCGCCCGAGAACCGGCCATGAAGTCGGCCAAAGGCTGCGCCGTCATTATAGGTGCCGGCCCGGGCCTGGGCGCGGCCGTGGCCCGTCGCGCCCGGCAGGAGGGGCTCGCCGTGGTCGTCTCCTCCCGGAACGCCGAGCGGCTGGAGCCCCTGGCGGCCGATTTGGGCGCCAGGGCCATCGCCTGCGACGCCACCCGCGAGGCCGACGTGGAAAGCTTGTTCAAGGCGGTCGCCGCCGAGCATGGCGCACCGCAGCTTGTCGTCTATAACGCCGGCGCCTTCCTGGCGAAGTCGGTCCTGGACCTGACGGCCAAGGACTTCGAGGAGGGCTGGCGCGCCGGCTGCCTTGGCGGATTCCTGGCCGGCCGGGCCGCGGCGCGGTTGATGGCGCCGGCCGGGCAAGGCTCGATTCTGTTCACCGGCGCCACGGCCTCGGTCCGGGGCAGCGCCAACTTTGCCGGCTTTGCCGTGGGCAAGTTCGGGCTGCGCGCCCTGGCCCAGAGCATGGCCCGCGAGCTGGGCCCCAAGGGCATCCACGTTGCCCATGTGATCGTCGATGGCATGATCGAAGCCGAGCACCGCGCCGGCCGCAAGCGCAGCGAGAATGCGCCGGATGCGCTACTGGATCCCAACGCCATCGCCGAAGCCTATTGGCAGCTTCACCTGCAGCCGCGCAACGCCTGGACCCACGAGCTGGATCTGCGGCCCTGGTCCGAGAAGTTCTGACCGCGGCGAACCACTAGCTGCTGCCGGCGGCATCCGCCGTCGGGCCGGGCTCCTCCGATAGGAGCTGGGTTATCGCCGCCGTCAACGCCGCCTTGCTGAAGGGCTTGGTCAAGCAGGGAGCAGCGGGATCCAGATGCTCCTGCTCCGTTCCTGCTTCCGGAACGAAGCCGGACATATAGAGTATCTTCGCGCTGTCATCCCGCTTCTGCACGATGCGCGCGATGTCGGTGCCGCGCACGCCGCCCGGCAGCACGATATCGAGCACGAACAGGCTGAACTGCCCCTCCTTCTCCACCAGCTTGAGCGCCTCCGCGCCATCGGCGGCGCCGACCGCCGCAAAGCCCAGGCTGCTCAGCTGTTCCATCACCACGTCGCGCACATCGTCGTCGTCTTCCACCACCAGCACCCGTTCCGTAGGCGCGGCATCGCCGAGACCGGCAACGAAGACGATGGGTTTCATCCCGGCGACCGGCTGATGGCTGCGCGGCAGCAGGATGCGCACCACCGTGCCGCGGCCCGGCGCACTCGACAGGTCGATATGGCCTCCGGACTGAGTGACGAAACCGTAGGCCATGCTGAGTCCCAGACCGGTGCCACGGCCGATATCCTTGGTGGTGAAGAATGGATCGAAGGCGCGCGCCTGCACCTCGGCCGACATGCCGCGGCCGGTATCGCTGACCATGATGCGGACATAGTCGCCGGGCCGGAGATTTTTCGGCAGGTCGGCCTGGCCGGGAACCGCAGTGAAGTTATCCGTGGTCATGCGCAGGATGCCGCCTTCGGGCATGGCGTCGCGCGCATTGACGCCGAGATTGAGCAGCGTCATCTCCATCTGCCCCTGGTCGATTTCCGACGGCCATAGATTCTCCGCCAGATCGAGTCGCACATCGATGGTGCGCCCCAGCGGCCGGCGCAGGAGTTCATCCATGTTGCGGATGAGGTCGTTGATGTCGGTGACCCGTGGCGCCAGCGGCTGGCGCCGGGCGAAGATCAGCAGGCGCCGCGTCATCTCCGCACCCCGCGCCGCGGCGCGGCGGGCCAGATCGATATGCCGCTTCGCCGGCTGCATCAATCCGGCATTGTCGCTGAGCAGATCCAGATTGCCCAGGATCACCGCCAGCAGATTGTTGAAGTCGTGAGCGATGCCGCCGGTGAGCTGTCCCAGCGCCTCCATCTTCTGCGACTGGATGAGCTGTTCCTCCAGCAGGCGATAGGGGCTGATATCCTGCAGCGTGCCGCTGACATTGGTGCGCGCGCCCTCGGCATCCCGTTCCACGTCGCCCTGTTCGCGCACCCAGACGATGCCGCCATCAGGCCGCACCAGACGAATCTCGGCCTCATAGCTGTCGCGCCCCGCTTCCAAGGCGTCGAGCATCGCGAACTGACGCTCCCGGTCATCGGGATGGATGATCGGCGTCATGTCGGCCTGCCGCGCCGGCAGCGCCGCATCCTCGATTCCCAACAAGGCGCCGGACCCGGGCGCCCATGTATAGGTGTGGTTGGCGAGGTTCCAGCTCCAATAGGTCAAACGTGCCTGCTGCTGGGCGCGGCGCAGGCGGGCCTCGCTTTCCTTCAGCGTTCTTTCGGCGCGTTTGCGCTCGGAGACATCCTGGGAGAATCCGCCGACAGCGATGATCCGGCCGCTATCGTCTCGGATCGGGAACTTGATGGTCATCACCTCGTGATATTCCGGCGACAGGTCGGGGATGGTGAATTCGCGGCTGACCGGCTCGCCCCTGGCGATGACTTCCCGGTCATGGGCGTCGAAGGCCTCGGCCAAGGCTTTTGCATAGAGGTCCGATTCCTTGCGCCCGACAGCGGGTGCCACCGGAAACCGCTCGATACGCTCGAGCTCGCGATTCACCAGCAGGAAGCGGCCTTCGGTGTCCTTCAGGTACATGATCATCGGCGCGTGATCGAGAAATCCCTTGAGACGCGCTTCGCTCTGCCGCAATGCGATCTCGATCTGCTTCTGCTCGGTGACATCCTGCAGGGTGCCGACTCGCCGCGCCATCTTGTCGCCGGCGCCGGCCGGCACGATCTCCGCCGTCTCCCGGATCCAGATGACGTCATTGTCAGGGCGCACAAAACGGTACTCGACGGCAAACCGATCGGCGTCGCGAGTGCCGCGGTCATAGATCCGCCGGACGCGGTCGCGATCGGCTTCATGGACCCGCGTCACATAGTCTTCGTCGGTCAGGCTGATGATATCGCTGTCGAAGCCCAGGGTCGTCGTGGCGCCGGGCCCGATAACCGAGCCCTTGCCGTCATCGGAACCGACCCGGTAGGTCAGGCGCGCCCGGATGACCGCATCCAGCAAACGGGTGCGGCTTTCCTCGAGCGCGTGATAGGCGTGGGTCAGCTGCGGAACTTCGTAGCTGGTGCGAATGACATATTTCACCTGTCCGGCTTCGTTGAGCACGGGTATGCGGTTGACGATCCAGGTCTCATCGCCCTCGTCACCCGGTATCGTGTAGACGTGGCCGATCTGCGGCTGCTTGGTTTCCAGCAGGCGCGCATGGTTCTTGCTGATATCGGGGAATTTGTCCGCTTCCGGCAGGATATCCACGAGATCGCGGCCGATCACATCGATGGCACGCCTGGCGTAGCGGCGTTCAGCCGCCCGGTTGAGCAGCAGCAGCCGCCGGGACACATCGGTCATGGTTACGACGACGGGCACGTTATCCAGCAGGCTGCGCAGGATCTCCTGGCTTTCATGCAAGCGCTGCTCGCGTTCCTTCGATTCCGTGATGTCGGTCACGACGGTGACGATGCCGCCATCCACGGTGCGCCGCTCGGCGATACGGTAGGTGCGATCGCCATCCATGCGCATTTCCCGCGCCGTGGTGCCCGCGCGATGTTCCCGCAACCGGTCGGCGATCCATTCCTCCTCCTGGCCGCCGGCAATCGGCATCCGCCTCGCGGCCATGCGGCGGCGCAGAATCTCCTCGAAGGTCTGGCCCGGCAGGATCGCCTCTCCGTCCATGCCGAAACGGGACCGCAGCACGCTGTTGCTGATCACCAGCCGGTCGTCGGCATCATAGAGGGCGAACCCATCGGGAATCGCCTCGATGCCATCCAGCAGCCGCTGCCGCGCGGTGGCCAGCTCGGCCTGGCTCTGGCGGATGGTGCTTTCGCTGCTGCGCAGATTGTCGTTGGCGTCGACGAGCGCGGCCTGCGCCACCTGCAGCCGGGACACCTGCCGCGTCAGGATGAAGAAGAACAGGATCGCCATGAGGATCTGGCCGAGCAGCAGCGCGGCGAGCAACCGGGTCTGCGTGGCGAAGTCCTGGTAGTAGTTGTGCAAGTCGGTATCGACCAGATTCACCAGCTTGCTGCTGAACGCGGCGATCGAGTCCTCCAGCGATACCAAAATCTCATCGACCTTGACGATCGGCGCGAGATTGCCCGCCTTGATCAAGCTGATCTGCGGTTCGAGTCCCACGAACAGGCTTCTGATGTTGTCGAACAGGGCGAGGCTTTCGGCCTCCTTGGAGTAGGCGTCGTGAGTCTGGCCGTGCTGGAGTACGTTTATGCGGTTGAGGACGATCTCATAGCGATCGCTGACCTGCTTGGCCGCATCCGCGGGCTCAATATAGGCGCCGGTCTCGACCGCCTGCCGCAGGCGGAAATATTCGGTCTGCAGCCGCGCGCCGGACCAGACGATGGTCGCGAGATCGCGGTCGCCGAGCCCGGAGATCCGCTCCGAGATCATGAAGAAGAGCGCGATGGCCGCCGCCAAATAGGCACCCACGAGGATCCCGCCGATCCACAGGCGCTTGGTTGTCAGTCCGCTGATCATCATTTGCCGTCACCGTTGGCCGCAGGCACCCGAAGAGGCGCACTGGCGGCGGAATCCGCCGCAACCGGCGAGGGCAAGTATAACCGCCGCGCGGCGGTTAAGAAGCGGCCAGAATTATTGCAAGGGCCGTCCGGCGCGCTATTGCACCGTCAGCCGGGTCAGCTGCCAGACGCAGCGGGAATAGATGGTGTTGTTCACGAGTTCCGGATGGCCATCCAGGGGGTAGACCACGAAGATCGGCCCCTTGTCGCGGATCGGCAAATAGGCGCCGTTGGCCTTGATGGCGAGAATGACGTCGTAGGCGGTGAAATCGGCGATCGGGATATCCGCCAGGTAGTCGTTGAGGGCACGCGCCACCAGCTTGCTGCCCTTGGCGCCCACATGCTCCATCAGCACGCGCCCGAGCACACCTTCATAGGTGACCGCCCCGTCGGTCCAGGGCGTTGACGTGATGACGGTTGTGAGGCCCATAGCCTCCAGCGCCGCCACATCGAACCGCGCCTCCTTGCCATCCGTCGTATTCGTGATCGCGCCATCGACGGTCAGGATGACATCGCCGACCGGCGCAGGCAGGGTTTCGGCCCCGGCCGGGGATGCCCCGACAATCAGGACCGCCAGCAGGGTGAGACGGGCGGCAAAGCCGCGCATAGTCGATTCCTCCATCGTCATATCTTGCAGAGCTGCGGCGGTTCGCCGCGAGCGCGTGCATTGTCTTCGACGGCCAGCTTACAAGAGCCGCAGGCGATTCGCCGTCAAGAAGAGCTATGGGAGCAAATGCAGATTGGCGCAGGCCCTTTTAGAAAGCAACCTGGTCGCCGCCCTTCAGGTTGAGCATGGCCCGCGCCTCCTTCGGCGTGGCGATATCCAGCGATAAATTTTCGAGAATTGTCCGGATGCGGCTGACCTGCTCGGCATTGCTCTTCGCCAGTTGGCCCTTGCCTACATATATGGAGTCCTCCAGCCCCACCCGCACGTTGCCGCCCATGATGGCCGCCAGGGTGACGAACGACATTTGATGCCGGCCCGCCGCCAGCACCGACCAGACATACTGGTCGCCGAACAGCTTGTCGGCGATGCGCTTCATGTGGGCGACGTTCTCGGTATCGGCACCGATACCGCCGAGGATGCCGAAGATGGTCTGCACGAACAGCGGCGGCTTGACGACGCCACGCTCGAGGAAATGGGCCAGGGTGTAGAGATGACCGACGTCGTAGCACTCGAACTCGAAGCGCGTGCCGCAGCCCTCGCCGAGATCCTTCATCACATGCTCAATATCCTTGAAGGTGTTGCGGAAGATGAAATCCCTCGAGTTCTCCAGATGCTTCGGCTCCCAGTCATATTTGAACTCCTTGTATTTGCCGAGCATGGGATAGAGGCCGAAATTCATCGAGCCCATGTTGCAGGTGGCCATTTCCGGCTTGGCCCGCAGCGCGCCGGCCAGCCGCTCAACCACCGTCATGCCAGCGCCGCCACCGGTCGTGATGTTGAGCACCGCATCGCAGCTCTGCTTGATGCGCGGCAGGAACTGCATGAACACTTCGGGGTCGGGCGTCGGCCGGCCGTCCTTGGGATCTCGGGCATGGAGATGAATGATCGCCGCCCCCGCCTCCGCCGCGCCGATGGCGGCCTGGGCGATCTCATCCGGCGTGATCGGCAGATAGGGCGTCATGGTCGGCGTATGGATCGAGCCGGTGACGGCGCAGGTGATGACGACTTTGCGGGCGGCGGCCATGGGTCCTCTCCGATTCTTCTCTTGTTGTAATACGTCGTGGCGCGCCGGCTAGTCGCCGATATCGCGGTCGGCCTGGGCGATCTGGCGACGCAGCGCCATCAGCCGCCGGTCGCGCCAGCGCCGCCGCGCCGGCAGGTTGGCCCGCGGCGTTTTCGAGTCCCGTGTCGCCAGCACGGCGTCGCTGGCCTCCTTGGTCCAGGGATCGGCGACGCCAAGCTGGGCGCCCATCTTCTGGTAGGGTATGCGATAGCGGTCCAGATAGTCCTGAAAGCCGTTGGGCGCATTCAGATCCATGGTCTCGAACGGCCCCATGAATGACCAGCGCAGCCCCAGGCTGTGGCGCATCACCTTGTCCAGATCCTCGGGCGAGATGATGCCCTGGCCGACCAGGCTCATGGCCTCGCAGACCACGCCGGCCTGCAGCCGGTTCATGACGAAGCCGGCGATCTCGCGGTTCAGCCGCACCGGCACCTGCCCCACCGATTCGAACAGGCGGTGGCTGCGATCAATGACCGCCGGCGCGGTCCAGGGCGACGGCACCAGCTCCACGACCGGCAGCAGATAGGGCGGATTGCCGGGATGGGCCACCAGGCAGCGGTCGCGCCCCTTGAGGTCAGCGGTGTATTCCGAGGCCGGGATCGCCGAGGAGGAGCTGGCCAGCACCGTCTCCGGTCCCGCCGCCGCGTCCATTTCGGCAAAGATCCTTGCTTTGAGGTCGCGCTGCTCCCAGACGCTTTCCTGGGCATGCAGCGCGCCATCGAGGGTCTCGGCAATCGACGTGCAGGCGACGATCCGGCCGCGGATCGGCCCAACATCGCCAATCAGCTCTGCCTGCTTGAGATCGGCGAGGCTGTCGTCGATGGCGGTCAGCGCCTTTGCAGCGGCGCCCTCGATCGCATCGTAGAGCCGCGCCTCATAGCCGGCGCGGGCGAACACGATGGCCCAGGCTCGGCCGATGAAACCGGCACCGATGATGGCGATGCGTCCCTTGCTGTTGTCAGCCACGCGGCCTCCCCCGTTTTCTGCCACGGCAGCTTAGAAGAGCGGCGGCAGTGCGTCGAGGGAACGGAAATGCCTTAGGCCCGCCAGAGCAGGGGAAACTCCGGCGCCTCCATGACTGCACCGTGGGACAGCTTGACGCCGCGGAAAGGCGGCGAAGTCATGCCCTTGCGCACTGCCCAGCGGGCGTCGTCGCCAATCACCCGCAGCGAGAAGGCGCGGCGGCGGTTGGCGGACTGCAGATTGGCCGGCGCGCCGTGGAGCGTCAGGTAGCTGAAGGCCACCGCATCGCCCGGCTCCATCGCCCAGCCAAGGATGTTGTACCGCCCGCGCTCGCTGTCGATATCGGGCACTGGCTCCAGCCCGTCATCAGCGTTCAGCGCCGTCTTGTTGAACCGTTCGGGCCGGAAGAAGCGGCCCCATTTGTGCGAACCGGCGACGAATTCCGGCACCGTGTTCCGCGGCACATGATCCAGGGGAATCCATAGCGAACAGGTCTGCGCGCCATCCACGTTGTAGTAGGGCTGGTCGTGATGCCAGGGCGTCGGCACGTCGGCGTTCGGTTCCTTCACCAGCACATGCTCGTGGAACAGCCGCACGCTGCGGGAGCCCATCAGACGGCCGGCAACGGCTGCGGCCGGCGATTTGAAGACAAAATCCCGGTACTCGGGAATGCGGTCCCAGTTGCAATAGTCGCCGAAGAAGCGGCCGCCCCGGGAACCGTCATAGAGCTTCACATCCGCAGACGGCGCGGCAATGTTCCGCTCCACACCCTGGCGCAAGGACTCGACCCAGTCCCGGAACAGCCCGCGGAGGCAGACCGCGCCATCGTCGCGGAACGCGGCGATCTCGGCCTCGCTAACGGCGGGAGTGTCGATAACGGTCATGACGGTGCCTTCTGCGGAACGGCAGTTATCAAGGCACAAATCCCGGGAATTGAACAGCGACGGACGCCGCCGGAAAAGCTCAGAACGTCAGTAGCGCGGTCACGCAGACGGCCAAGACGATCGCCGCCGCCAAGCGCCACTCCTGCGCGAACCGCAGCCAAGGGCGGGAAATCTTGACGACCGCCGGCGCTTCGGCGCCCGGCAAGCCAGCCTGCGCCTCGAGCAATTCAGGCGGAATGGAGATGCCGCGGCTGGCCAGGATCGAGAAGATCTGTGCCATCTTGGTCTGCCAGCGCACATCATGGGCGGCCAGCCGCTCGTTCTCCGCCGACTGCCAGGCCTGCTCGGCTGTGAACAGGCGCTCGCTGATTTTCGTGTGCCACCGTTCTTCGGCTTCCGCCAGCAGGCGGCTCAGCCGGTCGTCGGCCTCGATATTCTGGATGGCGCGGCGCTGATCCTCCAGCTCCTGCCATTGCTCCTGGCTGCGGGCGGCGCGGGCATTCTCCTCAGCCTCCCACTCCACGCGCGCCGCCATGATCATCTGTTCGATGACGCCGAGGCGCGGCTCGGCGTCCGCCGGCTCGCCCTGTGCTCGCGCGCCGGAGAGCAATTCATCTTCGCTGTCCACCAGCCGCAGCGTGGGAACCTCGGTCGTGCCGAAGCGCGCCTCGAACCAGCCGGTTGCGCCGCCGCAGAAACGGCGGAAATCCAGTTGTACCGGTGGCGCGATCCCGCGGGGGCCAGGCTCCACCCGCGCCAGCACGTCGAAGCGCGCGATCGTCGTGGCGAAATCATAGCCGTCGGGGTCCAGCATCACGATGCGGACCGAAACATTGAAAGACTCGGCGTCGGCCGACGGCACGACGAGCGCCACTTCCTCCATCTGTCGCGGCGTCAGCAACCATGTCGTTTCGTCATTGGTGACGCCGGCGGTGAGGCGCACGCCGAACGGCAGGTTGTCGATGGCGACGAAACAATTGTCCAGATTGATCGGCCGGCCCGGCAGCTTCAGCAGCTCGATCGGAATCACTACCGGCGCCGGCCGGGCGCGGATGGGTTCCGCGCCACTGACGAACGCTTCAGGCAGGTCTAGCTGTCTTGCCGCAGACATTGGCACGCTTGGATTTCCACTTCCCACGACGCTAAGAAGACCGAAGGTTTTCCCCCGGTGAATTAAATAAAAAGTTAGACAAGTCCCGCTTAACACTCCGATAAGAAATACTGTTAAAATGCGAGAAAACTATGGGCCCGGTCGCGCTTATGATTATTTTCCTCAAGATGGTTAATGCGATTTAGATGACAATACGCTGAAAAATCAATAGCCTACGGGCGAAATTGGCGGCATCAGGCGGTACCGGGCCTCGCGGCCTTGCAACCCCGCGACCGCCTCGCCTTAATGTCCCGGCGCGACCCTTGGTAAGGAAGTCCCATGTCCACGCCCGCCATCCTCACCGTCGCCATCACCGGCAGCCAGCCCACCAAAGCGCAAAATCCGGCCGTCCCGATCTCGCCGGCGGAGCAGGTCGAGAGCACCCACGAGTCCTTCGAGGCCGGCGCTTCCCTGGTTCATATCCATGTGCGCGACGACAGCGGCCAGTCATCGTCTGACGAAGCGCGCTTCGCCGTGGTGCAGGCGGGCATCCGGAAGCATTGCCCGGGCATGATCGTGCAGTTCTCCACCGGCGGCCGCGGCCGCAGGGCCGATGAGCGCGGCAGTTCCCTGCAGCACCGGCCGGACATGGCCTCACTTGCGACGGGCTCAGTCAATTTCGCCACCATCATCTATGAGAACCCGCCGTCACTGGTGGACGATCTGGCCACGACCATGCTGCGCCAGGAAGTTAAGCCGGAAGTGGAGATCTTCGATCTCGCGATGCTCTACAACGCCCGCACCCTGGTGGATCGCGGCCTGCTGAAGCCGCCGGTACATGTGCAATTCGTCATGGGCATTCCCAACGCGCTGCCGGCGCGGGAGCGCCTGCTGGATTTCCTGATCGAGGAACTGGAGGACCAGCTTCCCGCCGCCACCTGGACCGCCGCCGCCATCGGCCGCCACCAGCTTGTCGCCAATCACTGGGCGCTGAAGCGCGGCGGCCATGCGCGGACCGGCCTCGAGGACAATGTCTATTTCGACAAGGGCCGGCTCGCCGCCAGCAACGCCGAACTGGTGAAGCGGGTCGCCGATCTCTGCGGCGCCTATGACCGCCATCCGGCCACGCCGGCGGAAGCGCGGCAGCTCCTGGGTTTGCGGCCGCAATAGGAACCTGGGACAATCGGAATCGGTCCAAGCGGCCGGGCTATCGGGAATTGAAGATGTCGCAGATCATGACCGGTTCCAACACCGACCTGGCCAGCGTCACCGCCGAGGCTGAGGCGCGCTATGTCGCGGCCAATCCCGAGAGCAAGCGCCGCCACGATGCGGCTGTCGCCCACATGCCCGGCGGGAATACCCGCACGGTGCTGTTCTATTCGCCCTTTCCGCTGGTGCTGAAGGGCGGCCAAGGCTGTCGCATCGAGGACGTGGATGGTCACGGCTATGCCGACTATCTCGGCGAATACACCGCCGGACTCTACGGCCACTCCGATCCGGTCCTGCAGGCGGCGCTCCACAAGGCGGTCGATGACGGTTTCGCGCTGGGCGGCCACAACATGTACGAGGCCGAGCTGGCGGCGGAAATGTGCCGCCGCTTCCCCTCGGTGGAGCGGGTGCGCTTCTGCAATTCCGGCACTGAGGGCAATCTCTTCGCCATCTCCGCCGCGCGGCTGCATACCGGCCGCTCCACCGTCATGGTATTTCACGGCGCCTATCACGGCGGCGTGTTCTATTTCGGCCAGCAGAAATCGCCGATCAACGCGCCCTTCCCCTGGATCATCGGCCACTACAACGACATCGATTCGACGTTGGCGCTGATCAACAAGAACGCGCCCGAGCTCGCCGCCGTGCTGATCGAGCCGATGATGGGCGCCGCCGGCGGCATACCGGCGGATCAGGAATTCCTCAAGGCGATCCGCAGCGCCTGCTCGCGCCTGGGTATTGTCCTGATCTTCGACGAGGTGATGACCTCGCGCCTCTCCTCTGGCGGCCTGCAGAAGAAGCTGGGCGTGACGCCCGATCTCACCAGCTTCGGAAAATATCTTGGCGGCGGCGCCAGCTTCGGCGGCTTCGGCGGCCGCGCCGACATCATGGACCGCTTCGATCCCCGCCGTCCCGACGGAGTCGGCCATGCCGGCACCTTCAACAACAACGTCTTCTCCATGGCCGCGGGGCTTGCCGGCCTGACGAAAATCTATACCGACGAGGCCGCGGACAAGCTCACCGCCGACGGCGATGCCCTGCGCGAGCGCATCAATGGACTGGCGCAGAAACACAAGCTGCCGCTGCAGGCGAAGGGCGTGGGCTCCATCATGGGGCTGCATTTCCATGACGGCCCAATCAACCGGCCCCAGGATGTCTGGACCCGCGACGCCGTCCATGCCGGGCGCATCGCCGACCTCCAGAAGCTGCTGCATCTGGACCTGCTGGCCCAAGGGCAGTACATGGCCCGCCGCGGCTTCATCAGCCTGTCGCTGCCGATGACGGCAGAAGATCACGACAAATTCTGCGCGGCGATCGATGAGTTCCTCAGCGTGCGCGGCCCGGTCATATCGGCGGCAACGGCGGCGCCGACGGCGGCATAAGCCGTTTTCCGGCTTCCGGGAACTGACGTTCCTTGGCATATCTCGGCTGATATGGAATCCTGGAAGACAGCAGCCATGCAGAGGGACAGTGCATGACAACGATCCATACAGGCGTCGGTCCGCGGGCCTTCGTCGAAAGCGGCCTCGCCGCCCAGGAAATCCCCTTCACGTCGATTCCGGTGGTGGATTTCGCCCCCATGCTGCGCGGCAGCCTGGCCGACCGGCTGGCCGTCGGCGAAGCGGTGCGGGATGCCTGCACCCGCGTCGGCTTCTTCTATGCCAAGAATCATGGCGTCGATCCCGCGATCATCGACGCAACTTATGCCGCTGCCCACCGGTTCTTCGATTTGCCGATGGACCGCAAGCGCGCCGTCGACATCTCGAAGTCGCCGAACATGCGCGGCTACACGCCGCTGCTCGGCGAAAACACCGATCCCACCGCCCGCGGCGATCTGCATGAGGGCTTCGATCTCGCCCTGGAAGTGCCTGCCGACGATCCCGATGTGGCCGCTGGCGTGTTCGGCTATGGCCCGAATCAGTGGCCGGAAGACCTGCCGGGCTTCCGCGAAGCGCTGCTGGCCTATCACCGGGCGATCCGGCAATTCGGCCGCAAGATCTTCCAGGCCTTCGCCCTCGCCCTGGAGATCGACGAGGACTTCTTCGAGCCGCTGATCACCAAGCCAATGGCGCATATGCGCGTGCTTTACTATCCGAGCCAGGACGGTGCCATCGACGACCGGCAGATCGGCATCGGTGCCCATTCCGACTATGAGTGCTTCACCATTCTCAGCACCGACGATGTTCCAGCGTTGCAGGTTCTCAACAGCGCCGGCGAATGGATCATGGCGCCGCCGCTGCCCGGCTGCTTCATCGTCAATGTCGGCGACCTGATGGCGCGCTGGACCAACGGCTATTTCGCCTCGACCGTGCATCGGGCGATCAACCGCTCCGGCAAGTCGCGCTATTCGATTCCGTTCTTCTATGGCACCAACTCCCAGAGCCTGATCGAGGTCTTCCCCACCTGCCAGGGTCCGGAGCGGCCGCCGAAATACCCGGCGATCAACGCCGGGGACTACATCCGCTCACGCTTCGACGACACCTACTTCCACCGTCAGACCGACGAGGCAAAGGCGTGAGCCAGCTCACGCGTTGCGTCTGCTCCTGCCACCGAAAGAAAGAGAAAGAAAAGCTATGACATCGCAACGCAACGACAGAATTGCGGCACGCCTGCTCGCCGTCTTCGCCATCGTTCTGGCTACGGCATTGACGCTGGCGGGAAGCGCCTGGGCGGATGCCTTCAAGCTGCAGGGAGAACCGAAGATCGCTTTCATCTATGCGGCCAGCGCCAAGGATGGCGGCTGGAACGAGGCCCTCGATCTCGGCCGGCAGGCGGTGGAGAAGGAGCTTGGCGTCACGATCGCCGTCGCCGAGAGCATCCCCGAAGAAGCGACCGCGCTGAAGAACGCCATCGACCTGTTCGTCAAGCGCGGCTTCAACATCATCGTCGTCACCAGCTACGGCTATTCCGACGGCGTGCTGGAAGCGGCAAAGGCCAATCCGAACGTGGCCTTCCTCAGCGCCTCCGGCACCACCAATGCCGCCAATCTCGAGAGCTTCTACGCCCGCACGTATCAGGGCTGGTATCTCGCGGGCATGGCGGCGGGCGCAGTCAGCAAAACCAAGAAGCTCGGCATGCTCGGCGGTTTCCCGGTCGGCGTCGTCAACTGGGACATCAATGCCTTCATCCTCGGCGCCCGCGCCATAGAGCCCGCCGATGAAACAATGGTCATCTACACCAACTCCTGGTGGGATCCGGTCAAGGAAGGCCAGGTTGCCGAAGCGATGCTGGACCAGAACGCCGATGTGATCGCCAACAACCTGTCGTCCTCGGCGCCGTTCACCGCGGCGGAGAAGCGCGGCGTGCGCTCGGTCGGCTTCCAGCTCGACATGAGCCAGCATGCGCCGAAGGGTCACCTCACCTCCGTGGTGTTCCACTGGGAAAAGCACCTGGTGCCGACGATCAAGAAGATCATCGAGGGCACCTGGGAGCCGTCGCCCTATGGCGCCTTTCCCGGCATCGCCGAGGGTGTCATCGACATCACGCCCCTGGGCGACGCCGTGCCGGCCGATGTCCAGGCGAAGATCGACGAGGCCAAGGCGCAAATGGCCGCCGGCAAATTCTCGCCGTTCGATGGCCCGCTGCTGAAGCAGGATGGCAGCGAGGCCGTCGCTGCCGGCAGCACCATCGGCGACGACGCCATCTGGAACATGGACTTCTTTGTCCAGGGCGCCATCGGCACCATGCCGGCGGCGCAATGACCAGCCTGGCGGCAGGGGAGCGGCCCGACGCCGCTCCGGCCCTGCTGTCGCTCGCAGGCATCGGCAAGAGTTTCGATGGGCGGCAGGTCCTGGACGATGCCTGCCTGGACATTGCGGCGGGCGAGGTCCATGCGCTGCTCGGGGAGAACGGCGCCGGCAAATCTACGCTGATGAATGTTCTGACCGGCGTCTATGCGCCGGACCGGGGCGAGATCCGACTCGACGGCAGGCTCTTGCCGATCCGCGGACCCCGCGATGCCATCGCCGCCGGGATCGGCATGGTGCATCAGCATTTCCGCCTCGTGGACCGCTTCAGCGCGGCCGAGAATCTCTGGCTCTCCGCTGGCAGCAATGGCGCGCTGGCAACGCCGAAAGCCGCTGCCGCAGCCCTCGAGAGCACGGCCCGCGAGCTCGGCCTAGGAGTCGATCCCGACGCCATCGTGGGGCAGCTCTCGATTGCCGAGCGCCAGCGCGTGGAGATATGCAAGGTGCTGGCGCTGGGCGCGCGCATCGTCGTGCTGGACGAGCCGACGGCCGTGCTGACCGATCAGGAAGCGGAGTCGCTGCTGGCTGCCGTGCGCAGCATCGCGGCCGCGGGCCGCAGCGTTGTCCTGATCACCCACAAGCTGCGGGAAGTGGTCGGCCACAGCGACCGCGTGACGGTGATGCGCCAGGGGCGCACCGTCGCCGCCAACCGCCCCACAGCAGCGCTGGACGCCGCCGGACTTGCACGGCTCATGGTCGGCGAGGAAATCGAAACCGGGCGGCCTATGGCAGCGGCGGCCGTCGGACGTGCAAGGTTGGCCATCACCGGTCTTTCCGTTCGCCGCGGTGACGGTGCCGTGGGCATCGAGGATGTCTCCCTGTCCGTGCGGGGCGGGGAAATCCTGGGCATCGCCGGCGTCGGCGGCAATGGTCAGCAACAGCTTGCAGATGCACTCGCGGGAATCGCACAGGTGCAATCGGGCACTCTTGCCATCGACGACGAAGACGTGACCACGGCAATCGTGGCGCGGCGGCGCGATCTCGGCCTGCGCATCATCCCGGCCGACCGCAGCGCCAGCGGCGTCGTGGGCGACCTCAGCGTCGCCGAAAATCTGGCGCTGACCCGTGTCCGTATCGGGCGCTATGGCCGGGTGTGGCTGCAGCGCGGCCGCATGCGCGACGATGCGGCGCGCACGATCAAGGAATACGACGTTGCTGGCGCCGCGCCCGGCCGGCCGATGCGCCTGCTCTCCGGCGGCAATGCCCAGAAGCTGCTGCTGGCGCGGGAACTTGATGCCGGTGTCTCGATCCTGCTCGCCCATTCCCCGGCCCGCGGGCTGGACGTCAAGGCGACCGCCTTTGTGCAGGTGGCGATCCGCCGCGCGGTCGCCGCCGGTGCTGCCTGCCTGCTGATCAGCGAGGATCTCGAGGAAATACTGGCGCTGTCGGATCGGATCGCCGTGATGAGCCGCGGCCGCATCGTCGCCGAATGTCCCGCCGGCGTTTCGTCAGGCGAGATCGGCGCCCTGATGCTCGGCCATGCTTGACGGCATGATCCTGCAACGGCGGCTCAATCCGCCGCGCCATCTCTCGGCCGGCGCTTTCATCGTCAGCCTGCTTGCCGGCCTTCTGGTCGTCGTCCTGATCCTGCTGGCTGCCGGCGCACCGCCGGACACCATGATCGATGACTTGATCATCCAGGTTTTCATCGCTCCCGCTGGGCTGGCGCAAACCGTCACCATCGCCACGCCGCTGATCCTTGTCGGCCTCTCATCCGCGTTGGCGATGAGGGTGAAATTCTGGAACATCGGCCTGGAAGGACAGCTCTGGCTGGGCGCCATCGGCGCCAGCGGGATCGCTATCCACGATACCGGACCGGAACCGCTCCGACTGGCAGTCATGCTGGCGGTGGCGAGCGTCTGCGGCGCCGCCTGGATCGCCGTGCCGCTGTTGCTCAAGGTCAAGCTCGGCGTCAGCGAGATCGTGTTGACCCTGCTGCTGTCCAACACCGCCTATCTTCTGCTGCAGCATCTGTTGTTCGGCGCCTGGCGGGATCCTGCCAACAGTTTCCCGGTCTCCGTGCAATTCGACGATGCCGAGCGCCTATCGCTGCTCGGATTCGGCAACGTCCATGGCGGGCTGTTCATCGCGCTGGCCGCGGCGCTGCTGATCGCACTCCTCATCGATCGCACGCGCGCGGGATTCTATGCTGCTGCGATCGGCTACAATCCGCTCACAGCGCGCTCGGCGGGTTTGCCGGTGACGGCAACCATTGTCGGCGTCGTGCTGCTGTCGGGCGCCCTGTCGGGACTGGCGGGTGGCCTGATCGTGGCGGGCACCGAGTACCGCCTGACCCAGTTCATCGGCGCCAATGCCACTTTCAGCGGCATCGTCATTGCATTCCTGGCGCGGCTCAAGCCCCTGGGCATCGTGATTGCCGCCATCGCCGTCGCCGGAATCTACAATGCCGGCACGACCTTGAAGGTGTTCTACGGACTTTCCGACGCGATTGTCGTGCTGATCCAGGGCATCGTGCTGCTCAGCCTGCTCGTCGGGTACTTCTTCAGCGCCTACCGCATCGACCGGCGGCGCGAAGGAGCGGCAACATGACCGCCTTCATCGCCAGCTGGCTGGCCAGCATTCCCACTTTCGCCATCCCGCTGCTGCTGGCCAGCGTTGGGCTGATCCTGTCGGAGCGCGCCGGCATCGTCAGCCTCGGCGCCGAGGGCTATATGGCGGCCGGCGCCATGGCCGGAGCGGTGACCGTGCTGACCACGGGCAGCCTTGCCGCCGGAGTCGCCGCCGGTGTTGCAGCCGCGACATTGCTGGCCCTGGTCTTCGGGATCGCTGTGGTGGTGTTCCGCGCCGATCAGATCCTGGCTGGCCTCGCGGCCGTCGCGATCGGCATCGGTGCCGCCGGTGTGATCGGCCGGCCCTATGTGCATCAGCCCTTCGTCGGCTTCCAGCCGCTGGATTTCGGCCCCTTGGCGTCGGTGCCTCTCGTGGGCGAACTGCTCTTCAAGCAGGACCTGCTGGTCTATGTCGCACTGGCGCTGGCCGCGTTGGTCTGGTGGCTGATCGCCCGCACCCATGCCGGGCTACGCTTGCGGGCGGTGGGCGAAGACCCCGCCACCGCCGACATCGCGGGCGTCGATATCCAGCTCCACCAGATGGCTGCGATCCTGGCGTCCGGCGCGCTGGCGGGACTGGGCGGGGTCTATCTGTCCCTGAGCGGCAGCGAAGTCTGGGTCGAAGGCATGGTCAATGGCCGCGGCTGGATTGCCCTGGCGCTCGTCATCTTCTCCCGCTGGCATCCCCTGCGGGCGCTGTTCGGCGCCCTCCTGTTCGGCGGCATGGAGGCGCTGCTGCCCCGCCTGCTGGCGATAGGCGTCGACGCGCCGATCTATCTGATGGGCATGCTGCCCTATGCCCTGACCATGATCGTGCTGGTGGCCGCCAGCCTTTCGCGCCGCCGGCGTGCCGCCGAACCGGCCAGCCTTGGCCGGGTCTATTTGCGCCAGGATCGACGCTGACTGCGGCGGCTAGGCTTATTTCAGGTGGCCTCGAATCGGGAGGCGATGGATTCCCGGATAACCGCGACCTGCCGCGCGCAGTCGGCATCGCTGAGATTTTGCAAGCGCCGGCGAAACACGGCCGAATTGCGCTCGCCGCAGAGCAGGCGGAAATCCTCGTCGTCATCGGCGATCTCCAGTTCACGCCAGCCGCTGGTGCCGAAATGGGGGATGTCCAGCGCTTCCATGGCGCGGCGCTCGCCCTCATACACTTGCGCACGGCCGAGACGAGGCCGGGCCGTGGCGCAAAGCGGACGCGCCAGCCATTCCAGTTCCAGGCTGCGGTCGATGCCGTCCCGGAGATAGTCGGGATGCAGCAGATGCAATTGCAATCGCGCATAGGTATCGGTGTTGCGCACGAGGACTCGCAATTCCAGGTCCTCGAACGCCGCCGCCACCTCGCGGTCCGCGAGCAGTGCCGCACGGTTTGACAGGAGAGTCTCGTAGGCCGCTTTGAATCCGGCGACGAACTGCGGCAGATAGGCGGCGACGGTTGGAGACTCATCACCCAGCCACACCCGGTGGCCGCCGGCCGCTGCACCGCCGGCATCCTGCACCAGCGCCATCTGGTCGGTATTGACGTTCTTCCAGGTGGAGTGCCGCAGGCCAGGATCCTGCCGCTCGTCGGCGCCGAGGGCGCTGAGGTCGTAGCGCTTGCCATCAGGCGCCGTCTCCCACTGCGGCAACAGACCGGTGCGGAGGATCGAGTTGCCGTCGCCGATCTCGCGGCGCCGCGCCGGCGGCCGTTCGCTCAGCAGCGTCTCCAGATCCACCACCACCGGCTGGCTGCCATGGGCGATCAGATTCTCGCAATGCACATCGGTGACCGCGAGGAGATGCAACATCGCCAGCAGCATGCCGGCACGGGTGTAGTAGTCCGCGACTTCCGCCGCCGAATTGCATGGCGCCGCCGGCACATGCTCGACCCAGCCATGGCTGCCCCGGTCGAGACTGCGGACCACTTTCAACTCCAATGGCAGGTCCAGGCGGTTGAGCCGCTCCACGAAGCCATAGAAGGCCGCTTCAGGCCGCACCGTGCGCGGCTTGTACATCAGCCGCTCACCGCTGGAGAGGAGGCACTCGCAGACGCTGAGGCCGCCGCGATGACGGTCGGAGAGATCGGTGCGGATCTCGGCCAAGGCGCCAGCCGCTTCAGGCGCCGCAATTCCGAACGTTTCCACCAGCGCCGGGAAATCAGCCGCGAAGCGGCGGCAGAGATCCGCCGTTGCCGCGATCCATTGCTCGGCGGACTGGCAAAGCAGCCGCGCCAGCACGGGAAAGCGTTCAAAGAGATCGCGCAGCCCGCCGTCTAGCAGATGCCGGACATACGCAGCGTAGATTTCCGTAGATCGTGGCCGGCCCGACCAGACCTCACCGAGAGCCGACAGCGGCGCCTGGTGAAAGCGGAACTCGAGAAAATCCTGCCCGAAGGTGAGGCTGCCGACGAAGGCGAGATGGGCCAGAAGCTGCCGCTCCAGGTCGATGGCCGCCCGTTCGCCCAAGACCGCCGCCGAGGCTCCGGCCCTGGCCGCCGCATCGGCCCGCGCCAGCCGCAACAGCGGCAGCAGAATTTCTTCGAACGGCAGAGGGGATTCCGCAGCCAAGGCGCGATCGGCAAAGGGCGTGGAAATTGGGCTGGCTGCCGGGCCTTCGAGCCAACGGACCAGCAGCTTTGTCCAGGAAGACGGCGCGGCAGGATTGCTTGCGCCGCCCAGCAATCTTTCCACCTGCTCCGGCGCCAAGCCGGTCGCGCGCAGGCGGCGGCGCAGTAATTCGCTGCTGCCGAGAATCCGCCGCCATTGCCGCCGCCGTTCGCGCGCAATCCTGGGATCGTAGCCATCCGCCGGAAGACCGGTGGCGCTGGCCCGGTCCCACAGCGGCGTGGCCCGGGCGGCAACGGCTTGGATCACGCCGCCGACAAGGTTCGATTCGGGCATGGCGTCGCCCTCCCTGTTCCCTCGCCGGCGGCGAGCAAGACCCACCGGCGCGAAACCGGAAAAATTATGTTGTGCTTCTGCTGGGATGCCAGCTCACGGTGTAGCTCAGGCAACCGCGGGCACAGGAACTCAGGGGCGGCTTCTTGATGATCGGCTTCTTCTTTTTCTTGGCCACCTGTTCGGCGCTGAGATCCTTGTCCTTGAACTGTTTCGCGATCGTTGTCTTCACCGCCTTTTCGAATTTCTGGCGCGTGAAGGCGTAGCCGAATTCCTTGGCGATCTGCAGGATCTCTTCGGCGGTCACCATGTTGCCGCGCTCGACGGCGGCGAGCACCCGGTTGCTGAGCTTCGGGTTCTTCTGGGCATGGGCAAGAAAATCAAGGGGGTTGGTGCGCTTCATCCGGGCCTCCAGAGGCGTCAATGCAAGTCGGTTGCGGTATCGGTCAGGACAGCCTTGGTAACCGATGCTTGAATTAAATCCTGTGACGGTGCGCACAAAAGACCCGGGTTTTCCGGAACGCCAAAAAAAGTCACAACGCGGCTCCACCCGCCGGGAATCCGCGATGCCGCTGCCCGACGGTTATGAGATTCTATTCCGAGGATCTGGGCGGGGCTGGAGCGGCGCGTCGAACACCGGATTGCGTCAGCGACCCAATAATGTGCGGCAGCAGAAGCCGCCCTTCGAGCGGCGGCCGAACCGGCCTACGCCGCCCGGCCGGCGCGGGATTTGATGGCGTGGGTGGCGAGATTGCGGCCGAGGTCCCAGACCGCGCCAGGCACCCGGTGGCAGTCGGCGATGGCCGCGTCGAAGGCGTTGCGGATCCAGGCGCGGTCCCGGTCGCCGATCACCAGCGCCGGCAGCAGCTTGATGATATGCACGCCCGGGCCGGAAACCTGGCAGAGGATCTTGTGGTCCTTGAACAGCGGGATCAGCACCATCTGGCAAAACAGACCCTTGCTGGCGGCCTCCAGCATGCTCCAGGTGGCCTTCAGCGTCAGGCTCTTCGGCGCGCCGAACTCGACGCCGATCATCAGGCCCTTGCCCCGCACATCCTTCACCAGCTCGTACTTGTCGCGCATGACCCGGAAATCGTTGAGGATGCCCTCGCCCAGCACTTCGGCGCGGGCGATCAGCTTCTCGTTCTCAATCACCTCCAGAGTTGCCAGGCCGGCCGCCATCGCCAGGTCGTTCTTGCTGAAGGTGGAGCCATGGACCAGCGCCCGGTCCATGCGGTCGAACAGCTTGGCGAAGACCCAGTTCTTGGTCAGCAGCGCGCCCACGGGCACGAAGCCGCCCGACAGCGCCTTGGAGATCAGCACCATGTCCGGCTCGACGCCCCAATGCTCCAGCGCCAGGAAGCGGCCGGTGCGGCCGAGGCCGGTCTGGATCTCGTCGGCGACGAACAGCGCGCCATGCTTGCGGCAGAGCTTCAGCGCTTCCGGCAGGTAATCATCGTCGGGCATATAGACGCCCTTGCCCTGGATCGGTTCGACGATGAAGGCGGCGACATCGTTGCCGCGCAGCGCCTGCTCCAGCGCCGGCAGATCGTTGAACGGCACCTGCAGGCAATCAGGCAGCAGCGGCTCGAAGCCCTTCTTGAACACATCGCTGCCGTTCAGCGACAGGGCGCCCATGGTCAGGCCGTGGAAGGCGTGGCTGCAATAAACGATCTTGCCGCGTCCGGTGGCGATCCGGGAGAATTTGATAGCGCTTTCCACCGCTTCGGAACCGGTGGAGCAGAAGAACACGCGCTCCATGCCCGGCGTCAGCCGCAGCAGCCGCTCGGCCAGAAGCCCCGCCAGAGGCGACACGTCCATCTGCACCAGGTTGGCCAGGTTGGCGTCCAGCGTCTGCTTCAGCGCGTCGATGACATGGGGATGGTTGCGGCCCACGGCGAAGACGCCGAAGCCGCTCAGGAGATCGAGATAGCGCGCGCCCGCTTCATCTGTGATGTACGGCCCCTCGGCCGAGGTGAAGTTGACATCGAAGCCGATGGTCTTCAGCACGCGGACCATCTGCGCGTTGAGATAGCGCTCGGTCAGCGCGTATTTCTCGCCACCGCGATCGGCGAGGAGCTGATTCAGATCCAGGGGCATTCTGTGTCCTCGATCCATGATTAGCGGGCTGGGGACCGGCCGGCGCCGCAAGGCTTGGGCGCAGCCTAACATGGCCGCGACCGCGTTGCACTTGTAGCGCTGCTAAGCTCTTGTGCACAATCGCTAAAATGCGCGTGAAATGCTGCCTCTAATAAAACACCGCGCCAGAGGGAAAATTCCGGGGTTGAATTACCACAGCATTACGGGCGGCGGCCATGCGCCGGTATGTCGCCGGTATCAGAGGCCAAGATCGTCGAGCATCGTCGACAGCGGATCGCGGCCGGTGGCCGGCTCGCTCCCCGCCATGACCGCCATGGACAGGCCGATCGCCGAACTGATGGGATTATGGTCGCCGGCCCCGGCCCGGAGGTTCATCACCAGGGTCGGGCAACAGTACAAGGCGCAGCGGATGATGCGCCGCCAATTCGCCGGCAGGGCTCCACGGCGCTTCAATTCGACCAGCAGCGGGCGCCAGACCTGCCGGAACTTCGATTCCAGAAAGGCCGTGCGCAAGTCCGAGAGCCGCCAATCATGGTCCACCTCCAGAAAATCTCCTTGGATCTGGACCGACGCCCGGTAGGTCTTCGCCGCGATCCCGGCATCGTAGAGCCAGAACGGATGGGCGAAGATGTTGTGGAATGTCGCCTTGATCTCCGCCAGCAGCGCCGGCACATGGGTGCCGGCGAAGGCAGGATCGAAGAACACCAGCCGCGGCGTAGGACCAGCCTCTTCCTCGCACCAGACATTGGCGTTGTGGGCATCGCCATGGGCCACCACTGCCGCGCCAGCGAAGTTCGCGGGCGCAAGGACTTGCCGGCTCTCCTCGAACAAGCCGGCCAAGCTATGCCGATAATCGACGCCATTGATGCGCCACCGGCGGTGGCCGATATCGCGCCAATGGGTGGCGAGCCCGGTGAATTCGAACGGCTGATCCAGATAGAACCGCGCGGCGCGGCCGCCCAGCCGCTCCGCCGCTCCGGGATCGACCAGCCGCGCATGGAACAGCCGGTGGATCGGCTCTGCCGCCGCCGCCTCCGCCCCGGCGCTGTGCAGCGTCGCCAGATAGCGCTCGCCGATGATGCGGTCGAGGTCCTCCTGCGCCCGGATCAGCGGTGCGGTGCCGATCCCGCCGTCCAGCTCGGCCGCGCGGCAGAGATCGGCGAAGCGCCGGTCATGGCGGCGGCGGTAGAGCAGGATCTGCCGTCCCACTTCGCGCGACGCATAGGCCGGCACGTCGACCGGATAGCCGGCCCCGCGCAGCGTCTCCGCGCGATAGTATTCGGCCACCGTATCGCCCTCACCCTCTTCCTGATGGAACTTGAAGAAGTATTCGCTGCCATCCCCGATCGCGACGATGCCGTTGAGCGAGTTCAGGCTGTATTGATCCCGGTTGATCTTGGCTGTCGTCGCCGCAAGACCAAATGCTTCGCGCACAAGCGTGGCGATGACGCGGCCAGCGCCGTCGTAATCGCCCGCTTTCGCCAGGGCGCGGGCGCGGGCGGTCGGATGATCGGCGCTGTCGGGACCTGTCATGTCGCTGGGATTTTGCAGGGGGCGGAAGCCCGTTCTATACAATCGCCGGACCGCCGGGAAAACGGCAAACGGGGAGTGCGGCGATGGCTGAGAATCCTTCCTTCTCGCTCGAGGGGCGGCGGGCCCTGATCACCGGCGCCAGCCGCGGCATTGGTTCGGCGCTGGCGATGGGGCTGGCACGGGCGGGGGCCAATGTGGCGCTGGCGGCGCGCGACATCGGGAGCCTCCGGAAGGTCGAGGACGCCATCAAGGCCGATCACCACAATGCGCAATCCCTGGCGATGGATGTTCGCGATGCCGGCGCAGCCAAGGCGGCCGTCGATGCGGCGCGCAAGCAACTCGGCGGTCTCGATATCCTGATCAACAATGCAGGCGTCGAGGATGTGCGCGACTCCCTCGAAGTCGACGAGGCGCTCTGGGACAAGATCGTCGATACCAACCTGAAGGGCGCCTTCTTCTGCGCCCAGGCGGCGGCGCGCGGCATGGCCGAAGCCGGCGGGGGCGCCATTCTCAATATCTGCTCTCTGACCTCGGAGGTCGGCGTGCCCACCGCTGTACCTTATGGCTCGTCCAAGAGCGGCCTGCTGGGCATGACCCGCGCGCTGGCGGCCGAATGGGCGCCGCGGGGCATCCGCGTCAACGGCATCGGCCCCGGCTACTTCCGCACCGCGCTGACCGACATGTTCTACCAGGATGCGAAATGGCAGGAGGCGATGCTGAACAAGATCCCCATGCGCCGATTCGGTCACACGGACGACCTCGTGGGTGCGGCGGTATTCCTCTGCTCCGACGCCGCCGCCTACATCACCGGACAATGCCTCTATATCGACGGCGGATACATGGCGTCGATATGAGCGCGGAAACGAACAATGACTGCGCCATATGCCGCGGCGCGGCCTTCGATCCGGAGATGGACCGCATCGCGGTCTGGGAAGACGCGCTGTGGCGCCTGACCGTCAGCCTCGCCGCGGAGGTGCCGGGCTTCGCCTATCTTGAGCCGAAGCGCCATGTTCCTTATGTCACCGACCTGGATGGCGCCGAGGCTGCGACTTTCGGTGCCGCGCTGGCCCGCTGCACGCGGGCGCTGCGCGAGGCTACCAGCGCCGAGGTCATATATGTCTACATCTTCGGTGGCGGCATCCCGCATTTGCATGTGCATCTGGCCCCGCATCGAAAGGATGACGCGCTCAACGATCAGATGATCCGCGGTGAGATCGTCGAAGAGAAACTGCCGAGCGGCTTCACGAACTTCTACAGCAAGGAGTTTCCCGCCCTGCCGCGGGAGAAGCTGCTGAGCGTCGCGGAGGAGGTTCGTCGGCGCCTGAAAAGCGAGGCAGCGTAAGTTTACTGACGCCGCGCGAAGCTCGACAGATCTTTCCAGCCAAAGGCGACGGCATCGACAACGACACCGCCCAATACGTCCGACGAAACAGCGACAAATCGCCCGCCGAGCGAGGCATAAAACTGGCAGGCCCGGAGGTTGCGGGCCGCGACCCAGACATTCGCGGACCTCCTGCCATCATCGCACAGGCTCCGCGCCATCGCCTGCATGAGCAAGCGGCCCAGGCCGCGGCCCTGAGCACGCCGCAGGACATAGAGGGCGTAGAACTCTCCATCGTATAGGGGTGCTGCATGGCGCTGGGGGCCACCGCTGACAAAACCCACGACCATGCCGACATGATCGCAAGCGACGAAGTTTGCGCTGCGCGCCGTTTCCCGATTCAGAACGGATCGCCAATACTCCGAACGCCCTACGGTCGACAGGCCGTCCAGGACCGATTGGGGCACGATGCCGGGATAGGATTCGCGCCAGGCATTGACATGGACGATGGCGATATCGTCGGCATCTCGGACCATGGCGGCGCGGACGCTGCCGATCATGAAGGTTAAGGCCTGATGATGGTCTTCAACGCCGGCGCGTGGCCTTCCAGCAGATCGCGGTAGGCCTGGGGCACATCGTCGAGACCGATCGGCGCGCTGACCAGCGTCTGCAGCTTCGGCGCCAGGGCGGGCAAGAGGGCAATCGCTTCGCGCTGCTCGTCGGCAAAGACGCTGCAGCCCCGCAGCTCGATCTCTCGTTCGACAATCGCATTGGGATCGATCTCGGTGCGGCCATGGAAGATACCGACCATGGCAATGCGGGCGCCGCCGCCGGCCAGCCCGATCAAGCGGTCCAGCACGCCTCCGTGGCCTGTGGCTTCCACGGCAAATCGCAACGGCCGGCCGCCGAGCGCATCCTTCACCGCGGCCGGCTCCAGCTCCACGGCGCGCGCCTTGCAAACCTGTGAGATGAGATCGCGCCGGGTCTGCTGCCGCTCGGCGAACAGCACCGGCCCAAAACCCAGATGATCGAGCATCAGCGTCACCAGACCGCCCACGGGTCCCGCGCCCGCCACCAGGACCGGCTCGCCCTTGATGGGATCGAGGCGGCGGATCACATGGAGCGCCACGCCCAGCGGCTCCGACAGCGCCGCCACTTCCGGCGCCAAGCCTCGCGCCACCGGCAAGACGCCGGCCGCGGGCAGCGTCACCTGTTCGGCAAAGCCGCCATCGCAAACCTCGCCCACATAACCGAGCGAGCCGCAGAGATTCTGCCGGCCGGCGCGGCAATTGTCGCAAAGCCCGCAAGGCGCGCGCGAATCCGCAACAACCAGATCGCCCGCCTTCAGGCCCATGACCCCAGCGCCTACATCCAGCACTTCGGCGGCGAATTCATGGCCCGGCGTCACCGGCAGCCGTGACATCCATTGGCCGGTCTTGAAGTTATGCAGATCGGAGCCGCAGATGCCGGCCGCGCGCACTCGAAGCCGCACCTCCCCGGCACCCGGCGCCGTGGCGCGCGGCACCTCCTCGACCCTGAGATCGCCGACGCCATGAAATCGCACCGCGCGCACGGCCGGTCTCCGCTACCGCTTCAGCGCCTTGTCGCGCATCTCCGAGACGGCGTTGGCGTGACCGTCGAAGCCCTCATAGGTGGCGAGCACGCGCGCATGCTTCGCCAGCAGTGGGTAACCGGCCGCGGTGACATAGCCGACGGAGGTCCGCTTCATGAAGTCGAATACCGAGAGCGGCGAACAAGTGCGCGCCTGGCCGGAGGTGGGCAGCACGGCATTGGGACCCAGCACGAAATTGCCCAGGGGCACCGGCGTATGTTCGCCCAGGAGGATCTCGCCGGCATTGGTGATGCGGCCGAGATAGTCGAAGGGATCCTTGCCCATGATCTCCAGATGCTCGGGTGCGTAGTCGTTGACGAACTGGATCGCCGCGTCGAAGTCCGGCGTCAGCACGACGCCGCCACGCGGGCCGCAGAGCACGGTCGAGGAGAACGACACCCGCTGCTCGCCCATCTGCTTCCAGTGCTCGGGGATCGCCTTCCGCGCGGCGTCGGCCACGGCGCGGCTGTTGGTCACCAAGAAGGCTGAGCTGTCGGGCCCATGCTCGGACTCGACGATCAGATCCAGCGCCGCCAGCGTGCCGTTTGCCGTTTCGTCGCAGAGGATGATCGATTCCGAAGGCCCGGCGGGAATGCCGGGATCAATGACGTCGCTGAGCAGGCGCTTCGCCGCCACCACATAGGGGCTGCCGGGGCCGACGATCTTGACCATCTTCGGCACGGTCTGGGTGCCATAGGCGACGGCGGCCACCGCCTGCGCGCCACCGCATTTGTAGACTTCCTTGATGCCGGCCAGCCGTGCCGCCACCAGCGTGGCCGCGTCTATGTTCCCGTCCGGCCCCGGCGGCGTGACAATGATCGCCCGCGGCACGCCCGCGACGACAGCCGGGATGGTCGTCATCATGACCACGCTCGGGAATGATCCCTTGCCCCGCGGCACGTAGCAGGCCACCGACTGAATCGGGATGAAACGGTCGCCGGCATAGGCGCCGGGACGGATCTCCTTCAGCCACATCTCCTCGGGCTTCTGCGCCTCGTGGAAGCGGCGGATGCCGTCGACGGCGAACTCGATGGCCTCGATCACCTTCGGCTCGACCGACTTGAAAGAGGCATCGAAATCCGCCTCGGTGGCCTTGAGCCTCTTGACGTCAACAGGCGACTTGTCGAACTCGCGGGCAAAGCGCGCCAACGCATCGTCGCCTTCAGCTTTCACCGCGGCGATGATCGGCTTCACCCGCTCGATGATCGGCCCGAGATCGGCCTCCGACCGCACCAGCAGCCGCCCGCGATCGGCAGCGGAAAGTTTGGATAGATCATGCAGGCTGACGTCGCGGGACATTATCGGACTTTCTGGCTCGGGCTTACTTCGACCGCAGGAAGATATCCAAACCCACCAGCTTGTCGAGCAGCCAGATCGCCACGGCGGCGACCAGGATATAGACCACGGACACCGCCGCCAGGTCGGGCGTGATGACGCTGCGGATGGAATTGTAGATCAGCACCGGCAGGGTGACGATGCGGGCGTTGGTCAGCAGCAGGCTGACGATAAATTCGTTGAAGGCGAGCACGAACATCAGCAACGCGCCAGTGATGACGCCGGGCATCACCGCCGGGAGCGTGACGGTGAGAAATGTCTGCAGCGGCGGCGCGCCCAGATTGGCGGCCGCGTTCTCCAGATCGGGATCGAGGCCATTCACCGAGGCTGCCACCGCCCAGATCATGAAAGGCAGGTTGATGATGCAGGCGGCGATGCCGACCGGCCAGAGCTGGCCGAACAGGCGCGCGGAGATCAGCATCTCCATCATGCCGAGGCCGGCGACGATCAGCGGGATGGTGAAGGGCAGCAGGAAATAGACCTGCAAGCCGGCCAGGAAGCGCAGGCGGTAGCGGGCCATGGCAATGGCCGCGAGCGTGCCGGCGGGAATGCTGACCGCCGTGCAGATCATCGCGACATAGAGCGTGCGCAGGAACGCTTCCTGATACTCGGTCTTCGCCAGCAGCGTCTGATACCAGCGCAGCGATAGCCCCTCCGGCGGGAAGCGGATGATGTTGCCGGCGGTGAAGGAAGTCAGCAGCACGATGACCGTCGGCAGGGCCAGGCAGACGATGTTGAACAGCACGATGCCGCCGAGGATCGCGCTCTTGCTCCGGCCGCTCATTTGCGCTTCTCCGCGACGAAGCTGAGCGTGCCGGCGCCAGCCAGGGCGAAAATCAGCGCCACCAGGATGCTGCCGAGCGCCACCAGCAGGATTGACAGCGCCGAACCGAAGCCCTTGTCGGAGATCTGAAAGAAGGCGTCATAGATCGCATTGGCGATGAAATCGGTGGTGCCGCCGCCGAGGATTTCCGGCATGGCGAAGTCGGTCAGGGTCAGCGTGAACACCACAACGGACGCGGCGATCAGGCCGGGCTTCGCCATCGGCAGAGTCACATGCCACATCGTGCGCAGCCAGTTGGCGCCCAGGCTTTCGGAGGCCAGTTCGATTTCTTCATGGATGGCGACGACCGCCGGCGCCAGCAGCAGCGCGGCGAACGGCAGCATGAACTGAACCAGCCCGACGATGACGGCTTCGTAGTTGGCGATCATGTTGAAGGGCCCGAGGCCGAACCAGCCGAAGGCGGCATTCAGCAGGCCTTGATTGCCCAGTAATATCAGCCAGCCATAGGCGCGCACCACCTGGCCGATGAAGAACGGCAGGAACAGGCTGATCAGCAGGAGCTTGCGCAGCGCCGAGGATCGCGTGCGCACCATGACATAGGCATAGGGGAACGCGAGGACGATTGTGATCGCCGTGACGATGGCTGCCGCCAGCAGGCTGCGGCCGGCGATTTTCCAATAGACCGGTTTGGCCAGGATCGCCGCATAGTTATCCAGCGTGTAGTCGGCCTTCAGCCGGTAGGTGCTGGTGTCCAGCTCATGCAGGCTGTAGCCGCCGATCAGCACCATGCCGGCAACCAATACGAACACCAGAAGGAACGCCGGCGACAGCAGCAACCAGCCGGTGTAGCGGCGCAGCGACGAGGGCCAGAGCCGTGCGGCAATTGTTTCGGCCGCATCCAGCAGTCGCCAAGACAATGGAAGCCGCGCAGTTGTCACTGGATTTCAATGTTGTGCATTGTGCCAAGCCCCTCACCCCGCAGCATCCGCTGAACGCGGATGCTGCATCCCTCTCCCCCTATCGGGGGCGAGGGGACAATTGTCGTGATATGCCGGTAATAATGTCCCCTCGCCCGCGAAAGCGGGAGAGGGTGCGTCGTGTTCGCGTCCAGCGAACACGACGCGGGTGAGGGTACGCCAACGGGTGCACTTATCCCTGCATGATCTCGTTGAACTTCTCGAACCATTCC
The DNA here is from genome assembly GCA_035544395.1 of Verrucomicrobiia bacterium. Lineage (GTDB taxonomy): Bacteria > Pseudomonadota > Alphaproteobacteria > Dongiales > Dongiaceae > DATKFM01. The sequence goes on from DATKFM010000167.1 coordinate 38,566, forward strand.
TTCTCATGCTCGACGCGCACATTGGCGGGCACGATCAGCATGCGCGCGAAATCCTCCGGCTTGGTCGGATAGGCGGGATCGCCGGCAAGATCGGCCGGCGGCGTCAGGCCGGGATAGACCGGCGGCAAGCCCAGCTTGGCGCACCAGACTTCCTGCGCTTTCGGCGTGATGGCGAACTCCACATACTTCTTCGCCCAGTACACCTCGTTCTCGGCCGGGTTCTTCGGCACCCAGAGCGCGTCGGTTTCCAGATCGCAGCCTTCCTTCGGCACCGTCCAGGACACTTTGACGCCGTTGGTCTTTGCCTCGCGGGCGTTGGACAGGATGGTGCAGGCGAGATCGATCTGGCCCTGCTGGAACCAATTGGTGAAATCCGGATCCTCGCCCAGAAGCGGCGCCTGCTCCTTGATCTTGGCGATGAAGTCCCAGGCCGGCTGCATGTTGCCGGGGATATCCTCGATCTTGCCGCCGCCCGCGACCTGCGCCGCCGGGTGGAAGCCGATGCCATCGTCATAGAGGGCGATGCGGCCCTTGTATTTGGGGTCCAGCAGCACCTGCCAGCTATCGGGCGCGCCGTTCGGGAAGGCGGCGTCGCTGTAGGCGAGCACATAGGCATAGGAATAGGCATTGACCATCGGCCAGCCATCGAACCCTGCCGGCCGCGCCGACGGCAGCAACGCATCCAACCCCTTCAAGTCGCCGAGATCGACAGCCGCGCCATGAAGCGCCGACTTCGCCGCGTTGGTCGAAGTATCCCAATTCACATGCACCGGCGGCGTCTGGCCGCCGTCGACGGCGGCCCACAGTTTCGGCTGCAGCTCGTTGTCTTCGGTCAGGTCGGTCTTGATGGCGATGCCGGTCATCTCCGAGAAGGGCTTGGACACGCCCTCGGTGATCGCCTCTTCCCACACGCCGCCCCAGACGCGGACGATCATCTCCTTCGGTTTTTCCGGTTCCTGCGCCCAGGCGGAACGTACTCCGGTCAGGCCCAGCGCGCCGGCCGCGGCAGCGCCCTGCAGCACGCGCCGCCGCGCAACCGGCATGATCAATCTGTTCTTGCTGTCGTCGCTCATGGTGTCTCCTCTTCTCCCTTATTGTTTCTTCGCCGCGTCTAGCGCGGAAAGATCATGAGATCGCTCGCGTTCCAGCCGATGAAAACGGCGTCTCCCGCCGCATGCGAGCGGTGATGCAGCGGGTCGTGATCGAACAGGCGCAACAGCGTATCGCCGAGGGCCGGGCAACGCACGCCATAAACGATGCGGTCGCCCTCGAAAATCAACTCTTCGACGGTAGCTTCGAAGTTGTGGGAAAGGCCCGCCAAGCCTGACTTTTCCGGCGCCAGGCGAATCTGCTCCGCCCGCAACGCGGCATCCACGGATTGACCCGGCGACAGCAGCGCCGCGGGCGCGCGCGCCTGCAGTTCAGTCGTGCCGACGGCGAGGCGCACCGTGCCGTCGGCTGCCGCTTCTTTCACCACCGCTGCCAGAAAATTGGTCACGCCGATAAAGCCGGCGACGAAGCGGCTCGCCGGATGGTGGTAGGTCTCCATCGGCCGCGCGTTCTGTTCGATCTTGCCGGACTCCATGACGATGATCTCGTCGGACATCACCAGCGCTTCCCGCTGATCGTGGGTGACATTGATGGTGGTGACGCCGAGCTCCTGCTGGATGCGGCGGAACTCGAGCTGCATGTCCTCGCGCAGCTTGCGGTCCAGCGCCGCCAGCGGCTCGTCCAGCAGCAGCAGGTCGGGTTCGAACACCAGCGCGCGGGCGATTGCGACGCGCTGCTGCTGGCCGCCGGAGAGTTCGTGAATGCGGCGCTTGCCGTATCCCGGCAGCCGCACCAGC
>DATKFM010000168.1:0-30353 GCA_035544395.1 Verrucomicrobiia bacterium
ATACTGCTCATCCTGCGCTTGCAGGAGCAACGTCGGGATGACTTCCATATAGGCTTCCCGCAAACCCTTGAGTCCGGGATTGCGGTTCGATTGATAGCCGCACCAAACAGTTATGGCTACGGCAGCAAAATTCACAGCTCACCCGGCCGGGCGGATTGTTGATTCCTCTTCGTCCGCGTAACAATCGAGGGGAATGTCATCTCCAGTCCCGGCGATGACGATGAACCCTGAAGGCGATATCCGGCATGGCACAGCGGACTCAGGTGGCCATCATCGGCTCCGGCCCCGCCGGCCTGCTGCTAGGTCAACTGCTGCACAAAGCCGGCATCGACACGGTCATCCTGGAGCGCCGCAGCCGCGACTATGTCCTCGGGCGCGTTCGGGCCGGAGTGCTGGAGCAAGGCACCGTCGGTCTGATCGATGAGGCTGACTGCGGCCAGCGGATGCATCGCGAAGGTCTCATTCATCGGGGAATCGAGATCAGCGTCCGCGGCACGCGGCACCGCATCGACCTCCACGGCCTCACCGGCGGCAAGAGCGTCATGGTCTATGGCCAAACCGAGATTACCCGCGACTTGATGGACGCGCGAGTGACCGCCGGCGCACCGACGATCTACGAAGCCGAGGATGTGAGCATCGGCGGATTCGACGGCCCCAAGCCGCAAGTACGCTATCTTGAGAATGGCTCCGAGAAATTGCTGGATTGCGATTTCATCGCCGGCTGCGATGGTTTCCACGGCATCTGCCGGCCCAGCGTGCCGGAGTCGTCGATATCCCTCTTCGAGCGGGTCTATTCCTTCGGCTGGCTCGGCGTGCTCGCCGACGTACCGCCGGTATCCGACGAGCTGATCTATGCGAACCACGAGCGCGGCTTCGCGCTCTGCTCCATGCGCTCGCCCAGGCGCAGCCGCTACTATATCCAATGCAGCGCCTCGGAACATCCGGAAGACTGGCCCGACGGCAAATTCTGGACCGAGCTGCAGCGCCGCCTCGACCCGACAGCGGCGGCACGGCTTGTGACCGGTCCTGCAATCGAAAAGAGCATTGCGCCATTGCGCAGCTTTGTCGCCGAGCCCATGCGGTTCGGCCGCCTGTTTCTGGCCGGCGATGCCGCACACATCGTCCCGCCCACCGGAGCCAAAGGCCTCAATCTCGCCGCCAGCGACGTGCGATATCTGGCGGAGGGCTTGATCGACCACTACCGTGGCGGCAGCGACAAGGGATTGGACGCATATTCGCCGCGAGCCCTCTGCCGGATCTGGAAGGCCGAGCGGTTTTCCTGGTGGTTCACCTCGATCCTGCACCGGTTTCCCGATACCGGCCCCTTCGGCCAGAAGATCCAGCTCGCCGAGCTCGACTACCTCGTGGGGTCGCGGGCGGCATCCACATCTCTAGCGGAAAACTACGTCGGCCTACCGTATTAGACGCCTAGACATATCGTTTCAGTTATGTTTGAGGCTCCATTGTTCATTTCACATAATCAAATCCCATAGTATTTAATGGGCCGAGTGAATGGGCCGATAGACGCCCAGATTGACTCTGCCCGCGCGACGCGGGCAGCAAAGCGGGAGGAAAATCACATGCGCCTTTCCAGACGTTCCCTGATCATGAGTGCTGCAGCACTGACCGCCCCCACTGTGCTGCGCCTGCCCTCGGCGAGAGCAGCTGATGTCAGCTTGCGTCTGCATCACTTCTTGCCGCCGAAGTCCAACGTGCACACCCGGTTGCTCGATCCCTGGGCCAAGAAAGTCGGCGAACTGTCCGGCGGCAAAGCGGTGATCGAAATCTTTCCGTCGATGCAACTCGGCGGCAAGCCGCCGGAGCTCTACGATCAGGCCAAGGATGGTGTGGTCGACATCGTATGGACCCTGCCCGGCTATACGCCGGGGCGGTTCCCGAGAACGGAAGTGTTCGAACTTCCGTTCATTGCCTCGCCGCGCGGCATCGTGAATTCCCAAGCGTCGCAGGAATATGCCAATACCCATCTCGGCGAGGAAACCAAGGATGTAAAGCTACTCGCCTTCTGGTCGCACGACCGGGGCGTGATCCATTGCCGGGAAAAGATCGAGACACTCGCCGATCTCCAAGGCAAGAAGCTGCGTTTTCCCACCCGCCTCGCCGGCGAAGCCTTAAAGACGGTGGGCGTCGCCGCCATCGGCATGCCAGTGCCGCAGGTGCCGGAGAGCCTTGCGCAGGGCGTGATCGATGGCGCCGTCGTGCCGTGGGAGGTTGTGCCGGCCGTAAAGCTGCAAGAGCTCGTCAAGTTCCACACCGAAATACCGGGAACGCCGACCTTCTATACAGCCTCGTTCTTCCTGGTCATGAACCAGGCCAGGTACGAGGGCCTCCCGGAGGATGTGCGCAAGGTCATCGACGAAACCACGGGCATGACCTTTGCCACGGAGGCGGGTACCGTATGGGACACTGCAGGCGCCGACGTCGCCAAGATGGTCAAGGAGCGGGGCAATACCATCTTGACCCTGAGCGAGGCCGACAAGGCGCAGTGGATGACGGCCTCCGAACCCGTCACTGCGGCGTGGATCGCGGAAATGCAGGGCAAGGGCATCGATGCACCGGCGCTGATCGACTCGGCAAAGAGCCTGTTGAAGAAATACGAGGCTGCATGACCGCGTCATGGCGGACGCCGGTGACACGGCGTTCGCCATTGGGCATGATCCGCCGGATGGAACGCCCGAATGAATGAGACCGCGGCAAGCGCAACTCCGGGTCCGTCGGGTACACCGCGCATCTTTGAGGCGATCGCGAAAATTCTGGCGCTCGTCGGCGGCACGGTCGCCATCATCATTGCCGTTGTCGTCGTCGCGAGCGTACTTGCGCGCTGGTTGTTCTCGACGCCAATTCCAGGTGATTTCGAACTGGCACAGATTGGCACGGCGGTAGCGGTATTCGCCTTCCTGCCCTATTGCCAGATCGTGCGCGGCAACATCATGGTGGACACGTTCACAGCACATTTGCCGGTCCGCCTTCGCCGGCGCATCGACGGAATTTGGGATCTTGTATACGCCGCTGCCATGGCGTTTGTTGCGGTCTGTTTGACGCGCGGCACTGTGGATACCTTTGCCTCGCATGAAGTCTCAATGGTGCTGCGCATCCCCGTCTGGCCCGGCGTCGCCTTCGGCGCGTTTAGCTGCGGATTCCTGGCAATCGTGTCATTGGTCACCGCCCGCGGCCTTTGGCGGAACAAGCCGTGAGCGGCAGCTGGATCGCGCTCCTCGGTTTCGGATTGATGCTGGGGTTGATTGCACTCCGGCTGCATGTCGGCATCGCGATGTTCGTGACCGGATGCCTCGGCTTCGTCTATCTCTCAAGCGCCCCGGCGTTGTTCGCATTCCTGAAGACCAATTCCTATAATCTGTTTGCAAGCTACACCCTGTCCGTCATTCCGCTGTTCATATTGATGGGAGCGCTGGCGGAGCAATCGGGCCTATCAACTGCCCTGTTTCGTGCCGCTGCGGTCTTCATGGGCCGGGTCCGCGGCGGACTTGCAATGGCGGTAATCGCGGCATGCACCGCCTTCGGCGCGATCTGCGGATCTTCCGTTGCCACCACGGCCACTTTTGGCCGCGCGGCGCTGCCCGAGCTGCTGCGCCACAAGTACGACGGCGGCTTTGCCACTGGCACGGTCGCGGTCGGGGGCACGCTCGGCATCCTGATTCCACCCTCCATCATCCTGGTGATCTACGCCATCACGGTGGAGCAGAATATCAGCAAGCTCTTCATGGCGGCGCTGGTGCCGGGTTTGCTGGCAACGGCTTTTTATCTGGTCACCATTTTCGTCGTAGCGCGGCGCAAGCCGGAACTGGCGCCGGATCATGACCCGGATGATGGCCGCGGACGCTGGCAGCATGTGAAGTCGGTCTGGCCGGTGCTGTTGGTCGCGCTGCTGGTGGTCGGCGGCATCTATGGCGGCGTGTTCAGCCCCACCGAAGGCGCCGCGGTTGGGACTATCGCGCTCCTGGCGATTGGCCTGGCGCAGGGATCGCTCGGCTGGGCGGCCCTCAAGACCAGCATTCTGAACACCGCTTCAACCACCGCCATGATCTTCGTGATCCTGATGGGGTCGGAAATCTTCAACGCCTTCCTGGCGCTGTCGCAAATGCCGATGCAGGCCGCGGAATTCATCACCTCTCTCGGGATGCCGCCCTACGCGATTCTTGGCGCAATTCTGGCGCTCTACATCCTGCTGGGCGCCGTCATGGACGAGCTGGCGATGATCCTGCTCACCTTGCCGGTGTTCTTTCCGATTGTCTCCGCGCTCGATTTTGGAATGCAGCCCGACGACCTTGCGATCTGGTTCGGCATACTGCTGTTGATCGTGGTCGGCATCGGCCTGACAGCGCCGCCGATCGGCTTGAATGTCTTCGTCATCAGTGCGATTGCCAAGAATGTCCCGATCGCGCAAACCTACCGCGGCGTCCTGCCCTTCATCGCCGCCGATATTGCGCGGCTTTTGTTGGTGTTGCTGTTTCCCGGACTGGCGCTCGGCCTCGTGCACCTGTTGACGTGATGCGCTCCTGCTTGGCGGCTGCTTCCCGGATGGTCTGCATGAGCATCACGGCCGGCAGGCTTGCCGGAATATCGGCGCGGGTGGTCAGCCCCACTGGCCCGGTAATCTCCCGGGTCGCCACCGGCAACTCGGCCAGCACGCCGTCATCGATATCATCGGCAACCACGCCCCGCGAAATGATCCACACCGCATCGGTCATCCTGGCATAGCGACGGCCGAATGCCATGGAGACGGTTTCGATCTGGTCGGGGACGGTGGCGATGCCGTTGGCGATAAGGAAGCGATCGACCATCGGCCGGATGATCGCGCCTTCGGTCGGCATCAGCACCGTATACTCCGTGAATTTCCGGAGATCGAACGGCTTCAGGGCCAACAATGGATGACCCGGCCGGACAATGAAGGAGACGGTCTCGGAATAGAGATGCTCGAAGCTGAGGCCCGTCATCAGGTCGGGATCGGCCAGGCGGCCCACGACCAGATCCAGATCGCCGGTGCGGAGTTGCGACAACAGGACGGAGTTGGCCCCTGTGATTACCCGCACCACCGTTCCCATGTTCTCCTGTTTGAAGAGCTGCACGGCCGTGGGCATCACCCGGGTCGAGACGGTCGGCAGGGCGCCCACTTTGATCGCCATGCCGCCCTTGGTGCGGGCCTGGGTGATGGAGTCGATGCCCTGGCGCAGAGCGGTAATGCTGGCCCCGGCGTAGCGGAGGAACACCTCGCCGAACCGGGTCAGCGCCACGCCGCGGCCGCGCCGCTCGAACAGGGCGACGCCCAGTAGTTCCTCCAGCTCCAGGATGGTCTTGGAGACCGCCGGCTGGGTGACCGAAAGCGCCGCGGCGGCTTTCACCATGCTCTGCTGGCGCGCAACCTCGAGAAAGCATTGAATATGCCGGTACTTGACCCGTTGATCGATCGCCATGGCCACGCCTTGAGATATATCGAATTACTTATGCTATCAGCACGAATGGTCATTATACAGAACCGAATGCTGCGGCCAAAATCCGCCCGAACTTGTGTTCCGGCCCTTATTCGACTGCTGGCCTTGGGGCCGGCATGCCGTACGGAGACCAGCCTTGCCTGATCGACCGAAAACGCGCCCGCTCTTCGCCAAGGGGATGCAGACCCGGCGCGCCGTGCTGGGCGATGCCCATGTGGACGGCGCCAAGGCGAGCCAGACGGATTTCGACGCGCCCTTCCAGGCGTTGATCACCGAGGGCGCCTGGGGCGCGGTCTGGTCGCGGCCGCATTGGAGCAAGCGCGAGCGATCCATGGTCACGATCGCCTTGCTCGCCGCCCTCGGCCATGACGAGGAACTGGCAATGCATGTGCGGGCCACCCGCAACACCGGCGCCACGGAGGAGGATCTGCGGGAAGCGATGATGCATGTCGCGATCTATGCCGGCGTTCCCGCCGCCAACCGCGCCATCAAGATCATCAAGCAGACCTATGCCGCCATGGACTCTGGCCGGCGCAGGAAAGCCGGCAAATCCAAACCGGGCCCGGTGGCATGACCGAGACCCAGGCATTCATCCGCCGCGACCGCAACTGGCATCCGCCCGCGGACACGCCCGGCTACAAGTCCACGGTGCTACGAGCGCCGCGCCGCGCCCTGCTCTCCCTGCCGCAATCGGAGAGCGAGATGACCGGGCCGGTCTTCGGGCACAACATGCTCGATCCGCTCGACAGCGATCTGATCCGCAACTACGCCGCCGACGGCGAGGCGATCGGCGAGCGCATTGTCGTGCATGGCCAAGTACTGGACGAAAACGCGCGGCCAGTGGCCGGCACGCTGATCGAGATCTGGCAAGCCAATGCCGGCGGCCGCTATCGCCATCTGCGCGACCAGTACATCGCCGCGCTCGACCCGAACTTCGGCGGCGGCGGGCGCTGCATCAGCGATGCCGAGGGCAAGTATTCCTTCCGCACGGTCCGCCCTGGCCCCTACCCGTTCCGCAACAATGGGTCGGAATGGCGACCGGCGCATATTCACTTTTCGCTGTTTGGCCATGCCTTCGCGCAACGGCTGGTCACGCAGATGTATTTCGAGGGCGATCCGCTGATCCGCATCTGCCCGATCGTCAACACAATCCACGATCCAGCGGCCATCGAACGACTGATTTCCAAGATCGACATGGCCAGCCAGGTTCCATTCGATAGCCTGGTCTACCGTTTCGACATTGTGTTGCGAGGGCGATGCTCGACCTTCTTCGAGAACCGGCGCGAGGGGAATTGAAATGACCGCATCGACATTGAAGGAGACGCCCTCGCAAACCGCAGGTCCGTTTCTGCATATCGGCACGGTGCCCGCAACTGCCGGCCTGCGAACACGCCCGCAAGAGTGTTTGAATGTCCTGGCCAATGCCGCGACCGCCGGGGAGCGGATTGTCGTCGAAGGCGTAATTCATGACGGCGCCGGCGCGCCGGTTACCGACGCATTGCTGGAGATCTGGCAGGCCGGGGCTGATGGACGCTACGGCGCGGCCGGGTTCCCAGGCTGGGGCCGCGCAGCGGCGGATTTCACTACGGGCCTGTTCCGGTTCGAAACCATCAAGCCCGGCGCCACGCGCGCGCGGGACGGCCGGCCGCAGGCGCCCCATGTCTCGATCTCGATTTTCGCGCGGGGCATCAACATCCATCTGCAAACCCGCATGTACTTCCCCGAAGAAACGGCGGCCAACAAGGCCGATCCCGTCCTGCAGGCCGTCGCCCAGCCCGATCTGATCGCCACGCTGATCTCGCGCAAGGAGACGAAGCCGGGCGCGGCGGTTTATCGCTTCGACATCTATCTGCAGGGCGACCGGGAAACCGTGTTCTTCGATTTCTGAGGCCGTGGGATAGATCGCCGGCATGAGTGTTTCCGTATTCGATCATCCCTGGCTGAGCCCGCTGCTCGGCGATGTGGAGACGGCGCGTCATTTCACGCCGGAAGCCGAACTGCGCGCCATGCTGGCGTTCGAGGTGGCACTGGCCAAGGTGCAAGCGGCCCACGGTGTCATTCCTGCCGAAGCCGCAGCCGCGATCGCCCGGGTGACCAAATCTTTCAAGCCAGACATGGCAGCGCTGGCCGGTGCCACGGCACGGGACGGCATGGTGGTGCCGGACTGGGTCGACCAGTTGCGGCGTGCGGTTGGCACGCCCCACGACACGCATCTCCATTTCGGTTCGACCAGCCAGGACGTTCTGGACACCAGCCTGGTGCTGCGGCTTAAGCCAGTGGTTGAAATCTTCGATTCGCGGCTCGCCAAGCTCGACGAGCACCTGGTGGCGCTGTCACAGAGGCATGGCGGCGAGTCTCTGATGGCTCATACGCGCATGCAGCAGGCCCTGCCGATCACTTGGGCCGACAAGGTCGCCGCCTGGCGCGCCCCGTTCGCCCGCCATCGGCAGAGGTTGGCGGCGCTGCAGCCGCGTCTGTTGGTCTTGCAATTCGGCGGCCCGGTCGGGACGCTGGAGAAGCTGGACGCCAGAGGACCTGCTGTTGCTGCAGCTCTCGCGCGGGAACTCGGTCTTGCACCGGCAGATTGCTGGCATACGGCGCGCGACAATCTGGCGGAATTTGCCGGCTGGCTTTCGCTGGTCACCGGCAGCCTGGGCAAGATCGGCCAGGACATCGCATTGCTGGCCCAGAACGAAATCGCCGCGGTGAGGGTGATCGGCGGCGGCAAATCCTCCGCCATGCACCACAAGGCCAATCCGGTATTGGCGGAAATTCTGATCGCCCTGGCCCGCTACAACGCCGCCCAGCTTTCCGGCATGCATCAGGCCCTGGTCCACGAGTACGAGCGCTCCGGCGCCGCCTGGACGCTGGAGTGGATGGTCTTGCCGCCGATGGTGGTCGCCACTGGGGCCGCGCTGGCCCGCGGTCTGGCATTGCTGGACGCATTGAGGATCAACGCAAAAGACTAGAGCAACACGGCTGGTTGGTTCTTCCCTTCGGCGCGCAGGAAGCACTTGCGAGGCCGTTCCGCCCATGGAGTACGCCACTCTCGGTATCGCATCTGGCCGACAGAGCTGAGGTCGAAACAACACCAATCCCCGCCCTTGATCAGCGCCGTCCCGCGTTGCAACCTTGCCGCGCAGCTAGGACGGTCGCAACGTCGGCCGGCCGCCGTGCCAGGGTGCCCGCCAGATGCCGCTCGCCAGCCTGCCCATGTATGATCTTGCGGAAGCCAGGCCGGCGACCGACGCGCTGTGGCAGGCGTTGCGCCAGGCCTTTCAGCGTGAGGGCCTCACCGAAGCGCCGGAACTGCTGACCCGTGGCGCGCCGGTGCTCAGCCAATGGGCTTCGCCCGACCTCTTCTTCAGCCAATGCTGCGGTTACGATCTGGTGTTCGGATTCTCCAGTGCGCTGGAACTGCTGGCGGTACCGCGCTATGCGCAGGATACGGGCTGTTCTGCCTATGACTATCGAAGCTGCATTGTCGTGCGCGACGATTCGCCGGCCGTAGGCCTCGAAGACCTGCGCGGTGCCATCTGTGCGGTCAACGGCTTCAACTCCTATTCCGGCACCGGAGCGCTGCGCGCCTTGGTCGCGCCACTCAGCCGCAACGGACGATTCTTCGGCGGCGTGAAAGTGAGCGGCAGCCACGTCCGAAGCGCCGACACGGTCAGGTCCGGCGACGCCGATGTGGCGGCAATCGATTGCGTGACCCATGCACTTCTCGTGCGCCACCGCCCCCAGGCGTTGGCCGGCCTGCGGATACTGCGGCGCACCGATCCGGTGCCCGCGCCGCCCTTTATCGCCAGCCAATATCTCGCGCCAGATGACATTGCCCGAATGCGCACGGCGCTGATCTCCGAGCTGAGCCGCCGGCCGCGGCCGGCTTATTGCGACGATCTGTTCATCGATGGAGCGGAGACCGTGATACTCCCGGCCTATTCCCGCCTGCTGGCGGAGGATGAGAAATCCTTGCGGCTGCGCTATTACGAGATGTATCCGACGGGCGCGGCGCTGCTGCGGCCGGAGGCGCAGATCCTGGACGACAGGCCGCAGCTCATGGCGTCAGGATAATCCGTGGCGTTTCGACCATAGCCGTAACCCTGCCGATACAGGCGGCTTGGAGCGATCCATTGGTGCGCAATTCGGCCAAGCAGGACTCCATACTTTCCGCAGGAACGCCCGCCAGCAACCCGCCTGCCGTCTGCGGATCATAGAGCAGTGCCAGCAGCGAATCTCTTGACGAAATGGCGCCGCTATCCACTGCCTCGCCATGTGCCAGGTTCTGCGGCGCCAGGCTGCTGGCGATGCCCTGCGTCAGCAACTGCAACGAACCTGCCAATGCAGGCAGGGATTTCAGCGAAACCTCGGCGCTCGTTTCCGAAGCGCGCAGCATTTCCAGCAGATGACCGGCGAGACCAAACCCCGTCACGTCGGTGCAGGCGCGGGCGCCATGGCGCTGCAGGGTTTCGGCTGCGGAGCGGCTCGGCATTAGCATCGATGCCAGCGCGCCATCGATCCAGGTGCCGCGCGCCTTGCCGCGCATATCGGCGGCGAACAGAACGCCGGTGCCCAGCGGCTTGGTCAGGATTAGCGCATCGCCGGTCTTGAGGCCGCTCTTGCGCCAGAGCCGCCCCGGCACTGCCGTGCCATTGACCGTCAGGCCGAAAGCGAGTTCCGCGCCCTCGCCGGTATGGCCGCCGATCAGAGCCGCGCCGGCGACTTTCAGTGTCTCGGTGGCTCCCGCCATGAGTTGATAGAGATCGGCCTCCACCTTCGCTTCCGCGCCGTGAGGCAGCGTGACGATGGCCAGCGCGGTCTGCGGCACAGCACCCATCGCATACAGGTCGCCGAGGCAGTGATTGGAGGCGATCCGGCCGAAGAGGTAGGGGTCGTCGATGAAGGCGCGGAAGAAATCGACGCTCTGCACCAGCAACTGGTTGCCCGACAGCGTGACCACCGCCGCATCATCAGCGGGATCCAGGCCAACCAACACATCGGGGCGCGTCTCCGGCTGGAGCCGCCGCAGCACCCGCGCCAACAACTCGCTGCCAATCTTGGCGCCGCAGCCACCGCATCGCATCTCGGCATCCGCCATCCCATTGCGGGGCGCCGGCATGGCGGCCATGGACCCAAGCTGCTGATACATGCGCATCCAACGCCGGTCGATATAGTCCTTGAGCCGCCAGACCCAGGCCCCCTCCGCGCTCCAGCGGCCGCGGGAAGCGACGGCGTACTTGTTGCCGGTCGAGATCAGCGCGAGGTGATGCCGCTGGGGCCGGTAGGGCTGCATCCGCTCACCGCGGCAGGCACGGCGGAGATTGCCGGCCAACGGCGGGCCTTCGCGCACGGCGAAAACGCCGGATTTGGGCAGGCGGTGGCTGGTGAGTGCCGCGACATCGCCGGCGGCGAAGACGAAGCGATGCGAGATCGATTGCAGGCATTCGTTCACGGCGACGAAGCCGCGCTCGTCGAGGGCGAGGCCGGTCCGTTGCAGCCAGGCGGCCGGAGCCGCGTTGGTCAGCCACAGGGCCACATCGAAGGCGATCTCTTCACCGGTCGCGCAGCGCAGGCAGCCCGGTGTCACCGCGACCACCCGCCGCTCCAGATGAAGCTCCACGCCGCGTGCCCGGACGGCCCGTGTCAGGCACTGGCGGACGCCCGGATTATGTTCGGGCAGCAACTCCGCTTTGTCGGTCACGATGGCGAATTTGACCTTAGTGTCGGGCCGAGCGGTCTTCAGGCGATGTTGCAGTGCAAGGCAAACCTCCGTTCCGCCCGCGCCGCCGCCAACGACGACAAGCCGGGGGGGCAATCCGTTGCGGTGCAGCAAAGAAACTTCAATCGACGGCCAGGCAGCGAGAAAGGCATCCACCGGTTTCACAGGCAACGCATGCTCGGCGGCGCCAGGCACGTTCTGCCAATCGGGCCGTGAGCCGATATCCAGGGAGAGATAGTCGAAATCGACCGGCGGCCGGCCGTCGCAATGGATGCGTTTCTCCGTGAGATCCAGACCGTTCACGGCCGTGTGATACAGGCGCGCCCCGCCCATTTGCGCCAAGGGCCGGAGATCGATATGCGCTTCCTCATGGGTGTAGTGACCCGCTATGAGGCCCGGCAACATACCGGAGTAAGGCGTCTCTATGTCCCGGCTTATGAGGGTCAGCCGCACGCCGGGCTCCGGCCGCATGGCGAACCGCCGCAGCACTTCGACATGGCTATGGCCGCCGCCGACCAGGACCAGGTCGCATTCAACTTTTCCGGAACCTCGCCTCATTGCACGGTCGGCGGCGTCTGCATCTTCGCTTCCAGCGTCCTATCGAATGCGACTCGACGATCGTAACTTAGCAGATGCGAAGAGACGTCCGACAAAACCAATCTTCCTCAATGGTTGGCCCTCGTCAGGGGCAGCACGGTCCCGAATCGTCTTGACGCCAGAATCCAACAGCGCCACACTTATTGTAATCAATCAAAAAAACAATCGATTGCGGCACTTTGAGCCGCCGGCGGGCGGCTAGGCCAGGATAGCCAGGAGGCAACCACATCATGAACATGATGCAGGTCAACCGGAGGCAGTTCTTCAAAATCAGCGGTGCGGCACTCGGCGGGTCAACCATGACCGCGCTGGGTTTCTCGCCGGCGCAGGCCGCGGCGAGTGTCCGCGCATTCAAGTTGGAGAAAACGACGGAGACGCGGAACACCTGTCCCTATTGCTCGGTGTCCTGCGGCATCATCATGTACAGCGCGCCGGACAAGGCAGACGCTGCGAAATCCTCGATCATGCATATCGAGGGCGATCCCGATCATCCGGTAAACAAAGGAACACTCTGCCCCAAGGGCGCCGGCCTGCTGGATTTCGTGCATTCGAAGACCCGGCTTCTCCATCCGGAGTATCGCGCGCCCGGCAGCGACAAGTGGGAGAAGATTTCCTGGGATGATGCGCTCACCCGGATCGCAAAGGTCCTGAAAGAGGATCGCGACAAGAATTTCATTGAGCGCAACAAGGATGGCCAGCTCGTCAACCGCTGGGTGTCCACAGGTTTCCTCGCTGCGTCGGCCAGCACCAATGAGACCGCGTATCTCACTTACAAAGTGGTGCGCGGCATGGGAATGGTCGTCTTCGATAACCAAGCAAGAGTCTGACACGGACCCACGGTGGCCAGTCTGGCCCCAACGTTCGGTCGCGGCGCCATGACGAACACATGGGCCGACATCAAGAATACCAATCTCGTGATTATCATGGGCGGCAATGCCGCCGAAGCGCATCCCTGCGGCTTCAAATGGGTGACCGAGGCGAAGCACCATAATAAAGCGAAGCTGATTGTCGTCGATCCGCGCTTCACGCGTTCGGCCGCAATGGCCGACCTGTTCATGCAGCTCCGGCCGGGCACGGACATCGCCTGGCTCGGCGGAGTGATCAACTACCTCGTCGCGAACGACAAGATCCACAAGGACTATGTGGTGAACTACACGAACGCGTCCTTCATCGTGAAGGACGAGTTCAAGTTCGATGCCGGTCTGTTCACCGGCTACAACGCCGAAAAGCGCGACTACGACCGCTCAAGCTGGGATTACGTGGTGGGCGAAGACGGTTTCGCGACCGTCGATCCCACGCTGCAGAACCCCCGCTGCGTCTATCAACTGATGAAGGCACATTACTCACGCTACACCCCCGAGATGGTGTCGCGCATTACCGGTGTGCCATTGGACCGGTTCCAGAAGGCCTGCGAATGGATCGCCGAGACGGCGGCGCCGGACAAGGCGATGACCAGCATGTACGCGCTGGGCTGGACGCAGCACTCCAAGGGCTCGCAGAACATCCGCACCATGGCGATCATCCAGCTCCTGCTGGGCAACATCGGCGTTGCCGGTGGCGGCATGAACGCGCTCCGCGGGCATTCCAACATACAAGGGCTGACCGACATCGGGCTGATGAGCAACCTGCTGCCCGGCTACCTGACGCTGCCGCTGGACAAGGAAGTGGACCGGACGACCTATATGTCGACGCGGGGATTCAAGCCGCTGCGGCCGAACCAGATCAGCTATTGGCAGAACTATCCGAAGTTCTTCGTCAGCTTCCAGAAGGCCATGTTCGGTGCGGCGGCGACGCCAGAGAACGACTTTGCCTATGACTGGCTGCCGAAGCTGGATGTCACCTACGACATCCTGCGGGCCTTCGAACTGATGGGCCAGGGGAAAATCAACAACTACATCTGCCAGGGCTTCAACCCGCTGATGTCCTTCCCCAACAAGAAGAAGATCACCGCCGCGCTCTCGAAGCTGAAGACGCTGATCATCATGGATCCGCTGGAGACCGAGACCGGCAGCTTCTGGCAGAACCATGGCGAGTTCAACGATGTCGACACGGCCAGCATCCAGACCGAGGTGTTCCGGCTGCCGACCAGCTGCTTTGCCGAAGAGAATGGCTCGCTGGTGAATTCGGGCCGCTGGCTGCAATGGCACTGGAAGGGCGCGGAGCCGCCCGGCGAGGCCAAGAGCGACATCGAGATCATGGCCAAAATCTATCTCAAGGTGAAGGAGATGTACGCCGCGGAGGGCGGCAAGCTGCCGGAGCCGATCGCGAACATCTACTGGCCTTATGCGAAGGCCGATCTGCCGGATCCCGAGGAGATCGCAAAGGAGATCAACGGCCGGGCGATCGAAGACCTGCCTGATCCGACCGATCCCCTGAAGGCGCCGATCCTCAAGGCGGGCCAGCAACTTGCCGCCTTCGCGCAACTGCGCGACGACGGCAAGACTGCCGCCGGCTGCTGGATCTATACCGGCTGCTTTACCGAAAAGGGCAACATGATGGCCCGGCGGGACAATGCCGACCCCACGGAGTCGGGATTGGCGCCGAACTGGGCATTCTCGTGGCCGGCAAATCGCCGCATTCTCTACAATCGCGCCTCCTGCGATCTCGCGGGCAACCCGTACAATCCGAAACACGCCATCGTGAATTGGAACGGCGAGAAATGGACCGGCGTCGATGTGCCGGACTTCCCGGCGACGAACAATCCGGAGACGGGCGCAATGCCCTTCATCATGAATGCGGAAGGCGTCTCGCGCCTGTTCACCCGCGGCATGATGCGCGACGGGCCTTTCCCCGAGCATTATGAGCCGTTCGAGTCGCCGGTGCCGAATCCGCTGCATCCGGAAGTCAGCGCGAGCCCGGTGGCCCGCCTGTTCCCCGGCGTGGCTGACGAGTTCGGCAAGCCGGACAAGTTCCCGATCGTTGCCACCAGCTACCGGCTCACGGAACATTTCCACTTCTGGACCAAACATTCCTACATCAACGCGATCATGCAGCCGCAGCAGTTCGTCGAGATGGGCGAAGAACTGGCGAAGGAGAAAGGCATCGCCAGCGGCGATTGGGTCGAGGTCAGCAGTGCTCACGGCAAGATCAAGGCCGTGGCCGTGGTGACCAAGCGGATCAAGCAACTGACCATCGATGGCAAGATCGTGCATACCCTGGGAGTCCCGATCCATTGGGGCTTCACCGGCGCGACCAGGAAGGGTTACGCGGCCAATACGCTGACGCCTTTTGTCGGTGACGCCAACATCGAGACGCCGGAATACAAGGCGTTCCTGGTGGACGTCGTCAAATCAACGCCGGCCGTGAGCTGAGGGAGGGAACAATGGCAACCATGCAACCTCTCGAAGTCAAGCACTCCTCGGCCTCTACCTCCGCACCGCCTAGCGTCGCCGACGCGGTGCAAGTCGCCAAGCTGATCGATATCTCCAAATGCATTGGCTGCAAGGCCTGCCAAGTCGCCTGCATGGAGTGGAACGATCAGCGCCAGGAAATCGGCTTCAACACCGGCGTTTACGAAAATCCCCACGATTTGACGGAGAATATGTGGACGCTGATGCGCTTCTCCGAAGTCGAGGAGGAGGACGGGCATCTGGAGTGGCTGATCCGCAAGGACGGCTGCATGCATTGCGAGGATCCGGGGTGCCTCAAGGCCTGCCCGGCGCCAGGCGCCATCGTGCAGTATTCCAACGGCATCGTCGATTTCGTGTCCGAGAACTGTATCGGCTGCGGCTACTGCGTGAAGGGCTGCCCCTTCAACATACCCCGCATCTCCAAGGCGGATCACAAGGCGCATAAATGCACGCTCTGCTCCGACCGCGTTGCGGTCGGCCAGGGCCCGGCCTGCGCCAAGGCCTGCCCGACCCAGGCGATCACCTTCGGCACGAAGGAAGACCGGATCGAGTGGGCGAATGAGCGCATCGCCGACCTGAAGGAGCGCGGCTATGCAAACGCCGGGCTGTACGATCCTCAGGGAGTTGGCGGCACTCACGTCATGTATGTGCTGAAGCATGCCGATCGTCCGGAGATCTATTCCAACCTGCCGAAGGATCCGAAGATCAGCGGGCTCGTCGAAGCCTGGAAAGGCTGGCCGAAGCCCATCGCGCTTGCCGGCATGGGCCTGATGGCGCTGGCCGGCTTCCTGCACTATGTGCGGAACGGTCCGAACCGGGTGGATGAAACCGACGAAGAGAAGGGCCGGCAGGTGCTGGACAAGGGTCAGTCATGAAACGCGAGCCCGGTACCGTCTCCCGCTATACCGCGGGCGCCCGGATCAACCACTGGGTGAATGCGATCATCCTGATCCTGCTGGCGATCAGCGGCTTGGCGCTGTTCCATCCGGCGCTGTACTTCCTGACCGGCCTGTTCGGTGGCGGCAGCAATGCGGCGTTCCTGCATCCCTGGATGGGGATTGTGCTGATTGTCACCTTCGCCGGCCTATTCCTGCGATTCTGGCGCTACAACATCTGGGAGCGCTCGGACACGCAGTGGATGAACAAAATCCGCGACGTGCTGGCCGCGCGCGACGAAAACCTGCCGGAAGTCGGCCGCTACAACGCCGGGCAGAAACTCGTCTTCTGGATCATGACGATCGCCATCCTCTGCCTCTTCCTCAGCGGTATCGTGCTCTGGCAGAACCCGCCCTGGCAGGCAAATGTCACGATCGGCCAGATGCGCGTCGCCGCCGTGGTGCATGCCAGCGCCGCCGTCGTCATCATCTGCGTCTGGATCGTGCATCTTTATGCTGCGATCTGGGTCAAGGGCACGGTGAGCGCCATGACCAAGGGCATAGTCACCGGCGGTTGGGCCTGGAAACATCACCGCAAATGGCTCCGCGAGGAGGCGGCCAAGGGCCAGAAATGACGGTGAAGGGCGCGGTCGCCGATCCGACCGTCATCGGCAACGCGGTACAGCCTCCCTTTATCCGCCTGCCCGACACGACGACGCTGTTCGAGCGCCGCGCGGGTCGGTTGCGGACGCTGGCACAGGGCAGCGACATTGGCGACTACCTCACCTTCATTGAAGCGCTCACCCGTGCCCAGTCGAAAGCCATCACGGAATTGCCGGCGGGAACGCTGCCGGGGTCCGGCGATATTGCCTTCTGCCATGACAACAAGCTGCCGCTGATCGACAGGCTCACCTGGCGCCGGGATGCATCATGGCTGGCGGCCCTCGACCTGGTTCTCGATGCCATGGGGCGTGCTGCGATGCCGGAAGCGGCGCGAGCTGCGTTGGACGGCCTGCGATTCATGGATAGCGCCGGGCGCGACGCCTGCGCCGACCGGGTGCTGGGGATCGACAGCGCGGCGGCAGAGCCTGCTCTGGGCTGTTTCGTGAGCGCGGCGTTGCAGGTCTATTGGTCGCGGATGGCTGCCTTGCTGGAGCCGAAGGCGGTTCAGCCCGTGGAGTCGCCAGTCGCCTGCCCCGTTTGCGGCTCGCCGCCGCTCATCAGCCTGGTCTATGCCGAAGGCAATCTTCAGGCCGTCCGCTTCCTCTGCTGCCCGCTCTGCGCCAGCCAGTGGTATTACGTCCGCATCAAATGCGCCAACTGCACCTCCACTAAGGGCATTGCCTATCATCATGTGGCCGAGCAGGCGGCGGCGATCAAAGCCGAGACTTGCGACGAATGCGGCACCTATACGAAGATCGTCTACATGGACAAGGCACCGGGAGCCGACCCCTTCGCCGACGACCTCGCCACCCTGGGGCTCGATATCCTGGTGGGCGAAGCAGGATGGGCCCGCGCCAATCCCCATCCGTTCCTGATGCCCGGGACGGGCTGAAGCTCCGTTCGCAACCGCGTAAACCCTTAGATCCGGATTTCTGTCACGTGATGACGAAACCGCCACTAGACGATTCCCGTGCCGCCCTGCCTTCGGTCGACAGCGTTCTTGGCGAACCGGCGGTGGCGGCTCTGGTTGAGCGCCATGGGCGGCAGAATGTCGTGTCTAGCGTGCGGGTGGTGCTGGCGGAGATGCGCGAGGGCAAGCTGCCGGTGAATGGCGCTGAAATCGCGGCGCATTGCGCGGCGCGGCTCGAGATCGAGATGCAGCCGTCGCAAAGGCGGGTGTTCAATCTGACGGGCACTGTGCTGCACACCAATCTGGGCCGTGCGCCGCTGCCGGAGGAAGCCGTGGCGGCAACGGCTGAGTCGCTGCGCGGGCCCACCAATCTTGAGTTCGAGCTCGACAGCGGCAATCGCGGCGACCGTACGGATCATGTGCGCGGTTGGCTGAAGCGTCTGACCGGCGCCGAGGCGGCGACCGTGGTGAACAACAATGCCGCCGCCGTGTTCCTGCTGCTCAACACGCTGGCGGCGCGCAAGGAAGTGCCGGTGTCCCGCGGCGAATTGATCGAAATCGGCGGCGCATTCCGCATGCCCGACATCATGGCGCGTGCGGGCTGCAAGCTGGTGGAGGTGGGCACCACCAACCGCACGCATCTCGCGGATTTCGCCAATGCCGTCGGCCCGCGCACGGCGCTGATCATGAAGGTGCATCCCTCGAACTATGCCATCCAGGGATTCACGTCGGCGGTCGGCGAATCGGAACTGGCGGCCCTGGCCCACAAGCACAACCTCCCCTTCGCCATCGATCTCGGCAGCGGCACGCTGGTGGACCTCGCCGCCTATGGCCTGCCTCATGAGCCGACGCCGATGGACGCACTGAAAGCCGGCGCCGATCTCGTAACCTTCAGCGGCGACAAGCTGCTGGGCGGTCCGCAGGCCGGCATCATCGTCGGCAAGGCGGATCTCGTGCGGAAGCTCGACCGCAATCCGCTGAAGCGCGCCCTGCGCCTGGACAAGGGACGGCTGGCGGCGCTGGAAGCGGTGCTGCGCCTCTATGGCGACCCGGACCGGCTGGCGCAGCGGTTGCCGGCGCTGCGCCTGCTGACGCGGGACAGCGCCGATATCAAGGCGCTGGGCGACCGCGTTCTCGCCGCCCTGCCCGCTGCGGTGACCAGCGCCGCGCAGGCGGAGCTGCAGCCTTGCCGCAGCCAGATCGGCAGCGGATCGCTGCCGGTGGACCGGCTGGAGAGCTGGTGCCTGTCCCTGCGCCCGGCGCGGCACGGCGGCACGGCCCTCGCCCGCCTGGCTGCCTCGTTCCGCGCGCTGCCGGTGCCCGTGATCGGCCGCATCGAGGATGGCTGTTTCAAGATGGATCTCCGCTGCCTGGAGGACGAGCCGGCCTTCATGGCGCAGCTCCCGCAGCTACAGGTCCGGTAACGCGCAATGATCATCGGCACCGCCGGCCATATCGATCACGGCAAGACGGCGCTGGTGCGGGCGCTGACCGGCATCGATGCCGACCGGCTGCCGGAGGAGAAAGCCCGCGGCATCACCATCGACATCGGCTTCGCCTACCGCCCGGTGGAGGGTGGCGAGACGCTGGGCTTCATTGACGTTCCCGGCCATGAGCGTTTCGTGCACAACATGCTGGCGGGCGCGATCGGCATCGATTTCGTGCTGCTGGTGGTCGCCGCCGATGACGGGCCGATGCCGCAGACCCGCGAGCATCTGCAGATCCTCGACCTGCTGGGACTGCGGAACGGCATTGTCGCGCTGAGCAAGAGCGATTTGGTCCCGGCCGAGCGACTTGCGGAAGTCACGCAGCAACTGCACAACCTGCTCGCCGGCACCGGGCTTGCGAATGCGGAAATCCTGCCGGTCTCGTCGGTGACTGGCGCCGGCGTGGCGGAGTTGGAATCGCGACTGTTGGCCAAGGCCGCGAGCTTGCCGCCACGGCCGGCCACTGGACGGTTCCGGCTGGCCGTCGACCGCAGCTTCACGCTGCCGGGCGTGGGCACCGTGGTCACCGGCACGGTGTTTGCCGGACAGGTCGCCGTCGGCGATCACCTGCTGCTGTCGCCCTCGGGCATTGGGGCGCGGGTGCGCGGCATCCATGCCCAGAACAAGGCGGCCGAGCGCGGCCGCGCCGGCCAGCGTTGCGCCATCAACATCGCCGGGCCCGGCATCGACAAGGACAAGATCCAACGTGGCGATTGGCTGCTGCACCCCGCCGCGCACAGGCCGACGGATCGTTTCGACGCCCGCCTGCGGCTGCTAAGTTCGGAAGCACGGCCGCTCAGGCACTGGACGCCAATGCATCTACATCTAGGCGCCGCCCATCTGCCGGCGCGGGTGGCATTGCTCGATGTCGACTCGCTTGCGCCCGGCGGCGAGGCGACGGCGCAGATCGTGACCGACCGGCAGTTCGGCGCGCTCCATGGCGACCAGTTCATCCTGCGCGACCAGTCGGCGCAGCGGACGATCGGCGGCGGCATGCTGCTCGATCCCTGGCCGCCGGCGCGGGGGCGCCGCCGGCGGGAACGGCTTGCGGCGCTGCATGCCCTGGAGAGGACGGAACCTGCCGACGCATTGACCGAGTTAATCTCCGGTGATCCCGGCTGGGTCGATCTGCAGCGCTTCGCGCAGATGTGGAATATGACCGATGAAGAGGCGTCGGCCTGCTGGATTACGGCCGGGTTGAAGGTGGCGTCGGGACCGGACCGCCCCTTCGGATTTTCCGTGCGGCGCTGCTCCAGTCTCTGCGGCGCCGTGGTGGAAACCCTGGGCGCCCACCACAAGAGGACGCCGGATAGCGCCGGCCTCGAGTCCGAGCGGTTGCGGCTGGCTACGCCGGCGCGCCTGCCGCCGCCGGTGTTCTCCGCGATCCTTGCCGAATTATTGCACGACAAGGCGATCGAAGCCGATGGACCCTGGCTGCGCCTGCCGGGTCACAGCTTGCGGCTGACACCCGCGGACGAGAAA
The DNA here is from genome assembly GCA_035544395.1 of Verrucomicrobiia bacterium. Lineage (GTDB taxonomy): Bacteria > Pseudomonadota > Alphaproteobacteria > Dongiales > Dongiaceae > DATKFM01. The sequence goes on from DATKFM010000168.1 coordinate 20,552, forward strand.
CTGTGGTCGCGCATCCAGGCGCTGATGAAGGGCAATCGTTTCCAGCCCCCGCGGGTCCGCGACTATGCCGAGGCTCTGTCGGTACGCGAAGAGGATGTGCGGCAATTGCTGCGCCGCCTCGCGAAGATGGGGCAACTGGCGCAGGTCGCGCCGGATCACTTCTTCCTGCGCACGACCCTCGCGGAGATGATCGCCATAGCCGACCGCATTGCCGCCGGCAGCCCGGGAAAGGCGGTGACGGCCGCCAGCTTCCGCGATCAAATCGGCTCCGGCCGCAAGGTCGCCATCCAGATCCTGGAATTCTTCGACCGGGCCGGCGTGACGGTGCGCAACGGCGATCTGCGCACGTTGAGCCGCGAGAAGATGAATCGGTTTGGCGCGGCCGGGCCATGATGCAAGTATGACCGACGACAACCCTGGAAGAGACTCGTTCCCGGTGGGGCGGCTGGACTTCAAATCCTGTAGGGGCCGTAAGCCGGTCCTTGGTGGGTTCGACTCCCACTCTCTTCCGCCACTCCTAGGTCATGGCGATGACGGCTGAGTTTCTCGAGCGCCTGCGGCGCGAAGCTGACGCCAAGCAGCAGGAAGAGGCCACGTATCGTCAGGAAAGCCGGCGGCGGCTGCAGCTTCTTGAGTCGGAGCGCACACGCCTCTCCCGGCGGTATAATTTCCTCAAGGATCTGGCGAACGCGGCAGGCGCGAGCGGGGCCGAAACGGGCATCGCGGCGCAACTGGCGCTGGCTGCGGCCGAGACCGGCTGGAGCGAGGCCCGTACCGGATATGAAGAGATGCGCGAGCATCTACGGCCGGTGGCGGCGGCAATCCAGGCAGCAATGTTTCTCGTTGAAGGCGACGGCGAGGCGGCTGGCGATGCGGTGGCGGCGTTCGCCGACTTCGAAATCTGGTACCGAGAGAAATTCGCTCAGGAGTTCCTCGATCTCCTGGGCCGGCCCGCCCCTACATTCCAGCCACTGGTGGATTTTTAGCCGCCGGCAGACCCGGGTCTGGGATTTAAGAAAGTCAGCAGGCCCGTCTCGCGGCAAAATAGCTTGTGTTACATAGTATCTAATATCATCATTCGGTTGGGGCTGGATCAATCTGACTCTAAAAGCTTCGGTCGGAGCGCAGAGAGCTGCTTTTCATACGCTAGTGTCCTTCTAAGCTTATGCCCAAACCACAATAAGTCCGCTGTAAAACTGCGGATAGGAAGGAAGTCGTGCGGATCGGATTCCTAGTTCCAACGGCACTTCTCGCCATTGGCTTTGTCCTATGCGGGCCGCCGGCCTTCGGGCAGGAGGAAGCGGCGGATGCTTTAAAATCGGAGAATAAGCCGGCATGGGCGGAATCTCCTTTATCGATCAAGCTGACCGCTTATCTTTGGGCAGCAAGCATGAGCGGCAATGTAGGCGTGAGAGGCTTGCCGCCAGCGGAGATCGACGTCGATTTCGACGAGATTTTCAAGAGCATCGACTGGTTCCCGCCGCCGATGATGCTCGCCGGCGAAGTACGGTATGACCGCTTCGCCTTTCTTTCCGACTTCATTTATCTCGGCGTTGAGGCCGATGGCGCCTCGCCCGGTCCGTTGCCCCTGACAGCGGAGGCCAAACTTGAGACTCTGATCCTGACCGTTGGCGGTTCTTACCGGGTTGTTCAGACCAACTCCGTCAATCTTGAATTGCTGGCCGGAGCGCGCCTTTGGATGCTGGACTCCAACCTTACACTTAGTGGTCCCCTCGCTACCCGGCAGGCGGGCAACGGCGAAAACTGGATCGATCCTATCGTCGGCATGGCCGGTCAGATCAAGCTCGGCGGCGGTTTTGCGATCAAAGCCGAAGGCGATGTCGGTGGGTTTGGCGTCGGCGCCGATCTCGATTGGCAGGTTCTGGGAGCAATCCAGTATCAGCTTAACGAGTCAATTACGCTGGAAGCGGGCTACCGCTATCTGTCGGTCGACTTCGACGACGGAGATTTCCTCTACGATGTAGCCATGCAGGGGCCAATCATCGGCGGAAGCATACGCTTTTGAGGCGCCGGCTTGCCGGGCAACGACCTCGATTGGCTTGGTAGGAAGAGAGTTATGAGAGTGCAATCCCACGGTGTCGCAAAGCCATTTGGCTGGCCTTCGGAAAGACCCTTCGTCACTCGGAAATGGCCCTGGAATCGCGCACTCCTGGCCGTTCTTGCGATTGTCGTCCTGCCGCTGCTCCAGAGTTGCTCCGCGCCGGAACGCTTGCCGCCCGTCCCGACCACTGAAACGTCCAGAGCACTTCCGCTAGGCCTCGCCAACGCGCGCTTCTTCCCCCTGCTGGAGCAGGACGCCGTTATTGCGGAATGGGCGCTGTCTCTCCAGCGCCAGAGAGCAACGCTGGGCTTGGCGCCGGATGCTCAATTGCCCGAGGCCTACTTCCTGGCCATCTCCGGCGGCGGCGACAACGGCGCGTTCGGATCGGGAATTCTGGCTGGATGGACCGAAGCCGGCGGCCGCCCTGAGTTTCAGGTTGTGACCGGCGTCAGCACCGGAGCCCTCATCGCCCCCTTCGCATTTCTCGGCCCGGCATACGATCCACAGCTCCGAGCGGTTTATACCACGGTCTCCGCCGACGATATCTACAGTGAACGCGGCTTCATCAGCGGCATCTTCGGCGACGCCCTCGCCGACACCACGCCGCTTTTCGATCTGATATCCAAATATGTCGATGAACCGTTGCTGGCGGCCATTGCCCGTGAATACAAGAAAGGCCGGCTGCTCCTCATCGGCACCACTGATCTGGATGCCGAGCGGGCCAACATCTGGAACATCGGCGCCATTGCCGCGAGCGGGAACCCCGGCGCCCTCGATCTTATCCGCAAGATCCTGCGCGCATCGTCAGCCGTTCCCGGCTTCTTCCAGCCCGTGATGATCGATGTCGAACTCGACGGCAAGCAATATCAGGAGCTGCATGTCGACGGCGGGGCGATCGCGCAGATGTTCCTCTATCCCCCGAGCATCGATATCAACAAGCTGGCGCACCGAAGCCGCACGGCCTATCTGATCCGCAATGCCCGCGAGGACCCGGAATGGCAATCGGTCGAGCGCCAGACGCTGAGCATCGCCGGCCGCGCGGTCTCCACGATGATCCATACAAGCGGCACGAACGATCTGCTGCGCATCTACTTCGTCACCCAACGCGACGGCGTCGACTACAACCTTGCCTATATCGGCAGCGATTTCTCACATCCGGAAGCGGGTGATTTCGACAAGGGCTACATGAACGCGCTGTTTGACTACGCCTATCAGCAGTCGCGTCATGGCTATCCGTGGAAGAAAGTACCGCCGATTCTGGCTAACATGCAGTAGGCCGTCCAACTCCTGTACTATTGCGCAGGCCCGAGCGATTGCGACAGGGCGCGCGCGTCCTGATTATTGGGCGCAACGTGCAGGAGCTGCGCGGCGTAATCCTTCGCCGCCGCCAGATCGCCGGTATCGCGCGAGATCGTGGTTAGGGCGATCAGGACATCGACATCGGCCGGGCGCGTTTCATGGGCCGTGCGGAGGACACGCAAGGCCTCCGGGCTTTGGCCGGCCGTGTGGAGCGCGATGGCGTAGACATAAGCATAGCGCGTGTTACCGGGCGCCGCTTGAACCGCCTGTGCCAGTTCCGGCATCGCGTCATTCAGCCGCTGCATTCGCAACAGCAGCAGCCCGAGGGCATGGCGGGCGACGGCATTGCCGGGATCGATCGTCACCGCCTGGCGCAACAACGGTTCACCGTCGGCGTCGCGCCCCATGGCGCGGTAGAGATCGGCTAGATTCACCAGAGCCGGCACGAAAGCGGGATCGAGCCTAAGTGCGGTCCTATAGGCAGCCTCGGCAGGTTCCGCTTGCGCGCGATCGGCATAGAACGAGCCAAGCGTCACATGCGCTTCCGGCCGGTCTGCCGAGGCCATCTGGGCATCGACGAACTCCGTGGCCGCGCTTTCGAACGCTGCCTGCTGCTGCGGTGTCATCGATTGCGGCGGAACGGCCGCGAGCATCCGGGCAGCGGAAATGCGCACGGCACGCACGGGATCGGTAAGCAAGGCGCCGATTACCGACAGCCTTTCCTCGGGAGCAAACGGCGCGAACGCATCAACGGCCGCAGCGCGCACCAGGGGATCGGCATCGCCGACGCCCGCGAGATAGGCATTGATCATCTCCCGCGTGACGTTCGCCGTGAATTGCGGCAGCAGGGAGAGCGCCGTCGCCCGGACAATGGCGGGTTTGCCGCCATCGACAATAAGGGCGTTCAGCGCCTGATCGGCGCCGAGTTGTCCCCGCCGCCCGGCATCGATCACCGTTCCGTAGTGCGGCGTGGCGCTGACGCTTTCGCCATACCAGTCGGTCACGGCTGCGGCAGCCCATTCCGCGGTCTTGTCGCTGTGGCAGTTGTTGCAGGCGTTTGGCGTGCCGATGGCGACGGTGAGATCCGGCCGCGGTATGCGAATCCCATGATCGCGACGGACATCCACCACCATATAGGTTCGCGCCGGCATGTGGCAGTTTGCGCACTGCGCGCCGGTCGACTTCACGGGATGATGGTGATGGGACTCGGCGTCGAACGTTGCCGGCTGATGACATTGGCCACAAACGGCGTTGCCATCGGCCCGCAGGTTCAGGCTATGAGGATCATGACAATCCGAACAAGTGACGCCCGCCTGGAACATGCGGCTTTGCAGGAATGAGCCATACTCATAGACCTCATCGAGGATCTGGCCATCGGCGTGATAGCGGTCGGCGGTGAGCAGATCGGGCATGTGGGTATCGAGGAAGGGATGGCCGTAGCTGTAGGAGGATGCGATCTCGCGCCGGCGGGCGTGGCAGCGAGCACAGGTCTCCACTTCGGCGTGCAATTGCCGCGGCGCCGTGCGCGTCGCTGTCGCGGCGCCGGGAGCCAATTCCCAGAGTCCTGCTCCAGGATCGCGGAAGCTGACCGGCAATCCATGGGTGGCATCAGGCGCAGCGCCCTCCGGCGCATTTGCCCAGGCGACATGGCGGGACCCCGGTCCGTGGCAAGCCTCGCAGGATACGTCGACCTCCGACCATGTCGTCTGATAGGCATTCGCCATCAGATCGAAATTTTTGCGCAGATTGGTGGAGTGGCAATCGGCGCACATGAAATTCCAGTTCTGGTTGGCCCCCGTCCAATGCAGCGGATCGCCGGCGGGAATTTCTTCATTCGGGTATAAGTGAAACCAGCGCTGCCCGCCCTCTGCTGCGGGCCGGCTGTCCCAGGCCAGCCCCAGTGCTTGAAACCGGCCGCCCGGGAAGGCGATCAGATATTGTTGTAGGGGATAGACGCCGAAGGTGTAGGCGACCTCGTAGTCATGCAGTTTGCCGTCGGGGCCGTCAGTGCTGACGATGTATTTCCCGTCCCTGCGCGAGAATGTGGAAGTCACGCCGTAATGCTCGACGCTCGCATTGTCGAAGTCGCCGAGGACGTTGCTCTCGGTCGCTTCCTGCATCGCCAGGTCGTGATCCGATCCGCGCCAACTTTCTGCCTCGGCCTTGTGGCAGGTGGTGCAGACCTCGCGGCCGACGAAACTATCCTCAGCGGAACCCGAAGAGACGGCAAGGCACGTCGAAAACGCCAGGAAAAGCGGGAACCAGGCCCGGCGGCCAAGGGATGCTAGCCGAGGTATGCTTCGGTCGAAAACATAACATTGCGGCAAGACGTGTTTTCCTCTGATTTTCTAGTGTGGTATGTCACTTACTGACGTAAATGATCCGCGGTCTGTCCAATTTTGCAGTGCTCTGGAGCTCGAAGACTGGCGTACGATCGCCACTAACTCAAAGATTGCGCACAACCGTGCCTAAACCCCACCATGCTGCCGCGTGCCACAACCGGACAGAAACCCATACCTGTTTCACGCCGACGGTACGCTGCGGACTCGAGACTTCCAACCTTCCGCATACTTGCCAAGTAGCGAACTATCAATCAGGCCCGGCCCGCCGGTTGGCGCAGCTTGCAATTTCGCTACGTCAGTCTTACAGCCACACGCCAAGAGCGCGGCCCCGGCGCCGGTGCCGGTCGTTCCGCCGCTGGGTATAACGGCTCGTCTGGTCAGCGTTGCCAGCGTTTGGCAATAGAGATTGTTCTTCGCCATTGGGCCTTCAATCACGGTTGGCCCCTGGGCGCTGGCGAGACCAAGGCAGGTTTCCGTCATCAAGGCCAGATAGAAAGTGGCGGCGGCAGCGGCTTCCCCTGGGCTAGAGGGATTTTGCCCATCGGCCCACCCGCCCTTGCGATGGGGATAGGGGCCGGAGCCCTCCACGAGGGACGGCAGCATCATGACCTGATTCTCCAACACCCGCCGCACAGACTTGTCGTCGAAATCATCGGCAGCGCCCGCGGTAATCAGTTCATATTCCCGACCGCCCATGAAACGCGCCGAGGGCACCGGCCGGCCGAAGGCATCGATATTGGCCAGCGTATCGCGCTTCTCGTCGAGACACTCAAGAGAACTCCCGACCGCGAGCACGATGACCCAGGTCCCTGTCGATACGACCGCGAAGGGCGGCTGCCGCGCCAGCAGATGAGGCAGAAGGGACGCATTGGAATCATGGATGCCACAGTAAACAGGTACCCCTGCGGGCAAGCCGATATGCCGCGCGACATCGGGGAGCACGGGTCCCAATTGATCGAAAGCGAAGCGCGTCGGCGCCATGATCGCACCCAAACCAAGGAGCGACACCAGCTTTGAAAACCCCTGCCGACGGGGATTCCAGAGATCGGTATGGCAGCCGAGCGAAGTCACCTCGGTAGCGCTGATCCCCGTCAGGCGCCAAGCCCAGTACTGAGGATAGGTGACAAGTCGATCGGCCTTCGAAAACGCTGCCGGGCATGTGCGGGCCTGCCAGAACAACTGAGCGCCGAGATTGAGTCCCAGCGGCAAGCGCGGCGAAAATGTCTCCGCAAATTCGGGCCGCATCTGATCATAGAGTGAGGCCAGCGTGTCCGGCCCCGCAAATTCGTAGTCCAGCACCGGCAACGCCAATCCTGAACCAGCAAGCAGCGCAGCCGCGGCGCCATGGGTCGTGATCGAGACGGCATTAACAGGCTGATAGCGCGCCAACTCCGCCATCGCGCCCAGTGCGAAGTCAAAGATGCGGTCAACATCGAAATGCGGATATGGGCCGTCGGAGCGTACCTCATTCGGCATGACCCTGGCTGCCGTCTCCCGCCCCTCCTGCAGATCAAAGAGAACGAGCTTGGCATTGCTCTTGCCGACATCGAGAACGGCGACATGGCGATGTTTCGATACGGGCAAGGCCACGAACCCGCTCTGCGTCAGTCCAGATGAAACACGGTGCGCAGAGGCGTCGCGATGGGCGCCTTGTCGGAATGCGTCGCCATCAGCTCCGCCATGTAGTTCCACCACCGCCGCATGACCGGGTGAGAGGGAAGGTCCGCCATCTTGTGATCCTTCCGGCGCCGCAGAACCCCGAAGAGGACTCCCGTCTCTTCGTCCAGATGGATGGAATAGTCGGAGATCCCGGCGTCCTTCAGCAGAGCCGCAAGCTCCGGCCAGATGGCATCATGGCGGCGCCTATATTCATCCGCCTTGCCCGGCAGAAGCTGCATCTTGAAGGCGTACTTCTCATGGGTGGCGGCATCAGGCATCAGGCGGTTCCCCGGCTCAATAGGCGCCGCACGAGGATCGGCAGCGCGATCACCGCGATGAGCATCAAGCCGATGAAGATCGACATTACGATGCCGGGCACGTTCAACAACCCGAGACCGAACGTCACGACGCCCATGACAAAGGCGGCGATGACGATCCCAGGAATCGTCCCAGAGCCGCCGAGAATACTCACGCCACCCAACACGACTATGGTCACGACTTCGAGTTCCCATCCGAAGGCGATCGACGGGCGCGTGGATCCGAGCCGCGAAGTCAGCATGATCGCTGCGATGCCGCTGGCGACACCGGTCATGAGGAACAGCAGGAATTTGACCCGCTCGACACGGATGCCGGAAAACCGGGCGGCGAAGTTGTTATTGCCAATGGCGAAGATGGCCCGGCCAAACACCGTCCGGTGCAACAGCACATAGGCTCCTACCGCCAATAGCAGGAAGGCCACAAATTCGAAGGACAACACCCACCAGACGTAACCCTGGCCGAAATAGGCGAAGCCTGATGGATATCCTTTGTAAACGCCATCGCCGAGCACGACATACGCGATGCCGCGAAACAGGCTCATGGTGCCGATGGTGGCGACAATCGACGGCAGGCCCACCCGGGTGATCAAAAATCCGTTGAAGGCGCCACACATTAAGCCGACGAGGAGCCCGATGGCGCAAAGTCCGGCCGGTCCGATGCCGGCTTGGGCCGCCGCACCCATGGCGGTGGAGGCCAGCGCGATGATCGCCGCGACCGAAAGATCGATCTCGCCGGCGATGATCAGGAACCCCATGGCCAGCGCGATGATGCCCTTCTCCGTGAAATTGAAGGTGGCATCCGACAGATTCCAGGAATCGAGGAAATAGGGGGACGCCAGGGAGTTGGCGACAAAGATCAGGGCAAAGACGAGCAGCAGCAGCGCCTCCCAGCTCTTGACCCAACGGCCAAGGCGCGTATCCAGGCGATCCGGAATCGTCCGTCGCGCCATCTGCGGCTCCACACTCATGGAGCCGCACGCGCAGGCCGCAGGATTGGCCGGCCCTTCACCCGCTCGCTGCGGACATTGATGGCGACCGCCGCCACGATGATGGCGCCGGAAATGGCCATCTGCCAGAAGGGCGACACGTTCACAACCGGCAGCGCATTCTTGATTATGCCCAGGAACAAGGCGCCGAGCACCGCGCCGCCGACCGAGCCAATGCCGCCTGATATCGAGATGCCGCCGATGACGCAGGCGGCGATGACGTCGAGCTCGAAGCCGCCCGCGATATCCACATAGGCGACCGCATAGCGCGCCACCCAGAGATAGCCGGAGATGCCGGCCAACAATCCGGACAGGCAGAAGGCATAGAACCGCGTCCGCCCCACATCGATTCCCGCGTAGACCGCCGCCACCGGATTGCCACCCACAGCATAGAGACTGCGTCCAAGCTTCGTCTGGCCGAGGATAACGACCGCGATGCCGATGATCACCACCGCGATCCAGGAGAGGATCGGCAATCCGAGAAACACATGCCGCGGCAGACCGAGAAACTCCGGTGTCATCTCGTGGGCGTTGACCCATTGCCCACCCGACAGCACAAAGGCCAAACCGCGATAGATGGTCAGTGTTCCCAGCGTGACGACAATCGGCGGGATGTCCAGTTTCCAGATCAAGAGCCCGTTGATTGCGCCTAGCGCCAGGCCCAGGCCGGCCGACAAGAGAATAGCCAGCGCCAGCGGCGTTTCCGGCGAGGCATCATTGATCATGGCGACCGCCATTCCCGTCAGCGCGAGATTCGCGGCGACCGAAAGATCGATGGATCGCGTCAGGATCACGGCCATCTGCCCGAGCGCCAGGATGATCAGAATTGCCGTGTCATTGAATACATTCGCAAGGTTGGCGGGCGCGGCAAAACCGGGGAACCGAATGGTGATGGCGGCCAGCAACAACAGGATCGCCACCACCAGCAACGTTTCGCGTTGCGCCAGAATAGACTTCGCGGACATTCCCTAAGCTTCCTTCACATTGCCGGTGGCAGCACGGACGAGGGTCTCCGGCGATAGCTCGGCATGGTCGAACAAGCCGGCCATCCGCCCTTCCCGCATCACCAGCACGCGGTCCGACATGCCGAGAATCTCGGGAATCTCCGACGAAACCATGATCACCGCCAGGCCTTCC
>DATKFM010000169.1:0-3183 GCA_035544395.1 Verrucomicrobiia bacterium
CGATCGGCGTTGACAGCCGATCGATGTCGAAATTTTCGGACAACGTGGCGCCCATGGATCCATCTCGCAATCGGACATCGCCATTGCCGGAAAAATATCGGCAGGCGGGGCATTTTTCACGCAAGGCATGCTAGCGTCCACCCGAATTCCGCAGTCGGTTGGGGACCGCAACATGATCTGGATTGCAAATCTTCTGGTCGCGGTGGTTGCCGCGCTGCATGTCTATTTTCTCATTCTCGAAATGTTTCTCTGGACCAGGCCGCTGGGCCTGAAGACCTTCCGCAATACGATCGAGAAGGCGACGGAATCGGCGGTGCTGGCCGCCAATCAGGGGCTGTATAACGGATTCCTTGCCGCGGGCCTCGTCTGGGGCCTGTTTCACCCCAATCCGGGATTTGCGTTCCAGATCAAAGTATTTTTTCTGCTCTGCGTGATCGTGGCCGGCGCTTATGGCGCAGCGACTGTGAGCCGGCGGATACTTTATGTGCAGGCGGCGCCGGCGGCGCTCGCGCTGATTCTGCTCTGGCTGGCCTAGAGCGCGACGACTTATCGTCGTCCCGCTCTACCTTTTTGTTTGAGCATGATCTCCGGGTAAGCGCGCTCCGGCGACGACCTCACGCGCGAAAACATCATGCGGCAGGCGGCCAATTTGAAGAACGTCACCGGCAGCCTGTCGCTGCCCGGCATGGTGACCAACACCTCGCCGACCGATTACCGCATCAACAAGCAGATGCAGATGATGAAGTTCAACGGCGAGCGCTGGGAGCTGTTCGGCCCGATCATCGAGGATGCCGGCCCGGCCGGTTAAACAACTCGGATCGATCGGCGGATCGCCGCCGGCGTCGCATTGCCCGCGACGCCGGTGGTCTCGTTTCGGAACGGTAAGTTCCGGCCTCCAGCGCGCGGGCGCCGCACGGCGACACCCGTGGATTCTTTTTGTGCAATCGGAGTCGATGCCTTTGCTTTGGGCGCTGCTCGTCGCGAACATGAAATCGCCGCCATGCCGCCCCGCGCTCCTTGCAATGCAACATGCCTTCCGCCAGTATCGCCGTAGCGATGGCGTCCGTTTGGGCTCAATAAAGCTCCGGGCAAGATTCATCGGCTCAATCACAACCCCATGAGGAATGCAAGGATATGAGGAAGGGTATTTTCCATCTGGTTACCGGCACGGCGCTGGCGGTTGCGCTGTCGGTCTCGTCGGCCTCCGCGCAGAAAAAATACGACACCGGCGCGACCGATACCGAGATCAAGATCGGCCAGACCAACCCGTTCAGCGGACCAGCCTCGGCCTATGCCACGATCGGCAAGACCCAGGCCGCCTATATGAAAATGATCAACGATCAGGGGGGCGTGAACGGCCGCAAGATCAACCTGATCCAGTATGACGACGCCTATTCGCCGCCCAAGGCCGTCGAGCAGGTGCGCAAGCTGGTCGAGAGCGACGAAGTGCTGCTCACCTTCCAGCTCCTCGGCACGCCCTCGAACGCGGCGGTGCAGAAATATCTCAATTCCAAGAAGGTGCCGCAGCTTTTCGCCGCCACCGGCGCCTCGAGGTTCACCGATCCGAAGAATTTTCCCTGGACGATGGGGTTCAACCCCAACTACTTCGTCGAGGGACGTATCTACGGCCAGTACATACTGAAGGAACATCCGAACGCGAAAATCGGAATCCTCTATCAGAACGACGACCTCGGTAAGGACTATCTGAACGGCATCAAGTCCGGCCTCGGCGACAAGGCGGCGAAGATGATGGTGGCGGAAGCCTCGTACGAAGTCTCCGACCCGACCATCGATTCGCAGATTCTCAAGATCAAGGATGCCGGCGCGGACCTGTTCTTCTCAGCGACGACACCCAAGCAGGCGGCGCAGGCGATCAAGAAGATCCACGAGCTCAACTGGAAACCGGTGCATATCCTCGACATCAACGCCACCTCGGTCGGCGCCGTCATGAAGCCGGCGGGACTGGAAGCCTCCAAGGGCGTGATCAGTGTCGGCTACGCCAAGGATCCACTCGATCCGACCTGGAAGGACGACGCCGGCATGAAGAAATATTTCGAATTCATGGCGAAGTACTATCCCGACGGCGACAAGGATTCGAGCTTCAACTCCTATGGTTATTCGACCTCGCAGTTGATGATCTACGTGCTCCAGAAGTGCGGCGACAATCTCACCCGCGAGAATGTCATGAAGGAGGCCACCAACCTGAAGAACGTCGTGCTCGATCTTGCCCTTCCCGGCATCGTCGGCAACACCGCGCCGGATGATTACCGCGTCAACAAGCAGTTGCAGATGATGCGGTTCAACGGCGAGCGCTGGGAAATGTTCGGCCCGATCCTCGAGGACGCCGGCCCGGCGGGCTAGGCGCAATGATCCAAGAGCAACGATCGGCGGCTTAAAAGATCGGCGGTCCCTCGGGGCCGCCGATTTGTTTACATGTCGTCATTGCCGGGCTTGACCCGGCAATCCATCCATTTTCATGAGAAGCTTCGCTTGATGGATGGCCGGGTCAAGCCGGCCATGACGAGAGGGTCATTTCGGAATCTCGCCAAACGTCTTGCCGACCGGCAGCACCGCATGACGGATCAGGCGGGAATCCTCGACCGCGGCCTGGCGGTGCTTGACCGCTTCGCGGTAGACCGGATCGCGGATCATCTCGGCAAACGCCGCGACGCTTGGGTATTCGGCGATGAAGCAGTGGTCCCAGCGCTCCTCTGTAGGCCCGATCAGCATCAGCTCGAACCGCCCCTGCCAGACGATCCTGCCACCCAGCCGCTCGAACACCGGCCCGCTTTCCCTGCCATAGGCGGCATAGGCTTCCGCCCCCGTCGCCTTGCGGCCATCCGGATAGGCCGCCTGCTCGCGCAGCCGGACCAGATTGAGCATGTGGATCGGCCCGGGCCTGTCATTGGCCTTGAATTGCGCGAAAACTTCCCTGGTCGGATCGATGTGGCCCATGCGCCTTCTTCCCTGAAAACATGATCGTTGACGTCGATGCTAACACGCTCCGCCGCACCTCCTAATCCCGCATTAACCTCTCGGTAACCGAGCCTTAAACAGCGCCCGATACCGTATGGCGGGACGGGCATGAGCGGCGTTTGTCATGGCGTGGGGACGGAAAAAGAGCGGCGGACGCAAGGAGCCGCTATTCGGGCTTCCGGCAGCGCTCGCCGACCTGCGCCTCTC
>DATKFM010000170.1:0-10918 GCA_035544395.1 Verrucomicrobiia bacterium
GTTGCCTCCTGTGCGCTGGAATATTGCATCCTCTTGTGGGCACCGGCCTTCCTCGAGCAGGTGGTCGGGTTCGCCCCGGCATCGGCGGCGATGGCGGCCGCCGGCTTTCCGCTGGGCGTGCTGCTTGGGCGTGTTGCCCTCAGCGGGCTGGTGCAACGGGTGCCGCAACGCCGCCTGCTGATCGGCACGCTGGCCATCGGTCTGTTGGGCTTTCTCGTCTATTGGGGATTCAGCCAGCCGGCAGTCGCTGTCGTCGGCGTGTTCATCATCGGGCTCGGCGTCGCGCCGCTTTATCCCCTGTCGGTGCATTTCGCCGTCGGCGCAGCGCCCCATTCCCGGGAGCTTGCCAGCGTGCGGCTGTCGATCGCTTTCGGCGTCTCGATGCTCCTAGCGCCGATCGCTCTGGGCGCGCTCGCCGATGAAGTCGGCCTTGGCCTCGCCCATCTCGCCTTGCCCGCGGTGAACGTCATCGCCTACGCCTGCTTCTTCACCGCCGAGGCGCTGGAGAAGCGAGGCTAGTACAACACGCTGGCCCCTAATCCAGCTTTAGGCTTTAGGCTTTCGGCTTCTCTCTGGCGCCAACGCCGAACTCGTAGACGAGCCGCCCGCCCAGCCAGCCACCCAAGGCCATGAGAATGAATCCGATGCCGGCGCCGGCTGCGGCGCCGGTCTGCGCCGTCCAGCGATCAATTGCCGTTTCGGCAGCCGTGGCCAGCAGCAACGCGAGCAGGAAGCAGAACCAGGCGGTCGCCATGACCATCAGATGCCAGGTGGCCACACGCATGGCCTCGCTGCGGGCCTCTAGGCGGCGCAGTTCGGACAATCCGGCGATCATCGCGAGAATAGCCATGATCAATCCGGCGCCGTTGGCGAAATTGGCAATGCCGATGGCGCGATCATCCAGCCCGGCGGCAGCGGCGAGATAGGCCGCCGCCGCCACGGTCCAGAAGGCGACCGGGAAGTGAACCAGCATCGGATGAACCGGATGGCCGCCGATCCTCATGGCGTCACGCCGCCGTCGTCAAAGGATCCCCGCGACCGCACCCAGCAGCGTCAGGAAGCCGATGACGGCCGCACCGGCATGGACGAGCACAAGCTTCCGGGGCGCCACCTGCCCGCGGAGATGGATCGAGGCGAGGTAGAATCCGCCGAGCGCGGCGATCACGAATATGACCAGCGCCGCGAGCGCCGCCCCCGAGAGGCCGGCGGTGACCGCGGTATAAATGAGGATCAGCAGGCCGGCTGCGCCGAGTGCCGCATGCAGCAGCGACAGCGCCCAGGGCGCGAGGCGCCCGCGAAGAACGTAAACGCCGGCGAGTGTCAGCCCCGCAAGCGCGCCGGCCGCGAACAAGATCAGTGCATAAACGGGCATTGTGGTCCCCTCCAATCGGCATTTTCTTCGAAGCGAGCCTATCGCCCACTCCGTAGATTAGATGCCAGTTGCGGGTACGGGTTCCCGGGAAACGCCCGGCAGGATTCAACCGCCCAGGAAGTTTGCAACTAAACCGTTATTTTCATTACCGATCAGGATGCTGCTCTAACACCGGCCCTTTCGATGGGAAACTGCATTTCCACCACCGATTCCTCCATGCGGTCGAAGCGCGGCGGCTGGAGGAAGACTTCGCGGCCGGGGCCGGCGAACTGGTAGCCCATGGCCTCGACATAGCGGCCGATCTTGCCGGTGATGAGATGGGCCAGCTCCGGCAAGCCGACACGCACGCAGGAGGCCATCTGTGCCACCGCCGGCAATTCGCGGACGGTCAGCGCCGCGCCGTCGGGCAGGCGCAGGCCGGCGGGATCGCCGTCCTGGAGTATGAATCCGAACTCCACATCGATGCTGTCGGGCTCGAACTCCGGCGCATGGGCGATGGCCAGCAGCGGGCCGATGGAGTCGCGGGCGAGCTTGCCGCGGACGAATTGCGAAACCGCCTGGAGCTGTGCCCGTGCCGTCGCAAAGGACGCGACGACCTTTCGCGCCGTCAGGATGCGGTGCGCGGGCTCGGGCCGGATGACGACATCGTCGACGGCGAGATCGTTTTCGCCGTCGATCTGGGCGATGCGGGATTCGATCTGCCGCAGCCGCGCGGACTCCGCGGCGACGGCGTCCTCAACCTGCGTGCGGCGCTTTGTCAGAAGGTCACGCAGCTGCGCCGCGCCAACATTGCTGTCGATGATGCCGGCGATCTCGTCCAGGCTGAGGCCGAGATCGCGCAGCACCAGGATGCGGTTGAGGCGCGGCAGCTGCGACGCGCTGTAATAGCGGTAGCCGCTGCCGCGCTCCACCTCCGCAGGCTTCAGCAGGCCGAGCTCGTCATAGTACCGGAGCAGCCGGCAGGACACGCGCGCGACCCGCGAGAAATCTCCGATCTTGAACATGGCCTGCCGTCGCCTCAGCCGTGACCGAGGCTGCGATGCAAGCTCATATCCAGCCCGCCGATTCCATCAGCCGATTTGAACTCCGCTGACAGCGCTTTCTTGAAGCAATCGCGGGCGAGGATCTTCCGGAGATAGCGGTGCAGCTTCGGATAGGTCTTCTCGGCCACGGTTTCACCGGCGAAGTGGAAATTGACCAGCATGCAGCCCACGGCGATGTCGGCGACCGAAAAGCTGTTGCCGGCAAAGTAGTCACCGGTGAGGGTTTTCTCCAGATAGTTCAGCCGCTGCGGAATCATCTCCGTCAGCGACTTCTTGATCAGCGCCTCGTCAGGCGGCTGGTTCAGGAACTTCGGCGCGAAGACCCGCTGCATCAGCAGGCCGCGGAGCACATGGGGCGCCAAGCCGCTATCGACGAACTCTTCGATCCACAGCGCCTGGCCGTAGGCGCCGGCCTCCTGGGGATAGATCGGCGGCTTCGGCTGGCGCCGCTCGAGATAGAGATTGATGACAGAGGAGTCCGCCAGCCGGACGCCGTCATCTTCGATCGCCGGGATCAGCCCGAGGGGGCTGAGATCCGTCCAGCCGGCCGGGGGCTTCAGCGGCACGACCGGCACCAGTTCGAAAGGAATGGCCTTTTCGTGGGCGGCGACGATGACTTTCCGCGTGTGGGCGGAAAAGGGAACACCATGAATTTTCAGCATTTTTGAACTCCTGTATGAGAAGGAGCCCGGAAACTACAGTTTGACGCAGCGTCAAGGTCAAGCGGGATTCGGTGAGGGGGCGTGACCGTACTTCGCAAAACCGGACACGCCCCCTCACCCGCGCGACATTCGCTCTCGGCGAATGTTGACGTTCTCCTGATCAAGGCACGGCTATGCCCCTCCCCTTCGGATGAGGGCCCAGATCAACCTCGATGTGTGGGAAACAGGCTCGTCGGCGCTACCGCCGGCGGAAGACCCTCGGCAGCCAGCCGCGCCGTGTGCCGCGGGAATTGATTTCGTCTTCGACCTGTTGGTCCACCGGATTACGGCCGGACCCGCGATGCATGCGCTCGGCCGTGCCATAGGCCGCGCAGAGTCCGATTGCCAACAGTGTCGATGCCACGCCCTTCATTATTGACCTCCTGTCCCGTACTTTTTTTGATTGCGCGGTTAGACCAGCCGGCCGCAAAAGCTTCGTGACTCCGTCATGGCATGGATTGCCGCCGCCGTGAAAAAAACGTAAATTTTTAACTGGCCTTTTCTCGGCGCCGCGACATGGATGCGTCCGCACAAAGCCGGATTCGATTGAGTCTGCTCGGCAACTTCGCCATTGCCGGTTGCGACGGCGCCGATCTGACTCCATCGAGCAAGAAGCTGCGCGCGCTGACCGCCTGCCTGGCGCTGCCGATCGGCGCGTCATGGCCGCGGGACAAGCTGATCGCCTTGCTTTGGGGCGACCGCAGCGACGAGCAGGCACGTGCCAGCCTGCGCCAGGCGCTGGCGGAGCTGCGCCGCACGCTGGGCGGCGGCGCCCCTCTGCAGACCGAGGGTGATGCGGTGCGGCTGGATCCCGCGCTGATCGACGTCGATGCCCTGGAGTTCGAGCAGGCGGCCAAATCGGGCGACCTGCCGAAGGCGGCCGCACTCTACCGCGGCGCGCTGCTGGACGGGCTGCATCTGCGGGAGGACGGCTTCGGCGACTGGCTGCGCATCGAGCGCACGCGGCTGCAGAACCTGGCGACCGGTGCCCTGGCGCGGCTGGCGGCGGAACAGGACGGCGAAGCGTCGATCGCCACGGCACTGCGGCTGCTGCAGATCGATGCCGCGCGGGAGGACACCCACCGGATGCTGATGCATCTCTATGCCGGCAGCGGCCGCCGCGCCGAGGCGCTGCGGCAATACCAGGCCTGCCGCGAGGCGCTGCAGCGGGAGCTGGGCGTGGCGCCCGACGCAGCGACGGAAGGGCTGTTCCGGCAGATCCAGGCCGAGGACTACCGGCCGCCGACGCCGCCGCGCGCCGCCGCCATTGCCATGGCTCAGGCACCGGATTCCGGACGCCTGACCATCGCCGTGCTGCCCTTTGCCAATTTGAGCGATGATCCCGGCCAGCAGTATTTCAGCGACGGCATCAGCGAGGACGTCATCACCGAGCTGTCGCGTTTCCGCGTGCTGTCGGTGCTGGCGCGCGACGCATCGTTCCACCATCGCGACCGCGCCAGCGACGTAAAGCAGATCGGCCGCGAACTCGGCACCCGCTACGTGGTCACCGGCAGTGTGCGGCGGCGGGGCGAACGCATCCGCATTACCGCGCAGCTGATCGAGGCGGAGAGCGGCAGCCAGCTCTGGGCCGAGCGATTCGATTGCCGCGCCCAGGAGCTGTTCACCATCGAGGACCAACTGGTGCGCACCATCGTCGCCACCGTGGCGGGGCGGCTGCAGGCGATCGGCGCCGAGCAGGCGCGGCGCAAGCCGCCCTCGAGCCTGGCAGCCTATGAGTGCATGCTGCGGGCCCAGGCGCTGACTGTGGGCGATCCCGAGGCAGAAGCGGAGATGCGGCGGCTCTACGGCAAGGCGATCGAGCTTGATCCAACCTACGGCCGGCCCTATGCGCTGTTGGCCTATGGGCTGCTGCGCGAGTGGTTCCGAGACATGACGGGATCGAACGCGCTGCTGGAGCACGCTCTCGACCTGGCGACCCAGGGCGTGCGGCTGGACGAGAACGACAGCGACTGCCAGGACACGCTGGGCTGGATCCAGCTCCATCTGCGCAACTTCGACCTGGCGGAACAGTATCACCAGAGGGCGCTGGAACTGAATCCGAACAATCCGGACGAGATGACCTCCATGGGCGCGCTGACGGCCTATCTCGGGCGGCCGGAAGAGGCGCTGTCATGGTTCGCCCAGGCGAAGCAGGCCGATCCCTATCACGATCCCACTTGGTACTGGCATTTGCTGGCCGTCGCGCATTTCGTGAACCGCGATCCCGCCGAGGCGATTTCGGCCTTCAGCCATTCGGCGAGCAAGCCGCCCTGGGTGCATGCCTATATCGCAGCCTGCCACGCCCAGCGGGGCGACTTGGCGGAGGCGCAGGAGGCGGCGGCCAGGCTTACGAGCCTGCTGCCGCAGTTCTCCATCGCCCGCTTCATCGACAAGGAGCCGTTCAAGCGCAATAGCGATCGCAAGCGCCTGCGCGACAATCTGCGCAAGGTCGGGCTGCCGGAGTAAGGCGCGGCAATTCATTCAGAAAGCGGATGATCAATTGAAGAAGCTGTATGCGCTTGCCCTACTGGGTCTTTGATTCATCCGGCGGCGCATAGGCCGGCGGGTATTTATGCCAGTGGTAGCCGCCCCGCGCCTGTTCATATCCGTAGTCGTAGAGTTGCCGCATGTAGCCGGTATCGAACTCTTCTTCGTGCGGCGCAGTGAAATCCGAGTCGATGTAGGCCAGATTATAGTCGAAGCCGTCGCGCTGCGTGACCAGGTAGATCCGGTAAAGGTCGCCCAGGCCTTGCGAGTATATCAGTGAGCTGACGGCGCGACCGGCAATATCCAGTACTCCTCGGTCAACAGAGGCCCAATCGGGATCGAGACGCGCGTTGCGAATCAAGTAGAGGGTCCTTGTGCGTTCGGCCTGATGCTCCTCGGCAAACTCGCCTAGCGAGAAGTAAGGCGGATAGAGGATCACCTGAGCCATGGCGCCGCCGTCGACATGCATTTCCTGATAGGGGGTACCGTCGGCTTCGACATTGAACATGACTGGCGGAAAAACGCCGGGCACCGAAGCGGACGCCACGAGTATCTTCCGGAAGAGGTCGAGCGCGCCCGGATCGCCGATCGCGGCGATGGCTGTCATGTTCCAGATTACCGGCTGCCGTGAATCGAGGTCCGTCGTGCCGACGAGGAGCAATCGTCCCTTCGCATATTCCGCCGCGATGCGGGCCAGCAACTCGGGCGTCACGTAGGTCGAAATCAGTTTTAAAAGAGGGTGTGAGTCAACGAGGCCATCATCGAAGAGCGCTGCCAGGAGACCGCGTTCCTCATATATGTCTTTCTTGGAGATGGTGGTGTAGGCCGTCTTCAACTCGTCGTCATACTCGGGCCCGAGAAAAGCGAGAGGAGCGATCAGGGCACCGGTGCTCACGCCGGTGACGACCTTGAACTCGGGACGATCTCCAGTCGCAGTCCAGCCATTCAGAACGCCGGCGGCGAATGCGCCGTTGTCGCTGCCGCCCGAGATGGCGAGAAAGGCAACCGGCGGCAGGGGGCCGGTATGGCCGGATTGGGCAAGATATTCGCGTTCCCGGCGGAGCGATTCCAGCCCTTCCTTTGCCAGCGGCGCAGGGTCTTGATTGACCCAGAAGCGGATGTTTGCTGGCCCGGTGACATTTCCTTCAGTCATCTTGGCCTGAGTGGTCAGGGCTTTGGGCACCGCCAGCAGCCGTTCGGGAAGCGCGCAACCCGACAGCCCCAGGAAAACGAGAAGACAGCAGGTAAACAGCGTGCGCATGCTTTGCTCCACCCATGGCTGTGCAATCAGCCGGTTCAGGCCCATATGGCGTTTTTGCTGGCCCGCCGGCCGATCGGTTGTAACATTGCCCGTCTTGAGTCCTAATACGCAAACCGGCGAGCAGAGAATGCCGGCCGGGATGGCGTCGGAAGAAGGATAGATCGTCAGAATGATGGGAAATCCGGGCTTCTGGTTCAGAAATCTCCCAGCCCTGCTTCTGGGCGGCCTTGCCGCATGGATGGCAGTCACATCGGGCGCGGCACCCGTTTTCGCGCAGGATGAGACGGCGGCGGTGGAGACAGACGCCGCGGCCGCCCCGGCACTCCTGGGGCCGGACGAGTTGCGCAAGCTGGTGGCGCCCGTCGTGTTCTATCCCGACGACCTGCTGGCCATCGTCCTGCCGGCGGCGACCAACCCGCTGCAGATCGTCCAGGCGCAGCGCCTGCTCGATAAGCGCAAGTCGGATCCAAAGGCCCAGCCGGATGAGGAGTGGGATCCTTCCGTCCTGGCCCTGCTGAACTACCCCGAGGTTGTCGCCAAGATGAACGCCGACCTGGGGTGGACGGAAGATCTCGGCAATGCCGTCATCGACCAGCAGTCAGACGTCATGGACATGATCCAGCAGATCCGCGCCGAGGCCTCCGCCGCCGGTTATCTGAAATCGGATGAGAAGCAGGTCGTGGTGCACGAGAAGGAAACGGTCATCATCCAGCCGGCCGATCCCGAGATCATCTATGTGCCGGATTATGATCCGCAGGTCGTCTACGTGCAGAGCTATGCCTCCTACCCGCCGCCCTACTACTACCCGACGCCCTATCCCTACTACTATTCGCCGGCGGCGGCGTTCTGGACCGGCGCATTCGTCGGCGCGGCGTTTTCCTACGGATTCAATTGGGGCGGCGACGACATCGATATCAATGTCGGCGGCGATAACATCAACATCGGCGGCGGTGACAACATCAATATCGGCGACCGTGGCGATCGTAATCGTGTTGATAATCGAAGTGGCGACCGTTTCAATGCCGACCGGCAGCGCGGCGTCAACGGCCAAGACAAGATGAAGTGGAATGGAAACAAGGCCCGCCAGAAGCAGACCACGGGACGGAAACAGGCCGCGCAAAAGAGAGCTGGCACGCTGCCGGCGAATTCCAACCGGGCGGCAAAGGGAACGAGGCAGACAGGCGGCGCCAACCAAGGCCAAAAGCAGCGCGCCGGCGACAGGAAGTCATCGAATCTCAAGAACCCCGCGCTCGGCAATCCTTCGTCCAAGAGGGACGCGACGAAATCCCGCAATAAGGGTTCGAAGAGCATGCAGAACAAGAACCAGCGGAGCGGCGCCTCCCAGCAGCGCAGCGGCTCCCAGCAGCGGGCCAACCAGAACAGGAGCAGGTCGCAAGCCGGCGCCTTCGGCGGCTATGGGAGCGGGTCGAAAGCGTCGAGGTCGAGCAGCCGCGGCAGCACCAGCATGAGGACGCAGAGAGGCGGTGGCTCAAGGGGTGGCGGCCGCCGCTAAGGCGATCGCCAGCCAAAGCACCCGCCGAAGCCAAGGAGACGCCAAGCGATGCAAGTCAATAAACCGGCAAGCCTGACGAAATTCCGTACCGCTCTGATCCACGGAGCGCTTGGATCGATCCTGTGGCTGATGGCTGCGCCGGCATTGGCGGCGGAGCCGCAGAACTTCGCCACGCCAGAGGAGGCGGCCAAGGCCATTCTGGATGCGGCGGCAAGCGACGATACCGAAGCGCTCTGGACTATCCTCGGGGATGAATTCCGCGAGGAGCTGCAGAATCCCGATCCCGCGCAGGAGCGCGAGAACCGCCGGCGGGTGCTCGACGCCGCCAAGGAATCGATGACTCTGCGCGAGGACAATGCGGACACGCGCGTGATGGTGATCGGCAAGGAGGCCTGGCCGATGCCGATTCCGATCGTGCACGACGCGAAGGGCTGGCATTTCGATACGGCTGCCGGCGCCGACGAGATCATTGCGCGCCGCATCGGCGAAAATGAACTGACGGCCATCGACAATCTGCGCGCTTATGTCGATGCCCAGGTGCAGTATGCGAGCGAAGACCGGGACGGCGATGATGTCCTGGAGTATGCGCAGAAGGTCAACAGCACTGCGGGAAGGAAGGACGGCCTCTATTGGGAGACCGCAGCGGGATCCGACGAGGAGCTGAGTCCGTTCGGCCCCTTCTTCGGGGAACATGCCGCCTATCTCACCCTGGAGAACAAGGACGATCCGTTCATGGGCTACTACTACCGGATCATTTCCCGGCAGGGTGAGAACGCCCCCGGCGGACGCTATGACTATGTCATCAACGGCAACATGATCGCCGGCTTCGCCATGATTGCCTGGCCGGCCGAGTATGGCAGCTCGGGCGTGATGACCTTCATGGTCAGCCAGAACGGCAAAGTCTTCCAAACCGACCTGGGCGATCTGACTGAGGGCGCCGCCAAGGCCATCCAGGTCTATGACCCTGACGACAGCTGGACGCTGGTCACCGAATAGAAGCCTGGACCTGCTGCCGGGGAGAGCCGCAACGGTTAGCGGCGTCATGGGATGGTCGCTTGAGCGGGGCTGAATCCGCCGCTAGGTTGCCAGCCATATGATTCGCAATCGAAAAGCCAAGATCGTCGCCACCCTGGGACCGTCGAGTTCCACGCCTCAAGCCATCCGCGCCCTGTTCGATGCCGGCGTCGACGTGTTCCGTCTCAATTTCAGCCATGGCGCGCCGGAGGACCACCGGGCGCGGGTGGAATCCATCCGCCGGATCGAAACCGAGACCGGCCGGCCGATCGCCATCATGATGGACCTGCAGGGGCCGAAGCTGCGGGTGGGCAAGTTCGCCGGCGGATCGGTGGATCTGAAACCGGGGCAGCCCTTTCGCCTGGACATGGCGCCGACGGAGGGCGACTCGCGCCGCGCCTCCCTGATCCATCCGGAGATCTTTCAGGCGCTGGAGGCGGGCACCGACCTGCTGTTGGATGACGGCAAGCTGAAACTGCGGGTCGAGCGCTGCGGGCCGGATTTTGCCGAGACCACGGTGGTCACCGGCGGGAAGCTGAGCGACCGCAAGGGCGTGAACGTGCCGGGCGTGGTGCTGCCGATCTCGGCCATGACCGACAAGGACCGGCAGGACCTGACTTTCGGCCTGGAGCTGGATGTCGACTGGGTGGCGCTGTCCTTCGTGCAACGTCCCGACGATGTGGCGGAGGCGCGGCGGCTGATCGACAAGCGCGCCGCCGTGCTGGTGAAGCTGGAGAAGCCGGCGGCGATCGACCGCCTCAACGAGCTGATCGAGCAGTCCGACGCGGTCATGGTGGCGCGCGGCGATCTCGGCGTGGAAATGCCGCCGGAGGATGTGCCGGGGCTGCAGAAGAAGATCATCGCCGCCTGCCGCGAGAAGGGGAAGCCGGTGGTGGTGGCGACGCAGATGCTGGACTCCATGGTGCATTCGCCGACGCCGACCCGCGCCGAAGCTTCCGACGTGGCGACCGCAATCTATGACGGGGCGGATGCCGTCATGCTGTCGGCGGAGACCGCGTCCGGCGAGTATCCGTTGGAAGCGGCGTCGATGATGAACCGCATCATCACGCGGGTGGAGAAGGATCCGCTCTATGCCCGGCTGATCCATGCCCACCATCCCGAACCGGAAGCGACCACATCGGACGCCATCACCGCGGCCTCGGCGCAGGTGGCCCATACCCTGTCGGCGGCGGCCATCGTCACCTACACCACTTCGGGCTCCACAACGCTGCGGGCCGCGCGGGAACGGCCGGATGTGCCGATCCTCGTGCTCACCGAGCGGATCAGGACCGCGCGGCGGCTGGCGCTCTGCTGGGGCACCCACTGCGTGCAGACCCAGGATGTGCAGACGTTTTCCGAGATGGTTGAAAAGGCCTGCCGCATCGCCCGGGAACAGGGATTGGCCGTAAAGGGCCAGCGGCTGGTGGTCACCGCCGGCGTGCCCTTCGGCACGCCCGGCTCCACCAATGTGCTGCGCATCGCCTGGATCGAGGATTAGCTCTGCGGCAATTCCTCGGGTCGACGGAA